>JAEXPQ010000094.1 GCA_023446735.1 Verrucomicrobiota bacterium
TTGCCCGTACCGTCCGGGGGCCCGCGGGGTTCACGCGGGGGCCCGCAGCTCCCCCGGCGCGCGGATCCGACCGGTCCGGCGCCCTCCCCTTTCCCCCGCCATGCGCGCCTGCGTTTCTTTCTTCACGGGCCTCGCGGTCCTCACTTGTCCCGCCCTCCTCGGCGCCACCTCCCCCCGGGCGGCCGGCGACGTCCTCGCCCTCGTCCGCCACGACCGCGGCGTCGAGCTCACCACCACGGACGGCACCACCGTGCACGTCAGCGTGCTGGCGCCGGACCTGGTGCGCGTGCGCGCCCGCTTCTCCGGCCAACCCGAAGCGCCAGCCCACTCGTGGGCGATCGCGCGCACCGAGTGGGAGCCTGTGTCGTGGCAGCTCCGCGAGGATACGCCGAGCATCACGCTCGCGACCGCGGAACTCGAGGTCGTGGTCCGGCGCTCGCCGCTGCTGGTCTCCTTCCGCGATCCCGCCACCGGGCGCGTGCTCAACGCCGACGCCCGCCCCATGGCGCGCGACGCCGCCACCGGCCGGCTCGAGGTCGCCAAGACGCTCGGCCTTGAGGAACGCTTCTACGGCCTCGGCGAGAAGGCCGCCCCGCTCGAGAAGCGCCGCGGCGCCTTCACGATGTGGAACTCCGACACCCCGGGCTACGTCGAAGGCACCGACCCGATCTACCAGAGCATCCCCTTCTATCTCGGCTGCGAGGACGGCCGCGCGTACGGCATCTTCTACGACAACTCCCATCGCACGATCTTCGACCTCGGCCGCAGCGGCCAGGAGGCCGCGGTCTTCGGTGCCGAGGGCGGCGAGATCGACTACTATTTCTTCCACGGTCCCTCCCTGAAGAAGATCCTCGGCCGCTACACCGAGCTCACGGGCCGCATGCCGCTTCCGCCGCGCTGGGCGCTCGGCAACCAGCAGTCCCGTTACAGCTATTATCCCGACACGATGGTCGCGCAGATCGCCGAGACCTACCGCCGCCACGACCTGCCCCTCGACGTCCTCTATCTCGATATCCACTACATGGACGGCTACCGGGTCTTCACCTGGGACCCCGCGCATTTCCCGGATCCCTCCGCGCTCACCGCCCGACTCGCCGCGCAGGGCGTGAAGGTCGTCACAATCGTCGATCCCGGCGTGAAGCTCCAACCGCCGGCCGCCGGCGCCACCGACCGTGCAGTCGCCCCCGAGCTCGGATCGCACGCCGAAAGCTACTACGTGTACAACCAGGGCGCCGCCCACGACTATTTCCTGCGGCGCCGCGACGGCACCCTTTATGTCGGCGAGGTCTGGCCCGGAAAATCCGTCTTCGTCGACTACACGCGGGCCGACGCCCGCCGCTGGTGGGGCGACCTCCACCGCTCCCTCCTCGACCACGGCGTCGCCGGAATCTGGACGGACATGAACGAGCCGTCCGACTTTATCGACAAGACCGGCGCCACGCAGGCCGATGTCGTGTTCGACGACCACGGCGCAAAGTCCACCTACGGCCGCCACCGGAATCTCTTCGCGCTCAACATGGCCCGCGCCACCTACGAGGGGCTGGAGCGGCTGCAGCCCGATCGCCGTCCCTTCGTGATCACGCGCGCCGGCTACGCGGGCATCCAGCGTTTCGCGACGGTCTGGACCGGCGACAACAACGCCACCTGGGAGTCGCTCGCACTGAACATCCCGATGTTCGCCTCGCTCGGCCTCTCCGGGGAGGCGTTCGTCGGCGCCGACATCCCCGGCTTCATCGGCCGCGCCTCACCCGAGCTGCTCGTGCGCAGTTACCAGGTCGGCTTCCTCGCGCCGCTGCTGCGCAACCACGCCGCGATCGACAACTACGACCACGAGCCGTGGCGCTTCGGCCCCGTCTACACCGACATCGTCCGCAAGTACCTCCGCCTGCGCTATCAGCTCCTGCCCTTCCTCTACACCACCCTCGAGGAGGCGCACCGCACCGGCGTGCCGCTCTTCCGTCCTCTGGTGTTGAACTTTCAGGACGATCCCAACACGGCCACGCTCGACGACCAGTTCATGATCGGTGACGCCTTGCTCGCCGCGCCCGTGCTGCACGCCAACGAACGGGCCCGCGAGGTCTACCTGCCCGCGGGCCGCTGGTACGACTTCTGGACCGGCGCCGCGACCGAGGGTGGGCGCCTCCTCCGCGCCGAGGCGCCGCTCGACCACGTGCCGCTCTTCGTCCGCGGCGGCAGCATCGTTCCGTCGACGATCGCGATGAACCACGTGGATGAGAAGCCGTGGAACCCGCTCCGCTTCGATGTCTATCCCGAAGCCACGGGCGCTGCCACCGGTTCGCTCTACGAGGACGACGGGGCCAGCCCCGCCTACCGCAAGGGCCAGTTCCGCCGCACGCAGGTGACCTGCACGACGGACCGCGACTCGGTGCGCCTCGCGCTCGCCGCCCCGGATGGCCCCTACCAGCCGGCACCCCGCAACTTCGAACTGCGCCTCCACTCCGGGCACGCGGTCTCCACCGTCACGCTCGACGGCCGCCCCTTCCCCGCGATCGCGCCCGCCATGACCGGCCCCGGTTGGTTCCGCGACTCCGCCGGAGTCGTCACGCTGCGCCTCGCCGACGACGCCCGCGCGCACCTCTTCGAACTCCGCTAACCCCCTTTTCGCCATGGAAAACCCGCCACCCACCTGGCTCACGATCCGCAGCGCCGGCGTTCTCGCCCACGTCTCCTGTCTTCCCGGCGACTACGGCATCGGCAACCTCGGCCCCGGCGCGCGCGCCTTCGTCGATTTCCTCGCCGCCGCCGGCGTGCGTCACTGGCAGATCTGTCCGCTCGGCCCGACCGGCTACGGCGACTCGCCGTACCAGCTCTTCTCCGCCAACGCCGGCAATCCCTACTTCATCGATCTCGGCGAGCTCGTCGCCGCCGGCCTGCTCGACGCGACCGACCTCGCACCGCTCCGCGACCTGCCCGCCGGTACCGCCGACTACGGCCGGCTCTACGAGCTCTTCTGGCCCGTGCTCGCCAAGGCTTACGACCGCTTCGCCGCCTCCGGGCGCGAGGCGCTCCCCGGCGGGGAACCATGGGCGGAGTTCCGGCACCGCCACTCGGGCTGGCTCGAATCGTACGCCGATTTCATGGCATTAAAGTCCCACTTCGGCGGTTACCCGTGGACGATGTGGTCCGCCCCCTACCGCAACTGGACGAAGGAACTCCACCGCCTGCTTCCCGACTCCGTGCTTCGCGACGCCGAGCGCCACTCCTTCTACCAGTACGTCTTCTTCACCCAGTGGCACCGCCTGCGGGAATACGCGCGCGAGCGGAACGTCGGCATCATCGGCGACGTGCCGATCTTCGTCGCGCTCGATAGCGCCGACACCTGGCGCAACCGCTCCGTCTTCCGGCTCGACGTCCACGGCCTGCCGCTCGCCGTCGCCGGCGTGCCGCCGGACTACTTCTCCGCGCTCGGCCAGCTGTGGGGCAACCCGCTCTACGACTGGGAGCATCTCGCGCGCACCGGCTACAAGTGGTGGCTCGACCGGCTCCGCTCCGCCTTCGAGCTCTACGACATCATCCGCCTCGACCACTTCCGCGGTTTCGACACGTATTGGGAGATTCCCGCCGGTGCGCCCGACGCCCGGGGCGGCCGCTGGCTGAAGGGGCCCGGCCTCGCGTTCTTCCAGGCCGTGCGCGAGGCGTTGCCCGAGGCGCGGATCATCGCCGAGGACCTCGGCTACATCGGTCCGGATGTCGTCGCCCTGCGCCGCGACGCCGGCCTGCCCGGGATGCGCGTGCTCCAGTTCGCCTACGGGCACGACGCCAACAACGTCAACCTGCCGCACTTCTACCCCGCCGACAGCGTCGCCTACACCGGCACGCACGACAACCTCACCACCCGCGGTTGGCTCGAGAGCCTCCAGTCGCCCTACCGCGAGAAGGTCGATGACTACTACCAGCTCGGCGGCTCGCGTTCCGCGTGGCCGATGATCCGTGCCGCGCTGGCCACGCCCTCGCGGCTCGCGGTCATCCCGATGCAGGACTTGCTCGATCTTCCCGCCGCAGCCACCCTGAACCGCCCCGGCACCACCGACGGCAACTGGCAATGGCGCTTCACCGCCGCCGAACTCGCCAGCGTCAGCGCCACCCGCACCGCCACCCTCCGGCACTGGATCGAACTCTACGAACGCACCGGCGACCGCGTCTTCCGCGACTACAGCGAACCCCTCGTCCCATGAGCTCCCTTCGTCCCCTCTCTCTGCCGGCCATCTGGAACATGAGCTTCGGCTTCCTCGGCATCCAGTTCGGCTGGGGCCTCCAGATGGCCAACATGAGTGCCATCTACCAGTATCTGGGCGCCAGCGAGAGCGCCATCCCGCTGCTCTGGCTCGCCGCCCCGGTCACCGGCCTGATTGTGCAACCAATCATCGGTTACTACAGCGACCACACGTGGACGCGCCTCGGCCGCCGCCGCCCGTACTTCCTCGTCGGCGCGATCCTCGCCAGCCTCGCGCTCATCGCGATGCCCAACTCCTCGACGCTCTGGATGGCCGCGGGCCTGCTTTGGATCCTCGACGCCTCCGTCAACGTGAGCATGGAGCCGTTTCGGGCGTTCGTCGGCGACCTGCTGCCGGAGCACCAACGCAAGGTCGGCTTCGCGATGCAGAGCCTTCTCATCGGTCTGGGCGCCGTGCTCTCCTCCTCACTGCCGTGGCTGCTCACACACCTCGGTGTCGCCGGCGGCGCCGAGGCCGGCTCGTTGATTCCGCGCTCCGTGCATCTCTCCTTCTATCTCGGGGCAGCGGTCTTCATCAGCGCAGTCCTCTACACGATCCTCACCACCAAGGAGCATCCCCCCGCCGCCGACGCCCCGCGCGGCGAGCTCGCGCTCTTCCGCGGCATTTGGGACGGCCTGCGCGAGATGCCCCCGGTGATGCGCCGCCTCGCCGTTGTGCAGTTCTTCACCTGGCTCGGGCTGTTCTGCATGTGGATCTACTTCGCCCCGGCGATCGCGCGCGGAGTGTTCGGCGGCACGCCGGGCAGCCCGGAGTACCAGCGCGGCGTCGAGTGGGGCGGGGTCTGCTTCAGCACCTACAACGCGGTGGCGTTCGGTGTTTCCTTCCTCCTGGTCGCCCTCGCCAAGCGCGGCCTCTCCGCCCACGCCATGCATCGCACCGGCCTGCTCTGCGCGGCCGTCGGGTTGCTCACCGTCGGAGTGTGGAAACAGCCCGAGGCGTTGCTCCTCTCGATGGCACTCGTGGGCGTCGGCTGGGCCACGATCCTCTCGATGCCCTACGCCCTGCTGGCCAACGCGATCCCGGCCGACCGCATGGGATTCTACATGGGCGTGTTCAACTTCTTCATCGTCCTGCCGCAGATCCTCGCCGCCACCGTGTTGGGCTCGGTAGTCGAACACCTCCTCGGCGGCCGCGCCCTGCCGGTGGTCATGCTCGGCGGCGGCGCCTTCCTGGTCGCCGCCCTCGCGCTCCAATTCGTCCCGCGCGAGACGCCCGCCACCCCCGTCAACTCCTGACCCACTCCTCTGCCATGCGCTCCCTCTCCTCGTTGTTCCTCGCCGCCTTGCTCGCGGCCGCGACCCTTCCCGTGGCCGCCCGCGACACCGCGCCCGCCGCCGCGACACTGCCGGACCGCTATCAGCCGATTCCCTACGTCCGAGTGCAGCACCCGGAGTGGACCCGCGACGCCTCCATCTACCAGATCAACCTCCGGCAGTTCACCGCCGAGGGCACGTTCGCGGCAGCCGAGAAGGAGCTCCCGCGCATCAAGGCCCTCGGCACCGACATCGTCTGGCTCATGCCGATCCACCCGATCGGGGAGAAGAACCGCAAGGGCGTCCTCGGCAGCCCCTACGCTGTGCGCGACTACTTCGGCGTGAATCCCGAGTTCGGCACACTTGCCGACCTCAAGCGCTTCGTCGCCACCGCGCACGGACTCGGCTTGCGCGTCATCCTCGACTGGGTCGCCAACCACACCGCGTGGGACAACCCGCTCGTGCAGGAACACCCCGAGTGGTACCAGCGCGACTGGAAGGGTGACTTCCGCCCCACGCCGTGGTTCGACTGGACCGACATCATCAACCTCGACTACGGCCAAGCCGGCCTGCGCGAGTACATGACCCGCGCGATGAAGTACTGGGTGACCGAGGCCGACATCGACGGTTACCGCTGCGATGTCGCCGGCTTCGTCCCGCTCGATTTCTGGAACAACGTCCGCCGCGAGCTCGACACCATCAAGCCCGTCTTCCTCCTCGCCGAGGCGCAGACGCGCGACCTCCACGCCGAAGCGTTCGACGCCACCTACGCCTGGGGCTGGTACGAAGCCATGCACGCCGTCGCCGCCGGCAAGGCGGGCCTCGGCGCGCTCATCGGCTACTACTCCGAGAACGAAGGTCTCTTCCCGCGCGGCTGCATGCGCCTGACCTTCGTGAGCAACCACGACAAGAACGCCTGGGACGGCACCGGTCCCGAGCAGTTCGGCGCCGGCCTCGACGCCGCGATCGTGCTCTCCGTCGTCGGCGAGGGCATCCCGATGATCTACGGCTGCCAGGAGGCCGGCGAGACCAAGCGGCTGAAGTTCTTCGAGAAGGATCCCATCGAGTGGCGCGCCCACCCGGTCGGCGAGCTCTACCGGAAGCTCTTCGCGCTGAAGAAGGCCAACTCGACGCTCTGGAACGGCCATTGGGGCGCCCTCATGATCCACGTGCCCAACACCGCGCCCGACGCCGTGCTCAGTTTTGTCCGCCGCAACGACACCGACAAGGTCTTCGCCGTGTTCAACTTCTCGAAGACCCCGCAGAAGGTGAAGTTCTCCGAGACGCTCTTCCCCGGCCGCTACACCGAGTATTTCACCGGCGAACACGCCGAGCTGACCGCCGCCAGCGAGCTCGAACTCCCGCCCTGGTCCTACCGCGTTTTCGTGAAGTAGGCGGCGCCGATAGGGTTCCGATTAGCGGAAGCGTTGCGCTTCCGATCTTTCGGCCCTCCGTTCACCGACCCAACTCCCGCGGTGGCGGAATGCCTTGCGTTACGGTCCTCGCAGCCCGCCTGTGGCAGCGGACACACCCGCCGCAGCGTCACCTCGGAACGACGCCGCCGAAGGCCCGGGCACCCTGCGCTGTCGCGGTGCCGCGCCAACAACGTGAGCGCCACCGCTGCAAACTCGGTAGCACAAGGGGACCACAGGATCCATGCGCAGGAACGGGCCCGCTCTCGGACCACGCCTCCGCAGACGCAAAACCGCCCGGCTTTCGTATTTGATTGTCGAAACCGGAGCGGCAGGCTGCAGCGATGAAATCGAGTTCGCTCCTCCGGTGTCTCGCCTTGTTGCAGCAGAGCGTCGTCGCCCTGGCCCGCGTTCTTGCCGGCGGCGGCATCCCGCTCGCCCTGGGCGCGGGTCGCAGTCGGGCCGTTTCCGTCCGCTCGTGGTCTCCGGCCCCGCGATGCCGGCACACGGTGCTCGGCGGCCTCTTCGCGCTCTTTCTCGCGCACGGAGCGCCGGGCGCCACCTCCGGCTACTTCGAGTACTCCGACGAAGGCGCCTCGATCACGATCACCCGCTACACCGGACAAGATCAGGCCGTGACAATCCCACGCTCCATCGAGGTGCCCGGCGTCGCGGGTGGCGAGTCTGCGCCGGTCGCCAAACCGGTCACCGCGATCGGGAAGGAGGCGTTTTTCTGGAACCGCGCCCTGACGAGCGTCGCGATTCCGGACAGCGTCACTTCGATCGGAGATTCCGCCTTCGCGCTTTGCGTCTCACTCACCGAGGTGACCATTCCGGCGAGCGTCACCGTCATCGAGGCCCGGGCTTTCGCGTCATGCGACAAACTCGTGCGCGCCCGCTTTCTGGGCAACGCGCCGACCGTCTCGGGCGGACCGGCATCGTCCGACCTCGATGTATTTGACCGAGCCGACCCGGGTTTCGCCGTCTACTACACGCTCGGCGCGGCCGGTTTCTCCTCCCCCTACTGGAACGGCTATGTCGCCCAAGGCGGCGAGACCATGGCGCCGGTGGTGCTGGCGCCCGCCGACCAGACAGCGAACGCCGGCACGACGGTAACCCTCAGTGTCGTGGTGCACGGTGCTCCGACGCCGACACTGCAATGGCAGAAGGACGATGTGGCGATCTCGGGAGCAACGGAGAAAACTCTGGTTCTCACCAACGTGCAGGTCGCCCAGGCTGGAAGCTATCGAGTCGTGGCAACCAATTCGGAAGGTACAGCTACCAGCGCCGCCGCCACGCTCTCGATCGTGCCGACGGTCGGCGACTTCACCTATTCCGACGACGGGGCGTCCGTCACCCTCACGAACTATTTCGGAAAGCCCAACGGGACGGTAGTCATCCCCGCGTCGGTCGAGGTGACAACGATCGTCGATGGCAAAACCATCACCACCAACAAACCGGTCACGGCAATCGGGCCGAATACCTTCGACTGGACCGTGACCATGGAGTCGGTGGAAATACCCGACACCGTCACCTCCGTGGGACAGGAGGCGTTCGCCTTCTGTCTTGGGCTAACCCGCGTGACGCTTCCGCCCCACCTCTCCTCGCTCGGCTTCCGTGCGTTTTTGGGCTGCTCCGGATTGACGGAGGTGAAGATCCCCGCCGGGGTGACATCGATCGGGACCGATGCCTTCGGGTCATGCTCCCATCTGAAAAGCGTGCAATTCCTCGGCAACGCGCCGGCGACCATCGGCGACACTCCCTTCGGCGATCCGGCCGCCCCGCTCGTGGTCCAGTACACGCCGGCCGCAACCGGGTTCTCCACTCCGCTCTGGCGCGGCTATCTCGCGCAACGCGGCGACACGATGGCGCCGGTGGTCCGGCTGCTGAACTCGCCAATCAACTACGACGTAAGGACCGGCTCGACCGTCTTCTTCGAAATCGCGGCCTTCGGCATGCCAACTCCCTCGGTGCAGTGGCGGCGGGATGGCGTGGATATCCCTGGAGCCACTGGAGCATCGCTCAGGCTCACCGAGGTACAGCCCTGGCAGTCGGGTCGGTATTCGGCCGTTGCCACCAACGCTAACGGCTCGGCCGTGGGCGAGCCCGGCACTCTTGCCGTCACGCCGGTCTTCGGCGCGTTCACCTATTTGGACACCGGCTCCACCTTGACGATCACCGGCTTCGAGGGCCCCGATGCATCGGTGGAGATCCCAAGCAGCATCGATGTCACCGTCCTGGTCGCCGGCCAGTTGGTGACGGTGGCGAAGCCGGTCACGGCGATCGCGGCCGGCGCATTCCGCTACGAGACCAAGCTGACCTCCGTGACCATTCCGGCCAGCATCACCGTCATCAAGGACTTCGCCTTCGATCGTTGCGGAGCGTTGACTTCGGCAAGGTTTCTCGGAGCACCGCCGACAATCTGCAGCGAAAGAGCCTTCTCCGAGATGGGCCCCGGTTTCACCGTCTACTATCGTCCGGGCGCCATTGGCTTCACCACGCCGTACTGGAAGGGGTATCTCGCACAAGATGGCGACAAGATGCCGCCGGCAATCCCGACAAGTCCGCGGGACTGGCGCGTGGAGATCGGCGAGGCCGCGACATTCACGGCCGTCGTCTACGGGCTGCCGGCGCCGGCGCTCCAATGGCAAAAGGATGGCGTGGACCTGCCGGGAGCCACCTCGGCCACCCTCAAGATCCCCAATGTGCAGCCGGAACACCTCGGGGCCTATCGCTTGGTTGCCACCAATTCGGAAGGGAAGGCGATCAGCGGCGCCGGGACTCTTGCCGTCTACCGCACGTCGGGAGACCTCAAATTTCTCGACTACGGCGCCTTCCTCGAGGTGTTCGGCTGTGTCGATCCGGGCATTACCGGAACCGTGAGAATTCCGTCCTCCATCGGGGTCTCGGCCATCGTCGACGGCCAACCGGCCACGGTGGCCAAACCCGTCACCCGGATTGGCGAACGGGCGTTCGCCAGTCGCAACGGCCTCACCGAGGTGGTGATACCGGACAGCGTTACTTCGATCGGGGAAGATGCCTTCCTCTTCTGCGCCGGTCTGGCCAAGCTGACGATCCCCGGCAGCGTGCAGATGATCGGAGACCAAGCCTTCTACGGGTGCAACAACCTGGGTGTCGCTCGTTTCCGGGGAGATGCTCCGCGCGAGGTCGGCCAGGAGATTTTTAGCTTCACGGTCGTCTATTTCCAACCGGGCGCCAAGGGGTTCACCTTCCCGCGCTGGAGAGGATTCCTCTCGCAGTTCGACGACGAAGGCCCCGTTCTGCCACCGGCCATCGTCTGGTCGCCCCGCAACACAAGCGCGCACCCAGGGGAGTACGTGGAGTTCAATGTCGCCGCCACCGGGAATCCGGCGCCTTCCATCCAATGGCAGAAAGACGGAGTGGCCATCCCAGGAGCGACCTCCACGACCCTGTGGTTCTACCCGGTGGAGGTGGGACAGGCCGGCCGCTATCGTGCCGTAGCCACCAACTCGGCCGGCTCCGCCACCAGCCCGGCGGCCACCCTCCTCGTGCATGCCGGTCCCGAAGTGCTGCCGGTGTCCAATTCGGTCGGCGTCGTGCACGGCGAATCGGCCGCGCTCCATGCGGACGCCGTCGGAGCGACTTCGTGGCAATGGTACAAGGGAGGGCGGGCCATCTCGGCCACGACCGAGGTGCTCACGCTGCAATCCGTAGCTCCGGCCGATGTGGGAATTTACGACTGCCTCGCCAGCGGCCCCGGCGGCGAGACGCTGACGGCTCCGGTGGTCGTCGGACTGGTGCCGACCCAAGGCGAGCGCACGGCCGGGAGCGTAATCACCCGATCCGAGTGGCAGGACATCCAACACCCCAACGGGGCGGTGTACGACCAATTCCTCCTCTCCGGCACGGCCGGAACATTCACCGCCGACCATGGCCAGATCGCCCGCATGTCATTCCTCGACGAGAACGAAAGCATCGTGCAGGTCGAGATGTCTGGAGCGGGTGCGATCACCGTCGTGCTCGATCCATCCTCCGCGACCGGCCCGATCGCACCGGCGCTCTACAACCAATCCGGCATTGCGTACATGAAGGGACGAGCGTCGATCGTCCTCTCCGGAGCCGACTGGTCGACTCATTTCACGATCTACTCCGTGGGCACCGCGAACAACCCCGCCGTCACCCGCGCCGGGCTTCCCTACGCCGCCTGGGCCGACATCGCGGTCGCCGGTGTGGTCGCGCCGTATGGTCAGCTCGGCGGGATCCACCATGGCAACGTCCGGTACCGCAACAACCGTGGGCTGACCGGCCTCTACGCCCCCGGAGTATCGAAGGTCCTTTCCCTCGTCGTGATCCACAAGATCGAGGCCACCGGCTCGGCCCAGCCGTACCTGCATTTCGATCCCTACGGACTCGTGGAGGTGAAGGTGGCCGGCTCCAGTCTCTTTCAGCCGAACGGCGAAACCATCACGGTCGCCGGCATCGGCCACGTCACCATGGGGGCGGGGCAAGACTCTTGCGGCACGAGCGCCCCCGCCCAGGCGATTCGCGCGAGCCTCCTCGATCCCGAGGGCAGGGATGTCACCGCGGCGGTGACGACCGGGCCGTGATCGGCGCCGGTACCCGCCTCCTGCGCGAGGGAGTCGATCGCGACAATCAACCGCACCCGACCCGGGAGTCGACAGGCCACGAACAACCCCGACTTCTTCCGCAGCGCGAAAGCCGCCACGTTCGTCGCGCCGATCCATCTCGCGCCGCTGCCGGCCCACGTCACGGCTCGATCGTGACGATCACACGCCGGTAGCGGGAGAGCGCCGGGCTGCCCTTGTCGGTCACACGCAGGATGAAATGGGCCGTCTCCTCGCGGTCGACCCGGGGCGCGGTGAGGCTGAAACGGTCGGTGTTGTCGGCACCGCCGCTGGCGAGCGGTTTCTTGTAGGTGCCGGCTTCCGGGTAGTGAAACCAGAGGAAGCTGATGCTGTCGCCGTCCGGGTCGTTGCTGCCGTAGGCGTCGAGTGTGAAGGGCTGCCCCGCCTTCACGGTGAGCCGGTCCGGATGGTTCAGGTGCGGCACCGGCGGATGGTTGGCCTCACGATAGCTGCGGGTGCACCAGTCCATGCGGGCGGCGAAGTCGTTCTGGAAATCGTCGCGCCAGCGCCAGAGCGTGAGCTGGTTCCCGGTGAACGTCTTCGGACCCTTCTGGACCGCGCGCTTCTGTTCGCCGGGCACGTAGGGCGTCCACGTGTCGGAGGTGTCGGTCCAGATCGGGCGAGTCTCGGGCTCGGGCACCACCACCGAGCCGGCATCGCCGATGGTCGCGAAGGCGGGCGTGGCGAGCTCGTAGCGGCCGCCCCAACCGCCCCAGTCGGGCCGCTCGGGGACGTTCAGGCCGTTGGGGATGAGCCCGAGGAACGACGGCGTGTCGCCCTCCATGCCCCACGCGACATCGGGATAGACCGCACCGAGCGGACCGTGGCCCTGCTGGATGTTCCGGGCCAGCCAGCCGTTGCCGATCGTCGTGTTGTCGATGCCGTCGTGGACGTTGTTGATGCCGATCCAGGTCGCCTGCCCGTAGTCATCACCGGGAGACACGATGTAGAACAGGCCGGGGAACGTACGCCGGAGCCACGCGCCGCTGTCGTCCTGGTCGGAGATGGTGTAGACACGGAGCTTCGCCACGAGCCGGTCGACCTCCGCCGCGGGACGGGTCGCCTGCAGACGGTGCAGCGCCTGCGCGAGCGTGTTCACGCCGCCCCAGACCGAGACCCACAGCGGGCGGGCGTCGTCGCGGTCGAGTTCCTGGATGATCCAGTTGGAGCCTTCCGTATCCAAGCCTTCACCGACGCCACTCATGCCGTACTTCGGCGCGCCGCGCTTCACCACGACGCGCAGACTCTCGGCGCTGGGGAAACCGGGCTCATGCTGCACGAGATTCGGCTGCACCTTCTCGTAGGCGTCCAGGATGGTCGCGATGAAGTCCGGCCGGATCGTGTCCTGCTGCCAGCACGAGGTCGTGGCGACGAGGCCGCGGATCTCGACCTGATTGGAATACAGCAGCAGCCGCACGAGCGACTGCTCGTCGTCGGGGTCGGCCCCCATGTCAGTGAGCACCACGACGCGCGGTTTCTCGACGGCGCAGAGCGCGGTGCCGAGCAGCAGCGCGACGAGGACGAACAGGCGAACGCGGGGTGTCGTTTTCATGGAAGCGGGGGAACGGAGTGGGCTCAGGCGGCGACCGCATGCCCGACACCACCAGTTCGTCGACACCGAGTGGAGAATCGACGGTGAGGCTGTGGGTCCGCGAGGCGCTACCGGACAAAGCCGCCGTTTCCGGGCCCCAGTTCCAGCAAAAAGAAACACCGTCGCAATCGCCGCGGCGCTCCGGCCGGACCGTCTCCGGATCGGCGTTCCGCAGCGGCCTCAGCGGTCCTGCTCCGCCGCAGCCTACCGCCGGCAAGAATCCGTCGGGGTCTGTGCTCCGTCCGCCGTCTCCGGCCGTCCGCCTTGTCGCTTACCGCGCGCCGACGACGACGGCTTCCGTCTTCCGGGCCACCGGCTCGCCGGGCGAGAAATCCACGTGGTCGGCATAGACGGTCTTCGGACCCAACTCGGGCCGGTTGCGCTGGGCGTCCAGCTGGGCGCGGAATTCCTGCGGTGTCACGCCCTTGTGCTGCTTGAAGACCCGGCCGAAATACGCGGGATCGGCAAAGCCGCTCGCGTACGCGATCTCGGACACGTTCAAGGCGGTCGTCTCCAACGCGAGGATCGCGCCCTCGATGCGGATCCGTTGGATGTAGTGCGTGAGCCGTTCCTTCGTCTCGACGTGGAACAGATGCGAGAGGTAGTCGCGCGAGCAGCCGAGCGCCGCCGCGATCTGCTGCACGCCGAGCTCCGGATTCGAGAACTGCTCGCGCACGATGCACTTCGCATGGAAAACCTTGCCGCTGTCGGTGTTCAGGCGGTCCGTGCCGGTCTCGATGATGTTGCGGAACAGCCCGAGCAACGCGATCAGCAGCCCCTTCAGCACGGCGTCGCGCGCGGGGCTCTGCATCGCGTGGGCGTGGGCGAGAGTGTTGGCGAGCGTCAGGAAGACCTCAAGGTTGGGGGCGTCGAAGAACTCGATCTCCTCGATGTCGGGCCGGCCGGGTCGAGCCTCGTAGGCGAAGTGCAGACTGATCGTGTTGTTGTAGAAACCGGCGACGAGATTGCGGAACGCCTTGCCGCCCTCGTCCCGCACCGTCTCGCCGTGAGGCACTCCCGCCGGGATCACCAGCACCTCGTCCGGCGCGAGCTCGAAGTTCTCCCGCGGGAACCGGAACTCCGTCACGCCCTGCAGCTGCAGAAAAACCTCGGGCCGATAGTGGTAGTGCATGTTCGCCAAGCGCTGGGTCGGTTTCACTTCGCGTGGCACCCGCAACCGCAGCCGATTGGCCTCGGCCAGCCGGATCGCCCGGTCGAACACCGCGCACATCTCCGACCGGCTCTGGTGACTGAGGGGACGCGCGGCGAAAAGCGATCCGGCCGGTCCATTGCCCTGGGGCGTGTTCATTGGGGAGAGTGAGACGACGAGGAGCGGTTGGGGTAGCGCCAAACTCCGCCGGCACCGAGGAGACGAAGCCGGGGCGACTCAAGGCAAGATACCCACCAACCAGGTTTTGTCCGGTCTTTTCAGGATTTTTCCCGATCCCGCAATCGACCTCCACGCCTCCAGGGTCGCCTTGTAGCCGGGACCGCCAGGAACAGATCGGTGTCGTCGGCCTGCGCGCCGACGGTTGCGGCGACCCCGGCGAATGCAAATGGCAGGGCGCCACGGCGGCTCCGGCCACAGCGCGCGAGCTCGAACGTCGCCTCGCCCTCGCCCCGGCCGGCGGCCGCACCCGCCAGTCCCGGATCATCCGCAAGACCCGCCCGCGCAAGTCCGCCTCCTCCGACCGGCGCATCCACGACTTGGCGGAGCTGTCCGGCGAGCGAACCACGATGAGACAAGTGCCATGTAGGCAGCGTGCTTGCCCGCGCTCCGAAAGCGCGTGCGAGCACGCTATCCGTTCCAACCGCGGGGAGGGCGCTCGCGCGCGGGGACTGGCGACAAACGCATGGTGGACGTGCGCCCGCTCGACTCCCGCCGCAGCCGGCCCAATCTCCACCCATGCTCTCCGCTGAAGAACTGCTCGAGAACGTCTGCGGCCACGATCCCAAACGTGCCGCCGCCGCCCTGCAGGCGGCCCGCGGGCGCGGCGAAGAACTCGTGCCCGGAATCGTGGCACGGATCGCGTCCGCCGCCGCCAATCCCGAGAACTGGCTGGGGAACGAGAAACCCAACATCGGCTTCCTGCTCTTTCTCGCCGCCGAATTCCGCGCCACCGCCGCCCACGAGCCGCTCACCCGCATCCTCCGCCTCGACGGCGACCGCGCCTACAACCTGCTCGGCGATATCATTACCGAACAAGGGCCGACCATCCTCGCTGAAACCTACGCAGGCACGCCGGAGCCGTTGCTCGCCCTCATCCGCGACGAGGCGGCCGATCCGTTCGCCCGCAACGCCGGACTGCGCGCGCTCTCCATCCTTTGGAAGCGGGGACAATTCCCCCGCGCGGACCTGCTTGGACTGATCGCCCAACTCGCCGCCTCGCTCGACCCCGAAGGCGAGAACGACCCGTTGGTGGGCAACGGGCTCGTCGACGCGGCGATCCGCATCCATGCCACCGAACTGCGCGGCACGATCCTCGGCCTCTACGACCGCGGATTGACCGAGTTGAACTACATCGAGCCCGAGTATGCCGCCAAAATACTCGAGAGCGACACACCGGACGCCTACGAGTCATCGCAGCTCGACAAGACGATCACCGACGCCTGGGACGCCGCCCGGACTTGGCACTACTTCCAACCCGCGTCTCTCCGTGACCGCGAGAAAACGGTGGCCGCCGCCCGCGAACGCACCGTCGGCACCGCCGCCGTCGACAGCGAGGGAAACGCGGTCCCGTACACAGCTCCGCCGAAAGTCGGCCGCAACGACCCGTGTCCCTGCGGCAGCGGCAAGAAATTCAAGAAGTGCTGCGGCGCGTGACCTGGTCACCTCCATAATCTGGCGACCCAGCGATGCCCAAGAAGACGAACCATTCAGGCCAGCAACCAAGGAAAGGCCGTGACTACCGCCTCGAGACCTACTTTGTCGGCGGCAAGATGAAGCACCGGCGAACCCTGCTGGTCGAAGGCCGTCCGACCGAGGAGTTCCTGCGTGCTCACGCCGACGATGCCTTCCTCGCGGAGGAAGGCTATTTCGAGATTCTCCACGAGCGCGAGTGCGGGCGGAACCAGTCCGACCCCACGCCGCTGCTCAAGGACGACAGCAGAACGATCCCTTTCTGAGTCGGCGCGCCGAGACGCCGTCTGGAGTGCGGCGCAGCAGACGAAGCCTTCCGCGGCGCTCACAAACGCGGCTACGAGCTCAGCCGCGCCCGTTCGGCTGCCGCTCGAACAACACCACCGCTTGGGGACTGCGGAGGCCCCGGCCTTCGAGGTTGAAGTTGGCGAAGAGTTGCAGAAACGGCTGGGCGCCGCAGCCGGCGACCTCGCACTCGCGCTTGCCCTTGGGGCACTGGCCAAAGTGGCAGAGGTTGCCCCGGAAGCGGTCAGTGCCTGCTTCGAGGAGAAACACGTCCACCTGGTGGTGCGGCACTCCCGGCCAGAGTTTGACGTGAATCTCCTTCTCATGCTGCCCGATCGCGCAACCGGCCGCGCGGCGCAGCAGATGCAACTGGGTAAGGTCGGTGACCCACACCGCAAGATCGACGTCCTTGGGGTCGTGCGACACCGAGCCAGCCAGGGCGCGCAGCTCCCGGAAACGCGGCGTCTCCCGCTTCACCGGCTCGGCGACCGAACCGAACAACACGACGCGCTCGACGAAGGGAAACGCCGCGAATTCACCGGCCACCAACTCGGCGGCGCGGCGCAGGCTGGCGCGGCGATTGGCGACGTAGCGCTCGTGCCGTTCCAGCTCGTTCTCGGCGGGGGTGCCGGGCGTGTCCCCGCCGGTTTCGAACGGGATCACGTCATCGACGTCGGCCCCGGGCGAAGGCACGTCGGCCGGCACGGCAGCCATCGCGGCAAAGGCGCGACCCGGCGAGTTCATCCCCACGAACTTCATCGGGACTTCGTTGAGCCGGTCGGAGACTTCCATCGGCGAATCGCCATGCGCGAGATGGTAGCCTGCTTGGAACACGAGCTCATTGATCGAGGACAGCAACGGGCGCCCGCCAATCGGGGCAAACTCCACGCTGCCGGTTTCGGGCGCGATCAACTGCTCGAACTGAAAATCGCGGCCGGAGGCTCGGCAGTATTCCCGCAAGGACGCGACGAGCCGTTCGATCAACGAACGCTCGTCGGTCACACCGCGAGCGGGGGTGAGCACCGAGAGCAGGGAGACGCTGTTGACGAAGACGAGATAGTCGAAGCGTTCGGCCCGGAAGCGATGCACGCACCAGTCGGCGAACGGCCGCGTGACCGGCTGGGCGGTGGCCGGAAGCTGGATATCCAGCCGGCCAGCAAGAACCTTGGTGGGACGGAGGGTGAACACGGGAGTATCCTGGGGTTGGCGAGCGGATGCCGACGTTGATGGCGAGGCTCGGCCTAGCGGCTCCCGCAGGCGTGTCAATCGGAGCAAAGAAAGCCAGGGTGCAGATCGGTGCCGATCGACTCTGGATCAGTGTCTATCAGCGTGCATCAGTGGTTGCGAATGCCTTCATTGCCGCGCCCGCCATCATAATCCGCGTTCTCACGAACGCGGCTACGGGGATTCGTAGGGAAATGCGGAGAGAACAAAGGCGCACCGCGGAAAGCGATGCGCCTTGGGAAACCGGACGGCACGGACGCGAGATCCGGCCCTACGGGGGAGACGGATGGCGGGCGTAAAGCCCGCCCCACCACCACAGACGATCACCCGAGGATCGCGACGATCTTCGAGTTGTGCCGGATCTTCTCCGTCGGGACGACTTCGCCGGCCACTGCCACGCCGTCGATCGTGAGCGACTTCAAGCCCTGGTTCACGCCGTTCGGATTCTGCACCTCGATCTTCACGCGCTTGCCGCGGAAGGTGCGGGTCATCTTGAAGCCGGGCCACGCCTTCGGGATGCACGGGGCGATGCGCAGGCCCTCGATCTCCGGACGCACGCCGAGCACCCAGGGCGTGGCCGAGAAGCAGGCCCACGAGGCGGTGCCGGAGAGCCACGGCACGCGCGAGGCGCCGAAGTTGACGTTGTACTTCGAGTACGTCGTCTGGCAGTGCACGTAGGGCTCGACCTGGCGGATCTCCGCGCGGTCGTTATACGCGGCCGGCATGAAGGCGCGGTAGTACTCCCACGCCTGGTCGCCGTTGCCCTGGAGGATCTCGGCGATCACGCCCCAGCTCTGGGTGTGCGAGAAGATGCCGGCGTTCTCCTTGATGCCCGCGTTGAACAGCGTGGCCTTCATGATCTCCGGATCCGCCTTGATGAACGGCGGATCGCACAGCGCGACGCCGAACGGCGTGGCGCAGCGCTCCTTCATCGTCTTGAGCGCCTGCTGGGCCTGCGCGGGGGTGGCGGCGCCGGACATGACGGCCCACACCTGCGTGTTCATGTAAACCTGACCCTCGGCGAAGTTCTTCGTGCCGTAGACGGTGCCGTCCTGGCCGATGGCCCAGATGAACCACTCGCCATCCCAGCACACGGCCTGGATCTTCGCGTCGAGCTTGGCCAACTCGGCGCGGGCCCACGCGGCTTCCTCGGGCTTGCCGAGCTTGTCCGCGATGCCCGCGTACACGTCGAGGCCGAGGCGGACCTGGAACGCCACGAAGACCGACTCGCCCTTGTAGCCGAGGCGGATGCAGTCGTTCCAGTCGGCGGCGAGGCCGCAGGGCAGGCCGTTGCGGCCGGTGCGCTCCAGATTGAACTCGAGGGCGCGGCGCAGGTGCCCGAACACGGTCGCCTCGCCCTGGTCGGCGTACGGCAGCACCTTGTTGTAGAAACCGAAGTCGCCGATCTCCGCCACGAAGGCCGGCACGGCATTGAAGAACCACAGGCAGTCGTCGGAGCGGTACTCCTCGTCCGGCGGCGGAGCCTCCTGGCCGGGCTTGTGGGAGAACGGCTTGATCACCGGGATCGCGCCGCCGTTGGCGAGCTGGCCGGTGAGCATGAGCTCGAGTCGCTGCTGCACGCCGTCCTTCAGGAGCGGGATGGCGCCGAGCATGTCCTGCACGGTGTCGCGGAAGCCGAGGCCGTCGCGCTCGCCGTTGTAGACGAGCGAGGCCGAGCGCGACCACGCGTAGGTGATGAGCGCGTTGTAGGCGTTCCAGACGTTGACCATGGAGTTGAACTCCGCGTCCGGCGTCTCGACCTGGAGATTGGCCAGCGGCGCGTGCTTCTCCGCGACGAGCTTCTGGAACTCCTCCTCGCAGCGCGCGCTGTTGCCGAACTCGGTGACAGTCGCCTTGCCGTGGCTGCCCACGGTGCCGAGGCCGAGCATGACGATGATCTCGCGGCTCTCGCCGGGGGCGAGCGTCACATCGCCCTGGAGGCCGCCGACGACGTTGTCGCCCTCGGCGAGGAAGTTGGAGCACTTGCCCGCCACGACCACATCCGGCGCGGCGTAGCCGCCGTAGGTGCCGCAGAAACGCTCACGCGTCGTCTCGTAGCCGGCGAGCGGCGTGCCGGTGAGGGCCATCCAGGTGCGGTTGCAGCCGGTGAGGTCCTTGCCGTCGAAATCGTAGTTGGGGTTGCAGGTCACGCCGAGGATACCGTCCTCGAGCGTGGCGCGGGTGATGAAGAGCGAGTACTGGAGGTTGACCAGGTCCTGGGTGGTGTTCCAGAGGTTGGCGAACTCGCAGTAGGTGAAGACCGAGAGCTTGCGCTCCTTCTTGGTCTTGTTGGTGAGTTTCAAGCGCCAGTATTCGAAGGTCTGGCCCTTCGGCACGAAGTAGGTGGCCTCGCTCGCGATGCCGGCGTAGCGGCTCTCGATGATCGTGTAGCCCATGCCGTGGCGGCAGGTGGACTTGAACTTCGCGAGCGGCTTGGCCACGGGCTGCCATGCGGCCGACCAGAAATCGCCGTCCTCCTGGTCGCGGATGTAGAACAGGCGGCCCGGCAGATCGAGCGGCGTGCTATTGAACCGCATGCGCAGGAAACGCCCGGTGGCGCCGCTCTTGTAGAAGGAGTAGCCGCCGGCGTGGTTGGTGATGATCGCGCCGTACTCGGTCGAGCCGAGGTAGTTGGACCACGGGCGCGGGGTGTCCGGGCGCGTGATCACGTATTCGCGGGCTTTGTCGTCGAAGTGGCCGTATTGCATGGGAGGGAGGTACTGGAAGGTGGAGCTTCGGGCGCGTCGCTCGCCCCTGTCCACCCCGGAAGCGCCCGGCCGGCCTGATGTCCCGGGCGGTTATTGCGTCAGGGGGGCGAAGTGGCCTGCGCCCGCCAGTCCTTCGGAAGCGGTTCGAGTTACGTCTCCGGTCGACCCCTTCGGCCGCGCGAAACAACGCGCAGCGCGGCCGGGACTGTGACGGCGCGGGTTCAACGGAGCGCCGCGTGTCGCCTGTGCATCCGCGAGGGCTCGTCGCCGCTGGCTGGGAGGGGAGACACCGGACTGGAGCGTCAGCGGAAGGAGGACGCAGACGGCCTGACAGCGGCTCGCCGCTGGTTTGGGGGAAGCGGTTGCCGAGGACAAATTGCGAGGGGCTGTTGCCCAAATCTAACCATCTGCGCGGCAACAACTAAAGCGGCACGCTCCGTGCTTAATCCAGTGTCCATATGATGGGCACTCACCAACCCCAACCGGAGCTATTCAGCTATCAGGTCGA
>JAEXPQ010000205.1 GCA_023446735.1 Verrucomicrobiota bacterium
CTCGTGCGCGGCGAGCAACGCCTCGATCCGCGCGCGCAGCGGCGCATCGCCGGCGCAGGCGCGGTCGAGGTAGGCGGCGCGTTCCTCCGGCGGCAGCGCCGCGGCCTCGGCGAAGATCAGGGCTTCCTGTTCAGCGGGATCGTTCATCCTAAACTCGGCGGTCGGATTTCACGGTAGTTGGCGCAGGGGGCGGGGGAACCACGGAGAGCGGGCTCCGGGTGGAGCGAGCGGGCCGTACCACGGGCCGGCAGGAAGGGTCGGTCGGGCCGGTGATCGCGGGACGGGAGAAGCGTGTTTCGTGGAGAGCGGAGCACAATGGCAGAATTGGACACCCGGGTTCGCAGGGTGGCCCGGCCCCAATGCGAGATTCCCGCTCAGAAACGATCAGGGGCGCGAAAGATTCGGCCAGCCCCCGGCCCCCGTACTATCCCGGTCGCCGCCGCGCTCAACCGCCGGACCGGTGCAGGTCGCTTCCTCGTTCGGGATTTCGCCCCAACCCTCGTCGTCCGTCGAGAGCCAGAGTGCCCAGCGAGACTCCGAGCCGACCAGCGCACTGGGTCAGCGCACCGACGGTTTGGCGTTCGTCCCTCGACCCTCGTCCCTCGTCTGCATGGACACGTCTCAGCCAACCACGGCCAGCTCCTGCACCACCTGCCCGTCGTGGAGGAGGCGCCGCTCGGCGCCGTCGACCCAGATCGACAGGCCGTTCGTGAAGACGAGCGTGCCGTCCGGCGCGAGGTCGAACGCCGTCACGTGGCGCGCCAGCTCCGTCTCCCGACCGTCCGGCTCGCGCCGCAGGAGTGTCCAGGAGCCGGGCACGAGGTTCACGTCCTTCGCTCCGCGCTCGCGCCGCCGCATCACCTTCTCGAGCTCCACATAGGTGTCGTGGATCAGCACGCCGCGTGTCGGTCCCTGTCCCGGTCCACCCGGGCCCGCCGGGCGCAACGACCGCCGGGCAAACATCCGCGTGAAGGCGTCCGCGAAGCCGATCACCGCCTCGACGAGATGGAACGGCGCCAGCACGAACGCCTTCAGGCTTGCGCCCACGCCGACCCGTCCGTGCGCGGTGTACGGGCGGCGGATGCAGTGGAGCCGGCCCTGGGCATCGAGCCGCGGCGCGAGGAAATCGTGCGCGCCGTCCTCCAGCACCGTGGCGAGCGCCCCGCTGGCGTAGTCGAGGGTCAACACGCCGGAAGGCCCAAACGCCACGAGCTCGCCCTCCGCGTTGCGCCCCGCCCCGGCCGACTGGAAATAGACCATGTTCGGTTTCACCGGATCGTGGCTCGGGAACGCATCGTAGCCGTCGCCGTCCGTCACGCGGTCGCGCCGGCGCGTCTCGGGGTCGACGAGCTCGAGGTCCGCGATCCCGTCGGCGCCGCGGGAGGCGACGACCAGCCGCCCGTCCCGTGGACAACAGGTGAGGCCGCAGGCGACGAAATCCTCGCGATGGAAGAGCCGTTGCTCCTCGCCCGTGTCGAGGTTGTAGCGGAAGACGCCGGCGCTGGCCGACATCGAGAGCACGTAGAAGATCTCGTCCGGCCGGGCTCCGCGGGTCACGTGGCGGAAGACCGGATGCTCGTGGTGCGCCGCGCCCTGCGCCTGCTTGCCCCAGAGCGTGCGCGAGTTGAACGGCCCGCGGTCGTCCTCGGCGCCGTTCTTCCACGCATGGCGGGCCTGGCGCTCCTCCGCGCGCGTCGCCGCCGCGCGCGCGAACGGGCTCTCGATCTCGCGCGGCTCGGCCGCGCCGGTCTTCTCAAACAGCTTCCCCTCGGCGATGAAAACGATGCGCGGCGTGTCCACACCCTCACCGCACACGAGCCGCGCGACCCGCGCAAGGTCGTTGTGGGCCGGCGTGCGGCGAACCGGAGCCGGAGGGCCGGAGGCGCCGCCCACGCATCCGGCGCGCCGTTCCGGTTCAGCGCTCCCCGGCGGACGCGGACGCCGCCCGATCCGACGCCGCGCGCTCCAGCCGCACCGTCCACTCGCCGCCGGCTCGGATGCCGTGCACGGCGGCGAAGTTGCCCAAGTTCAGGGCGAACGAGACGTGCAGCAGGCTGTTGAGGTAGAGCAACGGCTGTCCCTCCGGCACCTCGCCGAACGTCCGCACGTACGGCAGCTCGCCGGTGAACACGGTGGCGCCGCCGCGCGCGATCGTCACACGGAAGCGGTCGCCAAACTTCGGTTGCAACGCGGCGAAGAGGGTCTCGTCGATGTCGGTCCACACGTTGCCGAACGACGCATCCAGCGCCGGAACACCGCCCACCAGCGCCGCGCCCTCGGCCCGCGCCACCGCGTGCGGCAGGCGCACGATGTCGCCCGCCAGCTCCGGACCGACCTCCGCGAACGCCAACGTCCCCGCCGCCAGCCGCGCCCCGACATACGCGAACACGTCGCGGCCGTGGAACGTGTGGCTGCGATCGGAACCGGGCAGCCGATGGCGCGCCAGGTCAATCTCGCGCACCGCGGCCACCCCGAGCGCCTCGGCCACCAGCGTGAGCGTTCCGTTGTCGGGCGAGACGAACAGGTGGCCGGACCCCGTCCGGAGCACGATCGCCTTGCGCGCCATGCCCACGCCGGGATCGACCACGGACACGAACACCGTTCCAGCCGGCCAATACGGCGCCGTCTGCCGCAGCCGGTAGGCCGCCTCCCAGATGTCGTAGGGGGTGTTCTCGTGGCTCAGGTCGAAGAGCGGCAGGCGCGCGTCGACCCCCACCGCCACCCCCTTCATCGCCGCCACCGCACCGTCCTTGGTGCCGAAATCCGTCTGCAACACCAGCGCGGCGGCGCCGCGCACCGGCGCCGCCAACGCCACACCGAGGAGAAGCAGGCCGACCGACCATGCGCGAATACCCATGCGCCCAGCGCACACCACCCGCCGCGCCGTCGCACGCCGAAAGTCTCGCCGCCGCCGGGCGACCGCGCCGCGCCCGCCGGCCCGCGA
>JAEXPQ010000032.1 GCA_023446735.1 Verrucomicrobiota bacterium
GCCACCATCGCCGGCGAAGCGGTGTTCAACACCAGCATGACCGGCTACCAGGAGATCCTCACCGATCCCTCGTACTTCGGCCAGATCGTCACGATGACCGCGCCGCAGATCGGCAACTACGGCATCAACCCCGAGGACGAGGAGTCCGCCCGCCCGCAGGTCGCCGGCTTCGTCGTGCGCGAGCTCAGCCCAGTGGTGAGCAACTGGCGCAGCCGCCAGTCCGTCCACGACTACCTTCTGAAGCACGGCATCCCCGGCCTCCAGGACGTCGATACCCGTGCAATCACCAAGAAGCTCCGGGTCGACGGCGCCATGCGTTGCTGCCTCTCCACCGAGGACATCACCGACGCCGACGCCGTGGCGCGCGCCCGCGCCCGCGCGAGCATCGTCGGCGCCGACTACGTGAAGGACGTGACCTGCGCCAAGTCCTTCGTCTGGGATCCCAAGGACCCGACCAACATCGCCTACCTCCCCGTCGGCACCACGCTCGGCTCGTTCCCGATCCCGGAGAAGCGCTTCAAGGTCGCCGCGTTCGATTTCGGCGCCAAGCACACCATCTTCCGTAAGCTCGTCCGCCACGGGTTCGACGTCTACGTGCTCCCGGCCGACGCCTCCGCCGCGCAGGTCAAGGAACTCGCCCCGGACGGTCTCTTCCTCTCCAACGGCCCCGGCGATCCGGCGGCGCTCCAGTACGTGCACGGCACCGTGCGCGAACTGCTTCCCCACTACCCGACTTTCGGCATCTGCCTCGGTCATCAGATGATCACGCACGCCCTCGGCGCCTCGACCTTCAAGCTGAAGTTCGGACACCGCGGCGGCAATCAGCCGGTCAAGAACGTGGAGACCGGCAAGGTCTCGATCACCTCGCAGAACCACGGTTTCGCCGCCGATCCGCAGTCGCTTGAAAAGGCCGGCGCGGTCGTCACCGAGGTGAACCTCAACGACGGGACCGTCGAAGGGCTTCGGCACAAGTCGCTCCCGGTCTTCTCGGTGCAATACCACCCCGAGGCCGCGCCCGGCCCCAACGACGCCGATCCGCTGTTTGTCGACTTCTACCGCCTGATCGAAGCCCGCAAGGCCGGCAAAATCTGAGCGGCGGCGCCTCCCCTTTCGCCCGATCGGTTCCGACCGATCGGGCTTTTTGTTTCGAGCACGGCCCGAGCCGCGTTCGTGATCGCTCGCCCTCGCAGTGACACCAGCGGTCAGCGACCTTGCACCCGCTTCCCGAAGCGCGAGCAGGCTCGCCGGTCTACACGCCAACTCCCATTGTCCCGCCGGCGCCGCCGACCCCAGAAACGACGAAGCCCGCCGACCGGAGAACCGGGGGCGGGCTGGGAACTTCCGCGAGCAACGGGAACGCTCGGAATCAGAGATCGCGGAAGAAACTGTCGGCGCTGTCGCTCTTCTCGGCCTTGCCGGCCTTGACCGGCATCGGGGCATTCGCCCGCGGCGCAGAGGTTCTGGCGGGCGCCTTGACCGGCGCCTTCCCCGCCACCGGCTTCATCATCGGGGGCGGAGCAGAATGGGTCGGCGCCTTCGCCGCGGGGGCATGGCTCGTCGCGACGGAATGCGCCTCGTGATGAGCCGCGGCGGCCTCGGCATCGGTATGAACCATGCGATTGAGCTCGTCGACGGCCTCGCGGAGGCGGTCGGCCTGCGACTGCAACTCGGCGGAGGAACTGGCGGTCTCCTCGGCGCTGGCGGAGTTGGCCTGCGTGATCTGGTCGATGCGCGAGATCTCGGCGTTGATCGTCTCGATGCCCTGGCTCTGCTGCTTGGCGGCATCGGCGATCTCCTGGATCATCGTGTCGAGTTTCCGGGCACGCTGGGTGATCTCGTTGAAGTTGTTGCCCACGCGCTCGCTCAGGCGGATGCCGTGTTCGCTGCGCTGGTTGGAGTTCTCGATCTTGGCGGCGGTCTCGCGAGCGGCCTCGGCGCTGCGGTGCGCGAGGTTGCGGACCTCCTCGGCCACCACGGCGAAACCGGCGCCGGCTTCGCCCGCGCGGGCGGCCTCGACGGCGGCGTTGAGGGCGAGGATGTTCGTCTGGAACGCGATCTCGTCGATGGTCTTGATGATCTTCGTGATCTCGGCGCCCGCGGATTTGATGGAGTCCATCGCCTCCTTCATCGCCTTCATGTCGTCCGAGCCGAGATCGGCGGCCTTGCGGGTTTCGCCCGCCATCTGTCGCGCGCTCTCGGTGTGTTCGGCGGTGCGTTTGATCATGCTGCCCATCTCGACGAGCGAGGAACTGGTCTCCTCCAGCGAGGCGGCCTGCTGGCAGGAGCCGTCCGCCATGGCCTGGCTGGCGGAGCTGACCTGCCGCGAAGCCGCCGCGGTCCGATCACTGCCTTCGCGGAGCAAGCCCGCGACGTGCGCGATCGGCCGGGTGACGCTGCGGACGATGAAATAGCCGGCCACGACCCCGAAGACGACGCCCACCAAGCTCAAGCCCAGCACGAGGGTTTCGTTGCGACGCTGCGCCGCGGTGGAACTGGTTTCGACCTCGCCCCGGCGGGCGGCAAGGCCCTTGTTCACTTCCTCGATTCGGGTGCTGAAATCGGCCGCCACGGTGCGCATTTCCTTCTCATAGACGACGCGGCTGCGGGCGATGCCCTCGCTGACTTTCGCCAGCCCCTGCAGGAGCCCGTTGGACTCGGTGATCGCGGCTTTCAGGGCGTTGCGCCGTTCCGGGTCCTTGAAAGTTGCATCGAACTCCTCCATCTCGGCGATCTCCTTGTCGATGGCGCGGGCGCCTTCGACCAGTTTGTTGAGCGACTGGGTGGCGGCCGCGGCCTGCGCGGGATCGGAGGTAAGCAGAAATTGGTTCACCCGCATGAGGCCCTCGAAGAAGTTCTGCAGGCTCGAGGACGCCTTGAAGGAGGCGCTCATGTCGCCACTGTCGCGGGCCTTCACCAGCACGAGCTGGAGCGACTTCTGGATCGTCTCGGCGGCTGGGCGCATGGATGCCTCGAACTGGTCGCGTTCCGCGCGCAGCGACACCATGGTCTGGAACTGGGACTCGAACTTGCCGAAAAGCTGCTGCGAGGCCGTGAGGCGGGACTTCACCTCCGCATCGATCTCCATCCGGTCCATCTCGGCGAAATGCTCGCGCATCTTCCCCGCCTGGGTGGAGAACGCGGTGGCGTCCTCCCGCGAGCCGCTGACCTGGAACGCGCTCACCGAACGCAACAGCTCCTTCATCGACAGGTCCAGCGCCATGGCGCGTTCGGACACGACGGCCACGTCGCTGGTCATGCGGATCGCCTTGCCCGAGCGCCCGAGCGCGAAGTACGCGGTGGTGGCCACCAGGGCGAGGAGCACGAGTACCACGCCGAGACCGGCGGACATCCGCCGCCCGACGGTGAAATGGGAGCTGTTCATGACGACGATGAGGGGATCGGAGTTGTTGGGAAGGTCAGTTGACGGAGAACTTGACCGGCACGACCACCTGCACGGCCACCGGCTTCCCGTCCTTCTTCGCCGGCTCGAACTTCCACCGGCTCACCGCGTCGATCGCGGGCTGCTCGAACTCGGGACGTGTCGACTTCTTGACGACAGGATTGGCGACATTGCCCTTCTCGTCGACCGTGATCGACATCGTCACCATCCCTGCGATACCCTCGCGCTTGAGCTCGGCCGGATAGGTCGGCGGCACGGTCTTGGTCGGCATCGGCGGCTCGTCGAACTTGCTCTCCTGCCCGTGGGCCGCGCCGACGGCGAAAAGGGCGAGGCCGACCAGGAGAGCACGGAAGTGGGGTGAGAATTTCATGGTGGTAGGAAGTGTTGGCGATCGGTGCAGGGGATGTGGCGCACCACGTTGCTCATCGTAACTCCCCCCACTGTACTTGAGGGGAAAATGCCATTCTTGGTCGGGGGATTCGAAATCGTCGTCGTCACGCGGAGGCGGACAACGAAAAGGCCGCCCGGAGGCGGCCCGCGAAACAGGAGACGGGACGGACGATTACTGCGCGGCGTTGAAGCGGATCGGCAGCACGACCGTGACCGCCACCGGCTGCCCGGCCTTCTTCGCCGGCTTGAACTTCCACTGGGCGACCGCGTCGAGCGCCGCTTGGTCGAAGGCCGGATTCGAGCTCTTGGACACCGAGCTCGCGGCGACGTTGCCGCTCTCGTCGATGTTCACGCTGATGCTCACGATGCCCGAGACTCCGTCGCGGCGCAGCGCTTCCGGATAGGCGGGAGCCTGGGTGCGCAGCGGCGTGGGCGCTTCGTCGAAGGAGCTCTCCGCGCGGGCCGGGACCGACGCGGCGAAGAGGGCGATGGCGATGAGGGTGAGTTTCAGGAGGGATTTCTTGTTCATTTTTCGTTCAGTGCCCGT
This sequence comes from Verrucomicrobiota bacterium, assembly GCA_023446735.1. GTDB lineage: Bacteria > Verrucomicrobiota > Verrucomicrobiia > Opitutales > Opitutaceae > CAJCBL01. The sequence continues at coordinate 4,338 of JAEXPQ010000032.1, forward strand.
GCGGCTTTCCGCCCGGGCGGCGCCCTTATCGCAAGCGTCCGCACGGACTTTAGAAAAAATCCGCGCCCGACTCGAAAATGGGGACCGGCCCCGCCCGAATCCCGGTGAATCCCCCAGCCCGGCGGCTTCCGGCGGAAGGCCCGTTCAGCCGAGGAGTCGATCGAACTTCACCGCATCCTCCGGCGTGTCGACGCCCACGCTTGGGTCCTCGGTCAGTCCCACCGCGATCGCCGCCCCGTGCTCCAGGGCGCGCAACTGCTCAAGCTTCTCGACCTGCTCGAGGCGCCCCGGGGGAAGCTTCGTGAAACGCTCGAGGAAATCAGCGTGGTAGGCGTAGAGCCCGAGGTGTTTGAAACAGGGGTTGGCTTCGAGCCAAGCGGCGTCGACCACACCGCCGCGATCCCGCGCGTAAGGCATCGGCGAGCGAGAGAAATAGAGTGCGCGTCCGCCCTCCCCGAGCACCACCTTCACCTGGTTCGGGTTGGCGAAATCCTCCGGCCGCCGAAACCGGGTGGCGAGCGTGGCCAGCGGCGCGTCGCCACGGATCAACTCGGCCAGCGACCGCAACTGCGCGCGGCTGACGAGCGGCTCGTCGGCCTGGACGTTGAGCACGTACCGCGCGCCGACGGCGCGATTCGCCTCGGCGAGGCGGTCGGTCCCGCTTTGGTGCCGCACCGAGGTGGCGATCGTCCGGAAGCCATGCGGCTCGAGCGCCCCGGCAAGCAGCGGATCGTCCACCGCAAAGAACAGCGGCAGCTCCGGCAGCTCCGCCGTGATGCGCTCCGCGACCCAGCGAACCAGGGGCTTGCCCCGGATCGGATGCAGCAGCTTGCGCGGGAAACGCGTCGATTCGAGACGACAGGGAACGATGATCGCGAACTCGGTCATGGGCCTTGTTTGATTTTGGGTTGCCAGTGCCGATGCAGTCATAGGGAATCCGTCCCGAACGCGCCAATCGCAAAGCCACGCACCATGGAAAACAACGCCTCCTCCGCTGCCCAACAGCACGTCAAAGTGCTGACCGTGCAGAACAAGATGGGGATCCATGCCCGTCCGGCGGCCATGATCGTGCGCATCACCAACAAGTTCAAAGCCGACGTGTTGGTCGAGCGCGACGAGGAGCAGGTCAACGGCAAGAGTATCATGGGTCTCATGATGCTCGCCGCCGGCAAAGGCTCCTCGCTGAAGTTCCTCGTCACCGGGGCCGACGCGCCCGCGATGCTCGCCGAGCTCGAGGCGCTCTTCGCCCGCAAGTTCGACGAGGTCTGAGCGGAATCACGGCTCGGCCCCGCGGGGCGTGCCTTCGGGCCGCCTCGCCGCACGTCGCCCGTCCAGATTCCCGTTACAACGCCGGCAGGCCGAAGAACGTCCGCGCGTTGGCCGTCGTGCGCGCCGCCAACTCCGCGACCGGCACGCCCAGCTCCTGCGCCGCGCGCGCCGCGGTGAGCGCCACCAGCGCGGGCTCGTTCGGCTTCCCGCGGTGCGGCTCCGGCGTGAGGTACGGGCAGTCGGTCTCGATCATCAGCCGCTCCAGTCCCTGCTCACGCAGCGCCGCCCGTACGCTCTCCGCGCTCTTGTAGGTGATGATTCCGGTGAACGACCCCCGCCCGCCGCGCGCGGCGAGCGTGCGCATCTCGTCCGCGCCCTCGGAGAAGCAGTGGAAAACCACCCGCGACCAGTCGAACCCGGCCGCATCGATCGCCGCGACCGTCTCCGCGAAGGCCCCACGCGAATGCACCACCAGCGGTCCACGTACCCGCTTCGCCAGTTCGAGCTGCGCCCGAAACGCCGCGAGTTGCCACGCGAAGATCCGCTCCGCCGCGCGCGGGTCGTTCTTGGGCAGATGAAAACGGTCGAGCCCGCACTCCCCCAGCCCGACCGCCGCGGCACCGCCGCCGGCCTCGAAGTACGGCGGCAACGCCGCCACCGCCGCCTCCCATTCCTCGTCGACCGAACACGGATGCAGTCCGGCGGTGTAGGCCACCGCGCCGCCCCACGTGGGAACGAGTTCGCGATACAGGCGCCAGTCGTCCGGCTGGGTTCCGATCGTCACGATCTGCACGACGCCCGCGCCGCGGGCCCGCTCGAGGACGGCGGGCAGCTCGCCCTTGTGGAAGAATCGGTCGAGGTGGGCATGGGTATCGATCAGCGGCGGCAACGACATCCCGGCACGAGAGCGGGGCCGGCACCGAGAGGCAACGCGGCAATCAGCCCCCGCGCCGGCCGGACGGGTCCGGCGCTTCCGCCGCGCCGGAATCGCCGCCGGCCCCCGTCCCCAAGGATTTCTGGATCGCACGGATCAGTCCCTCGTTGGAGTAGGGTTTCCGCAGCAGTCCCCAGCTTGCGCTCACCTCCGGCACATCCACCCCGCCCGCGTAGCCGGTGCTGAGTACGATCGGCAGGCCCTGCCGCATCGTCTGCAGGCGCCGCGCGAGCTCCACCCCGCCCATCCGGGGCATGACAACATCCAACACGGCCACGCGGATCGACTCCCGATTGGCCTCGGCCACCGCGAGCCCCTCCGCGCCGTCGCCCGCGGCGAGCACACGGTACCCGTGCCGCCGCAAGACCGCCTCGGCCACGTGCCGCACGGCCGCATCGTCCTCGACGAGGAGAATCGTCTCGCCGCCGGCCCGCGCGGGCGGCGCGCTCCGCCCCTCCCCGCCGCGGTCCGCCACCTCCACGTTCCGTTCGTAGCTCGGCAGGAAGACATGGAACGTCGTGCCGAGACCGACCTCGCTGTACACGCCGAGGAAACCGCCATGCTGCTGCACGATGCCCTGCACCACCGAAAGACCGAGCCCGGTGCCCTTGCCGGTCGGCTTCGTGGTGAAAAACGGCTCGAAGATCCGCTCCAGCACCTCCGGGGGAATGCCCGAGCCGGTATCGGAGACGGAGAGACGCACATGGCGCCCTGGGCGCGCCCACGACCAGGCGCGGACCTGTTCGGGCGAGATGTCGACCCGCTCCAGCACCAGCGAGAGGCGGCCGCCGCCGGGCATCGCGTCCCGGGCGTTGACGCAAAGATTGAGGATGACCTGCTCGAGCTGTCCCGGATCTCCGCGGACAAGGCCGAGCTCGTCCCCCGCCGTGAAGGCGATCTCGATGTGCTCCCCGAGCACCCGCCGGGTCAGGTTGAGGATCGAGCGCGCGAGGTCGGCCGGGTCGAGCTCCTTGAACTGCAACGTCTGCCGCCGCCCGAGGGCAAGCAGCTGCCGGGTGAGGTCGGCGGCGCGATTCTCCGCCATGTCGATCTCGTTGACGAACTGCCGCGCCTCCGCCGAGAGGTACGGATCCTCCGCCAGGAAGGCGACATTGGCCTTCACGATCTGGAGGATGTTGTTGAAATCGTGCGCCACGCCGCCGGCCAGCTGGCCCATCGACTCGAGCTTCTGCGCGCGCCGCAGCTGCTCCTGCAGTTTCGCCTGCTCGGTGACGTCGCGGACCACGAGCACGACGCCGGCCAACGCCTGCCGCTCGTCCCGAATCGGAGTCGCCAACGCCGAGACCTGCCGCTCGCTGCCGTCGCCGCGGGTGACGACGGCGCCCTCGAGGCAGGCCACCACCCGCCCCGTCGTAAGCACCTGATCGACCGGATTGGTGCGATCGCCCGAGGCCCGCGAAGCCGTGAACTGGAACAGGTCGCGGACGGGGCGCCCCACGGCAGCCCCGGCCTGCACCCCGGCCAGACTGGCCGCAGCGGGGTTGAGCCGCACAAGGATGCCCGCGGCATCGGCGGCGAACACGGCGTCGCCGATCGAGTCGAGCGTGATGCCGAGGTCCGCCTCGCTCGCCCGGGCCGCCTGCTCGGCCGCGCGCCGGGCGCGGTTGTCCACCTCGAGCGCACCGTACAGGCGGGCGATCCGGACCAGCAGGAGCACGACCAGCAACAACGCGCCGGCCAGTACCGCCGCGGTCGTGGCCAGCGAGGAGCGCACGGTCGCTCCGGTGCGAACCTCGAGACGCCGGCTCAGCTCGCGGAGCTCGAACTCGATCTCGTTTTCCAGCCGATCCACATGCTCGAGCGCGAACAGCAGCAACCCGAGCTCGCCCAGTTCTTCCGCCGGCGCGTCCGGCTGGCCAAGCATCTCCTGATAGGTGACCGCAAGGCTGCTGGTGCCGATCCGCGCCAGCACTCCCTGGCGAGCCAGATGATTGAGGTGCGCGTCGATCTGCCGGTGCGCGCCCTGCATGCGCTGCCAGGTGTTGCCGATGCGGCTCAACTGCGGCGAGACGATCGCCGCGGCGCCGAGCGCTCCGTGCAGCCGCTCGACACTGTCGAGGAAGGTTGCGCGGGCCTCGTCCCAGTCGCGCCGGATCGCCTGGATGTCCGCCCGCTCCGACTGGAGAGCGCGCGTGGCGATCTGGAGCTGGCGGGCCTCGGCGAGCGCGCTTCGCATCGCCAGCTCGGCCCGGTAGCTCGCCCGCGCCCGCCCGAGCTGGACGGCGGCGTAGGCGGCCGCCGCGACGAGCACGACCACCGTCGCCAGCGCGAAGAGCGTCACTCGATTGAGCTTCTTCACAGGAAGGCGCGGCTCCCCGCGTCAAGATAGGATTGATACTTCGCGTGCAGGTCCTGGAAGATCGCCTCGATCGACTCCCCTTGCAGCCGCCGCATCGGCACGGTGAAAAGATGGAACCGCAGGAACTCGTCCTCCGAGGCCGCCGGATACGGGATGTCCAGCGCCATCGCCTCGCGCACGCCGTTCCACGCGTCGCCAGCCACCTTGTAGTAGTCGGCATCGCCGATCGCCCGCAGGTGGGCCGGGCGCCGGTAATCGAGGCAGAACCGCCCCGCCCCCTCGGGCTCGAGCGTGAGGTACCGCAGCACCCGCCACGCCTCGGCCCGGCGGGCCGAGTGGCGGCTGATCGCGTAAGACCATCCGTGCGACAGGATCCCGCCGTGCAAGCGGTCGAGCCCGGGAACCGGCTGGAGCATCAGCTCGGCCGGCGAGACCCCGAGCTGCTGGTAGACCCCGAGCGTGCCCGCCGCAGAGATGTTGGCGAAGCTCCGCCCGAACGGTAGCGCGTAGAAGGCGGGCTGCCGATGTTGGCCGGTGAAACGGAAGCGGAACTGCAGGAGCGCGCGGTATCCTCCAAGCCGGCCGTAGACGACCTCCACGAACCGGTCCAGCTCCCGCGCCACGCGCAGCGCCCCCTCGGAGGCGAGCTGGGAGCGGCGGCCATCGGCCGAGACGGTCGGCGCGCCGATGCCCAGCGCCAGCGAGGTGTGGATCACCATCCCGGGCCCCATGAACGGATCGAGCGCGATGTATTCGAGCGTTCCATTCGGATTGGCCTTCGCCACCCACTCGCAGGCGGCCGCGGTGAACTCCGCCCAGTTCGCGAAGCGCCCCGGCACGGCCAGCCCGAAGCGCGTCAGGAGCCGTTTGTTCGTGAAGAGGAGCGAAGTCGCCCGGGCCGAGGTCGCCGGCAGGCAGAGCAGCGTCTCGCCGGACAGACAACGCCGATGGTCGTGCTCGACGAGCAACGCCGCCGGATCCAGTCCGTCCGCACGGGCCAACTCGCCGAGATCGGCCAAGTTCGCCCCGCCCCCGAGCTCCCGCAGCCAGGCGCTGTTGAGCAGGAAGATGTCGGGCAGCGAACGCTCCTGCACCGCTCCGAGAAGCTTCTCCTTGAGCTCCGCCGTCGAGACCGTGCCCGCCTCGATGGGAATCGTGGGCAACGCCCGCCCCAGCCGCTCCCACAGGCCGGAGATCGGCATGCCGGGATCGCGCGGCCAGATGCTCCACACCGCCAACGGGCCGGTCCGCTCCTCGTTGCGGCAGCCGCCCGTGGCCCACGCGAACGTCGCCAGGCTCGTCGCCGCCAGGAAACGCCGCCGCGACAGCCTCCCGGAGGAAAGGGGGCCCGGGGCCGTCGCTGGACGGGCGGGGGTACGACCAGTCTCGGTGTACATGGGGCGGGCGCCTTGGGTTTGCGTTTACAACGAAGCGAGATTGCCCGCGGTGTAAACCGTTGCGGGAACTTTCGCCTTTTCAAGGCCGGCGCGTTGCCGCGGAATCCTGCGCCATGTCCACGCCCGCCTCCCTTGAGAACGTCGTCATCATCGGCACCGGCTGCGCCGGGCTCACCGCCGCGGTCTACACCGCCCGCGCCGGCCTCGCCCCGCTCGTCCTCGAGGGCTCGCAGCCCGGCGGCCAGTTGACCACGACGTCGGAGGTCGAGAACTTCCCCGGTTTCGAGCACGGGATCGACGGATACACGCTGACCGACACCATCCGCAAGCAGGCCGCCCGCTTCGGCGCGCGCTACGAGAGCGGCCTGATCCAGTCGGTCGACTTCTCCGGCCCAACCAAGATCCTCCGCACCGGCGAGCGCGAGATCCGCGCCCGCGCCGTGATCATCGCCACCGGCGCCGCCCCGCGCATGATCGGGCTGCCCGAGGAGATGGCGTTCTTCGGCGGCAAGGGCGTCACCACCTGCGCGACCTGCGACGGCGCGTTCTACCGCAACATGGAGGTCGTGGTCGTCGGCGGCGGCGACTCGGCCTGCGAAGAGGCGTTGTTCCTCACTCGTTTCGCCTCGACGGTCACCCTCATCCACCGCCGCGACTCGCTGCGCGCCTCGAAGATCATGCAGCAACGCGTGCTTGAGCACCCGAAGATCAAGATGGCGTGGGACTCGGTCGTCGCCGCGATCTCGGGCGATGCGCAGGGCTTCGTCACCGGCATCAAGCTCAAGAACGTGAAGACCGGCGCCGTGACCGACCTCGCCTGCAAAGGCATCTTCGTCGCCATCGGCCACCAGCCCAACACCAAGCCCTTCGCCGGTGCAGTGAAGACCGACGAAAACGGCTACTTCGTCCCCGAAGCCGGCAGCCAAGTCCGCACATCGGTCCCGGGAGTGTTCGTCGCCGGCGACTGCGCCGACCATGTCTACCGCCAGGCGATTACCGCCGCCGGCATGGGGTGCCAGGCCGCCATTGAGACCGAGCGCTGGCTGGCAGAGCACGGCGGCTGATCGATCGTTAGCTCCTGACCATGAGGTTTTTGGCGGCCTACACGGCCGCCTTTTTCGTGTCCTGTTTCGAGCGGACTGCCTTCGCGTTTGGCCAACTTTCGCGAATCCCGGCACGCGCTGGCTTAAGGCCTGCTCATGGATTTGGAATAATTCTAAGTTCTTCTTGCAACTAAGTCCCAATCCAACTCCCTTCCGACGCGTTCAACCGCGCCCAATGTCCACCATCTCCTCCAACGCCGAAGCGCTCAACCAGCGCCTAGCCCACAGCGGCCTCCGCGCCACGCCGCAGCGGGAGGTGGTTTACGAGGTCCTCTTGGAACGCCGCGACCACCCCACGGCCGACGAACTCTTCGCCCGCGTGAAAGCGAAGATGCCAACGATTTCGCTGGCTACCGTCTACAACTGCCTCGAGGCCCTCGTGCAGTGCGACCTCGTCAAGCAGGTCAATTTCGAGCGCGAGCCCACCCGCTACTGCTCGAACCTCACCGAGCACGCCCACTTTATCGACACCGCCACCGGCCAGATCATCGACATCGAGATGAGCCCGGCCTACGTCGCCCGCCTGCGCGACGCTCTGCCGCCGGGTTTCACGATGGAGGATGTCGAACTCAACTTCCGAGGCCGCGCCGCGGCGGAATCGCTCCAAAAACCTACGACCGGCGCCAAACCCGGCCCCATCCCTGCTTAAGGCCCCGTAAACACTCTCCGCCGCCCGCCCAATCGCCAACCGACCCGCCAACATCGAAAACCTACGCCGTCGGCCCCTCCGCCCCTCTCTTCCTCATTCCCTTTCCATAATGAACGCCCTCGAGATCAAAGACCTCCACGTTAACATCGGCGACAAGCCGATCGTCAAAGGCCTCAGCCTCACCGTCCGCAAGGGCGAGGTGCACGCCATCATGGGGCCCAACGGCACCGGCAAGAGCACCCTCTCCAAGGCCATCGCCGGCCACCCGGACTACGAGATCACCTCGGGCTCCGTCCTGCTCGACGGCCGCAACATCCTCGAGATGGAGCCCGACGAGCGCGCCCGCGCCGGCCTCTTCCTCGCCTTCCAGTACCCGTGCGAGATCCCCGGCGTCTCCATCGCCAACTTCCTCCGCGCCGCCACCCAGTCCCGCCTGCCCGAGGGCGAGGAGGTCGACGCCACCGCGTACTACAAGCGCCTCTACAGCAAGATGGACGCCCTCAAGATCGACCGGAAGTTCACCTCCCGCTCGGTCAACGAAGGCTTCTCCGGCGGCGAGAAGAAGCGCTGCGAGATTCTCCAGATGGCGATGCTTGAGCCGGCCTATTCCGTCATGGACGAGACCGACTCCGGCCTCGACATCGACGCCCTCAAGATCGTCGCCGAAGGCGTCAACGCCCTCCGTGGGCCGAAGCTCGGCATCCTTCTCATCACCCATTACCAGCGCCTGCTCGACTACATCGTTCCGGACTTCGTCCATGTCATGTACGACGGCCGCATCGTGAAGAGCGGCGACAAATCCCTCGCCCTCGAACTCGAAGCCAAGGGCTACGACTGGGTCAAGGAACTCGCCGCGGTGCCGGCCAAGTAGGACCGGTTCCAGACCGGCCGCCTCCGCCGCCGCGGCTTCGTCTCCGCCCTTCAACCTCCACTTTCGACTTCAACTCCGTTCCCAACGGTTCCCATGAGCTCCATCTCCGAATCCGAAGCCACCCTCGTTCCGCCCGAGGAGATCGCCGAGGCCAATCCCGTCACCGGCATCGACCAGACCGTCGGCGACTTCACCTACGACGTGAAGTACAACTTCGACGCCGGCACCGGCCTTAACGAGGCCACCCTCGAGTACATCAGCAACGCCAAGAAGGAGGCGGAGTGGATCCGCGAGTTCCGTCGCAAGGCGTTGAAGACGTTCGAGTCCATGCCGCTGCCCACCCACTGGGCCACCAAGGATCTCGAGAATATCGATTTTCAGAAGATCCGCTATTACCTCGCCTCCGGCCAGAAGCCGAAGCGCTCGTGGGACGAGGTGCCCGACGACATCAAGAAGACCTTCGAACGCCTCGGCATCCCCGAGCAGGAGCGCAAGTTCCTCGCCGGCGTCGAGGCCCAGTTCGACTCGGAGGCCGCGTATTCGAACATCAAGGAGGCCGTCTCCAAGCAGGGCGTGATCTTCATGAACTCGACCGAGGCGCTGCGCGAGCACCCGGAGATCTTCCGCAAGTGGTTCGGCAAGGTCATTCCGACCGGCGACAACAAGTTCTCCGCGCTCAACAGCGCCGTGTTCTCCGGCGGCTCCTTCATCTACGTGCCGCCCGGGATCAAGGTCTCCCACCCGCTCCAGGCCTACTTCCGCATCAACGCCGAGAACTTCGGCCAGTTCGAGCGCAC
>JAEXPQ010000038.1 GCA_023446735.1 Verrucomicrobiota bacterium
GCACCGGAGGCAGGCGATGAGTGGCTTCTTCGCGTGCCGCCGGGGGCCGGTTCCATCGCGGCGGCTTGCGCTCAGGAAACAAAGAAGCCCCCGAAGTCGTTGGACTTCGGGGGCTTCAAAGTGGCGCCCCCGTAGGGAGTCGAACCCCAAACCTTCTGATCCGTAGTCAGATGCTCTATCCAATTGAGCTACGGGTGCGTGGAGGAGGCGTGAAGAGAATGACCGTAACGCCGGGTGACAAGCACGAAGTTGCGAAGAATTTTCGGGGCCGCTCCACGGGCCGCGCGAGGAGCGGAGGAGGCCGTGGAAAGCCGCACGGGCCGTGTATGGCAACAGTTCGAGCTTCGCTCGTCGTGCCGCCACGGGGTTGTGCGCCTGGGCGACGCTCCCCTTGCGGGTCGCGCGCGGTCGGCCGTTCATCAACCGACCTCTGTCTCCCGGCCGCCTCGTCAGTTCCCGACGTTGGCGCCGACAAAGAGCGCGACCGCCTGGGAGCGGCGGGTGACGTTGAGTTTCCCAAAGATGTTCGCGAGGTAGTTCTTCACGGTCTTCTCGGTGAGGCCGAGTTCGTTGCCGACCTCCTTGTTGGTCTTGCCCTCGGCGATGAGCGCGAGCACGCGGCGCTCCTGTGGGGAAAGGGTGGCGACGGGGTCGTCGGCGATGCCGCCGCGGTGGCGCATGAGCTGAAGCACTCGGGCGGTGGCCTGCGGGTCGAGCACGGACTTGCCGGCGGCGACATCGAGGATGGCCTGCACGAGGTCGTCGGCGCCGACTTCCTTGAGGAGGTAGCCGTGGCCGCCGCTGCGGATGGCGTCGTTGATGAGCTGGTCGTCGATGACGGAGGTGAGGAAGAGCACGCGCGTCTGCGGCTTCTGTTGCAGGATACGGCGGCAGGCGTCGAATCCGGTGCCGTCGGGCAGGCGGATGTCGAGCAGCACGATGTCGGGGCTGGTGTTGGCCGCCATGGTGACCGCCTCGGCGACCTTGCCGGCCTCGCCGACGATCGTGATGCCGCGCTCGGAGGCGAGGAGGGCCTTGAGGCCCATGCGGACGACCTGGCTGTCGTCGACGATGGCGAGGCGGAGCGCAGCGGTGGTGGTGTTCATGTCGGTAGGACGGAGACGGGGGCGGTGAACGTCAGCACGAAACGGGTGCCGCGGCCGGGCTCGCTCTGGCAGTCCAGCCGGGCGGCGAGACGATTGGCGCGGGCCTGCATGTTGTCGAGCCCGTGGCCGCGGACGGCCTGTTGGGGATCGAAGCCTCGGCCGTCGTCCTGAACGAGCAGACAGAGTTCTTGGGCGTTGCGATGCAGGCGCACGGCGATGTGCCGGGCGTGGCCGTGGCGGAGGCTGTTGCTGACCGCTTCGCGGACAATCTGCAGGAGATCGGTCGTTTGCTCGGAGGAGAGCTGGTGGGCGGCGTCCTCGTCGATGCGGATGTCGGAGGCGATCTCCCGGACGGCGGAAAGGCTCTCGATGATGGCGCGGACGGAGTCGGCGAAGCTGCGTTGCTGGAGTTTCTCCGGGCCCAGGCCGGAGATGTAGGTGCGGACCTCGCGGATAGCGTTGTTGAGCGTGGTGAGGGCGGTCTCGATTTGCTGGCGGGCCAGGGCGGGGTCCTGGTCGATGGCCTTGCGGCTCGCCTGGATGGTGAGGCCGGTGGCGTAGAGGGATTGGATGAGGCCGTCGTGGAGGTCGCGGCCCATGTCGATCTTCTCCTGGAGGGCGCGGTTAAGGAGGATCTGCTTGAGGTGGGCGTCGGCCTCGGCGCGTTGGCGGTCCTCGCGTTCGCGCTCGAGTTCGAGCGATTGGCGGGCGGAGCGTTCGGCGAGATGGCTGATCATGCCGAAATCGCTCTCCGGCCTGGTCTTGTCCGCCTGGGGCTGGAGATCGTCGTCGGCGCGGAGCCAACGGCGGTCGAGCACGACCAGGAGCAGCAGAACGACGAGCAACAGCAGGGCGAACGAGAGCAGGAGCGCGCCGATGCGTTGGACGATCACGACGGCGCGCACGGTCGGCGGCGGTGCGAGGGTGACGTCCACGCGGGCCACCGGCTGCCCGGCGTCATCGCGGAAGAAATGCTGGAAATGCCAGCGTTGGCCGGAGTCCGCGGTGCCCGGGACGAGGGCCGGCGAGGGGTTCTCGGCGACGACGATCGAGGCGTCGAGGATACGTTCGAAACGGCGGTGGATCGCTTCGGACCACGGAGGCGGGCCGCAGCGGGAGAGCTCGAGGATCTCGGCGAACTGCGCGGCCCGCGCCTCGAGGGTTTGCCGGTGCAGGCGGCTGTTCTGGTTGCGCAACCACCCGGTGGTGAGGACGAGCACCCCGGCGAACACTAGGAGCAGGGCGAGGGCGAAACCGATGAGGCGGGTGATCCGTTTCATGGCGACCGGAGGCGCGGAGCGGGAAGGTTGCGAGGCGGGCCGAGACCGTCCCGGCGGCTTCGGAGCAAACGACGATCTTGCGAGGCCCGCAAGACTCGGTCGCGTACCAGCGGTGTGAAAACACGCGATAGCCCGAGTGTTTCACGCTGCATCCATCGGCGAGACCCGGGCGGCGTGGCGAAGCTCGCCAACGTTGCGATCGGCTACGCTGGTCGAACGCCTCGGCGACGTTTGCGGCGTGTGAACTATCCGGTTAGCGCCGGTCGACGAGTTCGCGAAAAACGACTTCGAGTTTGCGCGCGAAGGCGGTGGTGTCGAAGAGCCCACCGGGGCGCGCGAGCGCGTCGGCCAGGCGGGTGCGGAGCGCGGCGAGTTGGTCGGGCCGGGCGGCGAGTTGCACGGCACGTTCGACGTAGTCTTCGCGGGAAGTGGCGGCCAGTTCGTCCGCCAGCCCGAGCGCCGAGACCAGGCTCAGGCCGACCCGGGACGGAAAGGTCCGGCCCGGGAGGGTGAGCACGGGCAGCCCGGCGCGCAGGGCATCTGCGGCGGTGCTGTGGGCGTTGTAGAAATGGGTGTCCAGGTAGAGCCCGCCGGCGCGGTGGCGGGCGAGGTGGAGGGGTTTGGGCAAACCTCGGTTTTCGAACACGAGCCTGGCCGGATTGATCCCGCCGACCTGGGCTTCGCGGCGGAGGTTGGCTTCGGCGGTGGTGCCGGCGGAACGCAACCAGAGCACGGAGCCCGGGGTGCGCCGCAGGATTTCCATCCAGGCGCCGAAGATGAACGGCTCGATCTTGTAGCTGTTGTTGAAGGCGCAGAAGACGAAACCGGTTTCGGGCAGGCCGTGTTCGGCGCGCGAGTCGTGGCCGGCGGCGGGCTCGACGGTGTCGTCGGTCGGCAGGTAGCAGCCGGGAAGACGGACGATCTTCTCGGAGAACGCTGGCTCCTCCTCGGTCGGGATGAGGTAGTCGTCGGCGAGGAGGTAGTCGACGAACGGCGCCCCGGTGGTGCCGGGGTAGCCGAGCCAGGTGACCTGGATCGGCGCGGGCCGCGTGGCGAGAAGTTGGATGCGATTGCCGCGGGTGTGGCCGGCGAGGTCGACGAGCACGTCGAGGTCGCACTCGGCCAGCCGCCGGGCGGCCGCCGCGTCGCCCAGGTCGTGGAGATCGTCCCACGTGTCGCACCCGGCGCGGATGGTCGTGCGGACGTCGTCATCGGGCAATGGCGACAACGAGAAGGCATGGACGCTGAAGCCGGCGCGATCGTGGCGGCCGAAGAGGGTGCGCAGGCAGTTGCCGACCGCGTGGTTGCCGAAATCGGGGGAGAGGTAGCCGACGCGCAACGGGTGCCGGGC
>JAEXPQ010000048.1 GCA_023446735.1 Verrucomicrobiota bacterium
GCGCGGCGGCGTGCGGCTCCTGCTCGTCGAGGACAACACCACCAACCAGCAGGTGGCGCTCGGCGTGTTGCGACGGTACGGATACTCCCAGGTCGATCTGGCCGACGACGGCGCCGAGGCGGTGGCGGCGGCGGGACGCAACGCCTACGACCTGATCCTGATGGACGTGCAGATGCCGGAGATGGACGGTCACGAGGCCGCCCGGCGGATCCGCGCGGCGGAGACGCGCGACGGCCGACCGCGGACGCCGATCGTCGCGCTCACGGCCCATGCGATGGCGCCGGACCGGGACGCGGCCCTGGCGGCCGGGATGGACGACTACCTCACGAAGCCCCTGAAACCGCGCCTGCTGCGGGAGACGCTGGAGCGTTGGCTGACCGGCGGAACCCTGGCGGCGGCGTCACCGAAAGGCCTCATGGAACCGGCCCCGGTGACCGGCCCGGCGGCCGCCGGCGTTCCGGTCTTCGACGCGGCCAGCCTGCTCGAGCGGGCGATGCAGGACCGGGATTTCATGCGCGGAATCCTCGAACACTTCCTGGCCGAGATGCCGCCGGCGCTGGAGGAACTGGTCGCCGCGGTCGCCGCCGGCGACGCGGTGCGGGTGCGGGCGCAGGCCCACGGGATCAAGGGGGCGGCGGCGAACGCCGGCGCGGCGGCGCTCGCCGTGACGGCAGCGGCGCTGCAGGAGGCAGGTACGAGGGGCGATCGCGAGGCGATGGGGTCGGGCTTGGAGAACGTGCGCCGCGAGTTCGCGCAATTGGAGGCCTTCCTGCGCGGCGAGTTCCCGGAGCTCCGCAAGTAGCGCGCTCTGTATCGAAACAGTAGGGTTGCCGAACGACGGGCGCGGCGCCAGTGTGCCGGCGATGCGTTTCGGAAGATCCCACGGAATCGGACTCGTTTTTCCCCTGCTGTGCGGGCTGTTCGCGGCCTGCGCGCCGTCCGTCAAGGACTCGGCGACCGCCGAGCCAACGGCGAAGGAGAGCCGCGATGGCGCCGCGTCCGATGCACCCGCCTCGGGCGCGGGCGAGGCGCGCGCAGCCCGGCCGGCGATGCCCAACATGGCGCGACAGCAACCGGCGCCGGCAGTGAGCGCCGCCAACGCGAAAACAGTCGGGACCGCTGCGCCGAACGACAACCGCGCGAAGGCGCGGCAGCGCGCGGGCTGGGCGGGATTGAAACGGGCGCAGCTCGCGCGGCCGACGGATTTCGCGAAGCTCACCGCCGAATTGAAGCGCAAGCAGGCGCTTGCGGCCGGGCTCGACGAGGCGGCGGTGCGTGCTGAGCTGGAGAAACGGGCGCTGGCCGGCGATGTGGAGGCGGCGCTCACGCTTGGGCTGATGCTGCGGTACGGCGACGCGGCGACCGACAAGGCTGAGGGCGAGAAGCTCATCGCGGCCGCAGCAGAAACCGGCAACCCCCGCGCCATGGCGGAGCTGGGACGGATCCTGCTGGCCGACGAGACACGGGCGGATGGCCCCGCGCAGGCCGAGGCGTGGTTGCGCAAGGCGTGGGCGGCGGGCGAGAGCGAGGGTGCTTTTCTGTTGGCGAGCGCGCAGCGGCTCGGATTGCTGGAACCGGCGGCGGGGGAGGATGCGACCAAGCTGCTCCTCGCCGCGGCCGAGGCGGGCAACGACGGCTCGCGGCGTCTGTTGATGCTGCTGCGAAAGGAGATCGACGGTCCCGACCGGGCGCAGCTCGAGGGGTGGATGACGGCGATGGCGGAGGCCGGCGATGTCGACGCGATGTTGCAGATGGTCACCTTGAAGCGGGAGGCGGGGCAGTCCGCGGCGGCGCTTTCCTGGCTGGAGCGGGCGGCGGCGGGCGGATCGCCCCACGCGATCATGGCGCTGGCGTTGTTCGGTGGCGGCGGCGAGGCCGGGGCGAGGGCGCGCGGGGCGGCCATCACGCACCTGCGGACGCAGCTGGCGGCGCCCGTCACGGCGTCGCCGCGGGGAAGATACGATTTGGCAAGGCTGCTTGTGCTGGAGACCGAACGGGTGGAGGAGAACCAGGCGGAGGCGCTCGGCTTGCTGCGCGACGCGGGCCGGGAGCGGATCTATCAGGCCGCGATCGCGGCGATGTTGATCGAGGACGGGACCGATGCCCGCGCGGCGCTGCAGACCGTGCTGAAGATGGACGATGCGGCGGCCTATGTCCGCTATGTCGAGCTGTTGCGGGCGAAGGGCGACAACACCTACTCGGCGCTGGCCGATGAAATGCCGAAGCCAACGGCCACGACAAAACCGATCTATCCGATCGAGCTCAAGGCCGCGGGAACGACGGGAGACGTAACCGTGCGGTTCCAGGTGCGGGCCGACGGCACGGTTGCGACCTGCGAGGTGTTGAAGTCGGACCATCCGGCTTTCTCCGCCGCCGCGGTCGAGGCGGTGCAGCAGTGGCGGTTTCAGCCCGGGATCAAGGAGGGCAAACCGGTCGACACCCAGATGCAGATCACACTTCCCTTCCGGCTTCCGAAATGACGGCCGGCTTGCCCGTCGGCAATGTCTGATGATGATCCCGGCCGCATGATCATCGACTGCCACGTGCACCTGTATCCCGACGCCGCGCTCGCCGATCCGGCGGGCTGGGCGGCGGCGCGCGGCGAGACGCGGTGGGCGGCGATGGTTGGTCCGCGGGCGGATGGCGGGGCGAGTCTGCAGGGCTGGGCGAACGTGGACCGGTTGCTGCGCGACATGGATGCTGCCGGTGTCGACCGTGCGGTGCTGCTCGGCTGGTATTGGGAGCATGCGGCCACCTGCGCGGAGCAGAATCGGTTTTTCGCGGAGGTCGTGCGCCGGCACTCGGATCGCCTCGAGGCGTTCGCGACACTGCATGCGGCGGCGGGAGTCGAGGGCGTGCGCGCGGAGTTGGCGCGCTGCCGTGGCGAAGGGCTTTCCGGGCTCGGCGAACTCTGCCCGCCGGCGCAGGGTTTCGGCTACGACGATCCGGCGTTGGCGGCGGCGCTGGACTTGGCAGCGCAGTGGCGCTGGCCGGTGAACCTGCATGTGACCGAGCCGGCGGGGCGCGTGTACCCCGGGCGCGTGGAGACGCCACTGCTGGAGCTGACGGCATTGGCGGCGCGGCACCCGCGGACTCATTTCGTCTTCGCGCACTGGGGCGGGTTGCTGCCGTTCTTCGAGCTGAACCGCGCGGTGGCGAAGCCGTTGGCGAACGTGTGGTACGACACCGCCGCCTCACCGCTGCTGTACCGGCCGGAGGTTTTTCCGCTGGTGGCGAAGGCGGTCGGCGCGGAGCGGATCCTGTATGGGTCCGACTACCCGCTGCGCTTGTACCCAAAGACCCAGGCCGAACCGGAGTTTGCCCGTTTCCTCGCGGAAATCCGTGGCAGCGGGCTTGCCGACACGGAAGTAGTGACGGTGCTCGGCGGCAATTGGCAACGCCTGCGTGGGTAGCGGCGGGCGATCCGGTCGACTGCATCGCGTCGGCCCGGTGTGCGCGCGGCGGTGTCGACCCGCGGACCGACACCGCCGGACGTACCGCAGGTACGGGCGGTTCAGGGCGTGAAGTCGACCGTCAGCGACTGGGGCTCGAGCCCGGGTGCGGAGAGGCGGATCTGCGCTTTGCCGGGCTTCCCGGTTGAGCGCAGGATCGCGAGTGCGCGGCCGCGGAAGGTGGTCGCTTCATGGTCGAGAAAGGACTGCGGGTCCTCCGGGTTCGCGCTGCCGAACGCCTTCAGCTCGGCCTCGCCGTCGACCGTTGCCGCGATTTCCACCGCAGCGTCGGGCACGACCGCTCCCGTGGCGTCGAGCACCTCGATCGGCACAAACACGAGCGATGAGCGGGCCGCGGGTGTGAGCGGCCTTTCCGGCGTCGCGCGCAGCCGCCTCGCGGTCCCGGTGGTGCGCAGTTCCTTCACCGCAAGCACCCGGCCGCCGTCGATTGCGGTCGCGGTGAGCACACCCGGCTCCCAGGGAACCGTGAACTTCGCGGCGATCGACTTGGCTTGATCGATCGGCTGTTCGCCGATGAGGCGACCGTTCAGTTCGAGGCGGATCAATCCGGCGCGCGAATACACGGTCACCTCGAGCGGTTTCTGTTCGTTGCCGGGCCAGTTCCAGGTCGGCAGCTCCGCGGGCCAGCCCCACGCGCCCACCTTTTCCTTCTTCCCCGGCGGCACGGGTTCGTGGACGAGGACCTCCAGCGGGCTCCGCCGCCAGACCACATCGCGGTACAACGACTGGGGTTTCTTGTTGCCGATCAGATCGAGATCCCCGGACCAGTTGATCCAGAACGGCCACGGCAGCGGCTCCCAGCTCTTCAGGCCGGTCGTCTCCGGATCCGCCGCCGCATCGATGTAGATGGTATGGCCGATGCCCGACTCGCCGAGGTGGTCCATCCCGGTCCACACGAAATCGCCGACGATGTAGGGCTGCGCCTCGATCAGGCGCCAGTTCTCCAGCGCCTCGCGCGGGTACGATTCGGTCCCGGCGATGACGCGTTGGGGGAAGCGCTGGTGGTCGCGCTCGTACTGGTCCCAGGCGTAGTTGTATCCGCCGACGTCGAGGAACGGGAAGGCGGGATCGTTGCCCTCCCAACTCGTGGCGAGATTGGCGTTCTCCCAGGGTGAATTGATCGCATTGGTGACCGGTCGCCGCGCGTCCCAGCGGCGAACGAACGCCGCGAGTTGCCGGGCGACCTCGACCCCGCGCGGGTTGAACCGCTCCGCAATCTCGTTGCCGATGCTCCACATGATCACGGAGGGATGGTTGAAGTCGCGCGCGAGCATGGCGCGCAGGTCGCGTTCCCAGTGTGCGGCGAAATAGCGTTGGTATCCGTTCGGCTTTTTCGGGAGTTCCCACGTGTCGGCGAACTCGTCGATCACGAGCATGCCCTCCTCGTCGCAGGCCGCGAGGAACGCGGATGACGGGGGATTGTGGCTGGTGCGGACGGCGTTGAAGCCGTTGGCCTTCATCAGGCGCACCCGACGCCGCTCCGCGTCGGGGAAGGCCGCCGCGCCCAGCAGGCCGTTGTCGTGGTGTAGGCAGGCGCCGCGCAGCTTGATCGGTTTCCCGTTCAGCCGGAGTCCCGCCTTCGCATCGACTGCGATGGTGCGAATGCCGAAGGTGGTCTGGGTGCGGTCGAATGTGTGATTACCCTGATACAGCCTCACGTCGGCCCGGTAGAGCTGGGGCGTCTCGGGGCTCCAGGGCGCCGCCGCGGAGACGGCGATGGTCTGGTTGAGGCACTCGGTGGTCGCCGGGCCGAGCCGGAGCATGCCGAGGTCGTGGCGGGTCCGCTCGCCCCGGGGGCTGACGAGTTCCACCTCGAGCGCCACGTCCTGCGGCGTGGCGAGATTGTTTCGGACCTCGATCTGCACCTGCACCTGCGCGTTGCCCTCGTGGAGCCAGACCGTGTCCGCCCGCACGCCCCAGGTCGGGAGATGCAGCGGTCCATGCGGCCGCAGACTCACCCCGCGGAACAGCCCCGAGCCGGCGTACCAGCGGGTGTTCGCCTCGGGATTGAGCACGCGGATGGCGACGAGGTTCTCCCGGGAGTCGCGCCGGAGATACGGCGCGATCTCGACCACCCGCGGAACGTAGCCATGGGGTTGAAACGCCACGTGGTGACCGTTCACCCAGATGTCGCACTCCTGCTGGGCGCCGTGGAGGATCAGCTCAAGCCCGTCGCCCGCGCTGGCGGTCTCCGGGGCAAGATGCAGCCGGTACCAACCGATTCCGCCGCGGAAGTATCCGACGCTCGGACCTTCCGGGGTGGCCGGATCGTGCGGGCCGCTCGCCGTATCCGCCGCCCCCGTGGTTTCGATGCTCCAGTCGTGCGGCAGGTCGAGCACGCGCCAGGTCGAATCGTCGAAGCCGGGGGCCTCGGCCCCGGGCTGTGCGCCGCGCATGAACCGCCAACCCGTATTCGAATCGCGGATCGTCGCGGTTTCGGCGGCGAGATTGGCGGCGGTGGTCCAAGCGATCGCCAGAATCCAAAGGCACAGGCGGGGGTACACGGACTTCAGGTGGTTCATCTCCGTCCGAGCGTGGCTTCCCGAGCTCGACCGACAATGGGGAACTGAGACCGAAGTTTCTGTGCCGGTTTCCCGCGAGCGAGGGCTCGATATGTCGGGGGCCGACGGTGGCCGGTTCGGCTGGGGCGGCAGCCCGCGCAAACGGGCGCCGGACGGTGCTATTATGAGAGCAGGCCCGGTCTCGCCGAGGGGGCGGGGCGGAACGCAGCCTGCGCGGACTTCCTCCCCTATGATCACCCCGCGAACGTTGAAGCGCGCGCCGGCGTTGTGGCGCGCCTGTTTCCTTATGCTTACCACCGCGTGCGGCCTCGGCGCCGTTCCATCCTCGGCGGACACCCCGGCGCTTGCGCTCGACACCCGCGGATGCCTCTCGCGCCAGGGGCTCGACGTCCTCGTGTTCAGCAATTGGTACGACGGCGCCTTCAGCGACGCGAAGATCGCGGGCATCGAGCTCATCCACCACGACGTGCGCACCGCCACCAATGGCGACGTGCGGCTCGAGCCCACGCCGGGCCAGTGGGACGCGGTGCCCGAGTTGGTCGAGCGCAAGGTCCTCGCGGCGGAGCAGGCGATCGAGGTCCGGCTCGCCTACCGGGCCGAAGGATTCGAATACACGCTTCGGGCCGAGGCCGCGGGCGACGCGGTGCGCCTGCAGGTGCGGCTGGACCGGCCGCTGCCCGCGGCTCTGGTCGGCCGGGCGGGGTTCAATCTCGAGTTCGTGCCGTCGGCCTATTTCGGGAAGGCGTATCTGCGCGACGGCGTGCCGGGCGTGTTCCCACGGTCGGCCGTGGGCGGGACGGGGCGAGGGGCGGACGGGGCGGCGGTGGCGACCCCGTTTGCGACCGGCCGGACGTTCGTGCTCGCGCCGGAGGAGCCCGCGCGCCGGGTCGCTATCGCGGCGCAGATCGGGACGCTGGAGGTGTACGACGGCCGGCACAAGGCGCAGAACGGCTGGTTCGTGGTCCGCACGCCGTTGCCGGCCGACCGCACCGGCACGGTGGTCGAGTGGTTGCTCACAGCCCACACGGTGCCCGGCTGGCTGCGGCCGGCGGTGATCGGGCACTCGCAAGTTGGTTATCATCCGGCGGGGGCGAAGGTCGCGGTCGTCGAGTGCGATGCGCTCGCCCCGGCGCCGGAGAAGCTGCGGGTGCTGCGGCTGGATGCCGCGGGGACGGCGACCGAGGCCGCAACTGTGCCGGCGAACCGGTGGGGGCGATACCTGCGCTACGACTACTACCGGGCGGACTTCTCGGCGGTGCGGGAGCCCGGTCTGTACGTGCTGGAGGGGGCCGGTGTTCGCACGGCCCCGTTTCGCGTCGCGGCCGACGTGTATTCAGACACTTGGCAGGCTTCGCTCGGCGTGTTCCTGCCGGTGCAGATGGATCATATGAACGTCCGCGAGGCGCACCGGGTGTGGCATGGACTCGCGCACATGGACGACGCCCGCCAGGCCGCGCCCGGGCAGAAGCATTTCGACCTCTACGAGATGAGCCCCGAGACGGATTCGCCGTACCCGGCCGGCGCCCACATCCCCGGGCTCGCCGTCGGCGGCTGGTTCGACGCCGGCGATTTCGATCTGCGCACCCAGACCCACTACTCGCTCGTCTGCACCCTCGTGCAGACCTGGGAGCGTTTCCGACCGGAGTTCGACGGTACTTCGATCGACCAGCGGACCCGGCAAGTGGAGATCCATCGGCCGGACGGCGAGCCCGACCTGATCCAGCAGATCGAGCATGGTGCGCTCATGCTGCTCGCGCAGCACCGGGTGTTCGGCCACGCGATCCCCGGCATCGTCGACGCGACGCTGCACACCTACACGCACCTCGGCGACGGAGCCTCGCAGACGGACGGAAAGATCGACGATCCGGCCGATCCGGACAGCCGGCGCGACGACCGGCTCGCGTTCACCACGGCGACGACGGCCCTCAACTACGGCTCGGCCGGCGCGCTCGCCGCGGCCAGCCGGGCGCTGAGGGGCCATCGGCCGGCGCTGGCCGAGGAATGCCTGGCCACCGCGATCCGCGTGTGGGACTTCGAGAAGAGCCGCACGCCGAACCTGTTCCGCTTCGGCAACACGACCGGGGGCGATGTGGCGGTGGAGGAGTTCGGTGCGGCGGTCGAGCTATTGCGCGCGACGAAGGAGGCCCGCTTCGCGCAACGCATCGCGGCGCTGCTGTCGAATTTCGGCGAGAACTTCGCGTGGGCGGCGCTCGACGCCGTGCAGGTGCTGCCGCTGATGGACGGAGCCTACGCCACGGCGCTGAAGGCGCGGTTGGTGGCGCTGCGCGGCGCGATGGAACCGATGCTCACCGAGAATCCCTACGGCGTGCCGATCACTCGGATGGGCTGGGCGGGCAACGGTTTCGTGGCGCGGTACGGCGTGCTCGCCTACGAGATGCACCGCGCGTTTCCGGAGGAGTTCCCGGCGGGACCGGCGTTGCGGGCGATCGAATACCTCCACGGCTGCCACCCCGCGTCGGACCTGTCGTTCGTCTCGGCGGTGGGCACGCGTTCGAAGACCGTCGCCTACGGGAGCAACCGGGCGGACTTCACCTTCATCCCCGGCGGAGTCGTGCCGGGGGTGCTGGTGCTCCAACCGGACTTTCCCGAGAATCGGGAGGATTGGCCGTTTTTCTGGGGGCAGAACGAGTACGTGGTCGATCTCGCCGGGACCTACCTCTACCTCGCGCATGCCGCTCAGGAACTCGCGTGCGAACACCGGTGAGCGGAAGCTGCAAGAAGCCGCTTGTCGGAGGCGGAGGGATGCGCGCACGATCAAGCCTCGTTCCGCGCTTCCTCCATGCCGTTTTCCCACACCGTTGAAGATCGAGTCGTGCATGTCGCCTGGCACGGCTTGGTCTCGAAAGAGGACCTTCAGGCCTTCGGGAAGGAGATGCCCCAGATCGTGGCGAGCCTCGGCTTCGTGCCCGACGTGCTCCACACCTTCGAGGCGGTGGACGGGTACGGTTTTCAGCCGATCACGGTGTATATGTTTTCGTTGCTCCGAAAGCGCGTGCACATCCCGACTCCGGTGCGCTCCGCGGTGGTCGCGACGACGCCGGACACCCGGTCGCTGGCGAAGGTGTTCAAGGCCTTGAACCGAACCAAGAACCTCGAGATGGATATCTTCGACTCCGAGGCGGTGGCGCGTCGTTGGCTCAAGCGCGAGTAAGTTGGGAACGGGACTTCGGACCCAGGGGAGCGGACAACGGACCTGCGGGAAGCGGAACTGATTCGAGGTGCGAGCCGCGTCACGCCGCAGAAACCGGACGGCGACGGAAGCCAACAAAAGAGGGAAGGGCGGAATGGCCGCGTTCGCTCAGGTCGCCGGGAGCCCTGTACTCAAACTTTGAAACCAAACTCCGAACTCCGAACTCCAAACTCCGAACTCCGAACCCTGAACCCTGAACTCTGAACCCTGTACTCTGAACCCTGAACCAACCGTTGCCCCTGAACCCCGCACGCCGGCGGGCGGCCCGGTCAGGGCCCGATCCAGACCAGGTCTCCGGTGCGGACTTGCTCGAAGAGTTCGACGATGTCGAGGTTGCCCATGCGCACGCAACCATGGCTGGCAGGCTGGCCGAGGTCGGCCTCGTGGTTGGTGCCGTGGATGTAGATGTAGCGGCTGTGGGTGTCGACTTCGCCGCCGGCATTCACGCCCGGCTCAAGCCCGCGCAGCCAGAGGATGCGGGAGGTGACGAAGTCGGTTTCCCCGGCGGCCGGATGGTACTCGTTGAAATGGAACCCCGTGCTGCGCCGGCCCTTGAAGACGATGCCGGGGGGCGAGCCGGCGCCGATCTTCTCGTCGATCTTGTGCAGGCCGGAGGGTGTGCCGAGCGAACCCTTCAGGTTGGAGGGCGGACGCTTCGAGGTGGAAACGACATAGGCCTTCCGGAGTTGGCCCCCCTCGAAAAAGCGCAGCGTCTGCCCGTTGAGGGAAACGACGAGAAGCCGGACTGTGGGCTTGATCCCCAGCGCGGCGCACTTATCGCTCACCAGTTCCAATTCTGAATCCATCACCATGAAGAAGGCTTACAATGTCGGCATCGTCGGGGCCACTGGCGCCGTCGGTCAAGAG
>JAEXPQ010000095.1 GCA_023446735.1 Verrucomicrobiota bacterium
GCTTCTGGCCGTTGCGCGCGGTGTCGGCTCGGCGCAGGGCGTCGCGTTGGAAATTGGCCGGTTCGCCGGCGACGTAGCGGCGATTGCCGTCGCGCAGGAGCAGGAGGGCGTCGTCGGGCGGGATTCCTTCGCCGGTGTCGGTGGAGGCGATGCCGAGCAACGGCAGCGAGAGCGTGAGCAGGAGGAGGCGGACGGGCGCGAATCGCATGCGGTGTTCTTCGGTTCGGGGGGGCGTTTCTTGATTGCGGGAACTTGCGGGCGGCGGTGGCCGGCCCGCGAAGCCGCCGCGGGAGTCCGGGGCCGTGGCGGGGGCGGATGGTGTCCGGCGGAGTACGACGGGTTGTTGACAGAAAAACGACGTTTTCCGTTTCGACAGCGGCTCGGGGGGGCGCCATGGTCCGTCGCGACGTTCGTCAATTTGTCGACTATGCACGCCACCAATCTCCGGCTCCCCGGTTTGATCGAGATCCTCGTCGGTTCGGTTCTGTCGGTCCTGCTCGGGGCGGTCGTCGCGGCGACGATCCTGCTGCTCAAGCCCGTCGAGATCCTCAAGGAACCGCCGAAGGACAAGGCGCTGGATGCCACGCGGATCTATTATTTCGAGGGCCGGAAGGATTACACCGCGGGTCAGCGGTGGCGGTTCAAACGCGACTCGCTTGTCCAGGGGCACACGGTGGCCATCTCCGAGGACGAGCTGAACGCCTGGGTGGAGAACATCTACCCGAAGCTGCCGATCGAGACCAGGCCGCCGGCGAAGCCGAAGGGTAAAGGCAAGGAGGCTGTGCCGGCCAAGAAGGACGACGGCCCGCAGCCCTTCATCCAGACCGGCACCCCGAATTTCCGGATCACTTCCGAGTCGTTGCGCATCGGCGTGGTCTACTACGTGAACTGCCTGGGGTACTCCTTCCAGATCGTCGCCCAGACGGACGGCACTTTCGAGAAGCCGCGCGATGACGAGGATCCGATCTGCTACCAGCCGACCACGTTGTACCTCGGCAGCCTGCCGGTCCACAAGTTGCTCCTCCTGAAAGGGCTGGTTTTCAACCAAGTGGTGAATACCTTCGAGTTTCCGGCCGACATGATGGAAACGTGGACGAAGCTATCCGCGGTGCGGGTCGAGAACCGTGAGTTAGTGATGGCTCCGAGTGCGGCGTCGGCTCCCCGAGCCGATCCGTGACGCTTCAATTGGCGTATCGGTCGGCGCGCTTGCTCGCAGTGCGGGAAGCGCGTGCCCGCCAGCCGGGCTCCGCTCTCACCACCGGTGTGGCGGTGGCGTTGCAACCGCGGCTCGCAAAGGTGGCGGTCAAGATTTGCCGGCCGCGACGGTGGCGCAGAGCGCTTCGACGCACTCGATCCGCGCCTCGGGCAGGATGCCGTGGCCGAGGTTGAAGATGTGCCCCGGCAACCCCCGCATCGACGCGAGCAATCGTTCGGCGGCGGCGGTCACGATCGGAGGTGTGGTGTTTAGCAGCACGGGATCGAGATTGCCCTGCACGGCCACGGAGGCCGGCAGCGCGCGACGCGCGGTGGCGAGGTCGAGTGTCCAGTCGAGCCCGAGCACGGCGGCGCCGCTGGCGCCGAGCGCGGGCAGGCTGGCGGCGGCGCCCTTGGCGTAGAGGATCACGGGGAAACCCTTCGGCAGCGCGGCGAGGAGCTGGCGCGTCCACCGCAACGAGGCGGCCTCGTACTCGGCGGCGGGCAGGATGCCGGCCCAGGAATCGAAGATCTGGATGGCGTCCGCCCCGGCCTCGATCTGCATCCGGACATAGGAGACAAGGGCGCGGACGAGTTTCTCCATCAACTTGTCGAAGAGCGGCCGGTCGCCGTACAGCAGCGCCTTGGCGCGGGCGAAGTCGTC
Source organism: Verrucomicrobiota bacterium (assembly GCA_023446735.1). GTDB lineage: Bacteria > Verrucomicrobiota > Verrucomicrobiia > Opitutales > Opitutaceae > CAJCBL01. The sequence continues at coordinate 1,859 of JAEXPQ010000095.1, forward strand.
CGAGCCCTCGCCCTCGACCATGTAGGCGGCGAGCGTCCAGGGGGAGCCGCAGAAACCGAGCAGGGCGCGGTCGGCCCCGAGCTGTTCGCGGGTGCGTTTGAGCGCCTCGGCGACATAGCGCAGGCGCTCGGGCACGAATTCGACGGCGAGGCGGTCGACCTGTTCCCAACGTTCGACGCGCCAGTCCATCGCGATGCCGCCCTCCTCCTTGAAGCGGTAGCCCTGGCCGAGGGCCTCGGGAATCACGAGAATGTCGGAGAAGACGATGGCGGCGTCGAGCTGCGGAAAGCGGCGCATGGGCTGCATCGTGACCTCGGCGGCGTGGTCGGGGGTGCGCACCAGCTTGAGGAAGTTGTGCTTGGCCTTGAGCGCGCGGTACTCGGGCAGGTAGCGGCCGGCCTGGCGCATGATCCAGAGCGGCGGACGCTCGAGAGGCTGGCAGGCGCAGGCGGCAAGGAAGCGTTCGCGGGACGTCATCGGCAGGGGCGAAAGCACGGACCGGGGCGGGCGCGCGCTCAACAACGAAGTTGCGGGGCCGGAAAACGAAGAAGGCCGGAGCGCGGGGCTCCGGCCTTGGGCGGGTGGGCGGTGTGAACGAAGATCAGTGGGTGGCGAAGATCAGCGCCTGCCGGAAGAGCTCGGGCGAGGGGATGCGCGGCCAGGGTTCGAGGCGTTGCCCGAAGGCGTCCACGCACGGGCCGCGGGTCGGGAAGGTGGGATCGATCGCGCAGACGGCCTGCCAGACGGTGTTGATATGGCCGTAGGGCATGATGGTGAGATTGTATACATCGTCCCAGGTCTCGTCGCTGGGGTATTCGTAGTAGGCGAGAAGCCGGTTGCGTTGTTCGAGCGTGAGCTCGCCGAAGCAGGTCCGGGCCATGTCGAGTTCGATGTCGATGCTTTGCATGGAGGGGAAAGTGGTTGCCCCTCGTATCGGAGCGCGGGAGCGACGATTTAGGAGCTCGGGAGAAAATGAGGTAAAACTCCCGGTTGACCGGCCCCCGTCCGTTCCGGGGCGCAAAAGAAGAAGGCCGCCCTCGTAGGCGGCCTTCTGGTGAGAGACTTCTCGGGGTAACTATTCTCGGTGGCGAGCAGGCTGGAAGTTTGATCGGGCGGTGGTCTCCGGGAGCCGTAGGTGAGGCTCTCTTGTTGGGGTGGGTTCTGGAGCCGCTTTCAGGTTTCCTTTCCAGTGTTGGTCGCCGAGATCTACTGCTGTTCCGGGAGGTTGCTCCCGCGGAGAATATCGGCCGCGCGGCGGGAAAGTAAACCCCGGCCGGCCGAAAAAATCAGCGGGCCTCCCGCGGCGCGACGGCGCGCACGGGGTGTTCACCCGGGGGCAGCGCCAGCAGGTCGTAGTCGCGCACGCCGGCGACCTGCACCTCGGCGAAGGCGCCCACCGGCAGCGTCTTGGAAACGTAGACACGGCCGTCGATGTCGGGCGCGTCGCCCATCGCGCGGGCGATCCCGGGCGCCTCGACGAGCACCCGCAGCGTCCGGCCCACGTGGGCCGCGCCCACCTCGCGGGCGATCGACTGCTGGAGCGCCATCGCGGCGTGCCAGCGCCGGTCCTTCACCTTGTCGGCGAGCTGGTCGGCGCGCCCGGCGGCGCGGGTGCCCTCTTCCTGTGAATACCGGAACACGCCGAGGCGCTCGAAGCGCGTCTCGCGGATGAAGTCCAGCAGTTCCTCGAAGTCGGCCTCCGTCTCGCCGGGGAAGCCGACGATGAAGGTGGTGCGCAGCGTGACGCCGGGAATCCCGGCGCGGAGCGTGCGCACGAGGTCGCGGATATGCCGTGACGAGGTCTCCCGCTGCATCTCCGTGAGCATGTGGTCGGAGATATGTTGGAGCGGGATGTCGATATAGCGGGCGACCTTCGGGCACTCGGCGATGGTGCGGACGAGCTCGTCGCTCCAGTGCGCCGGGTGGGTGTAGAGCAGGCGGATCCAGAAGTCGCCCTCGATGGCGTTGAGCTCGCGCAGCAGGGTGGCGAGCGAGTCGCCGCGGGCGGAGTCGACCTTCGCGCGGGGGCCGGCCTTCTCGGCCCAGCGGTCCATCCCGAAGTAGGTCGTGTCCTGGGAAATGAGATTCAGCTCCTTCACGCCCTCGGCGACGAGCTGGCGCGCCTCGCGCACGACGGACTCGACGGTGCGGCTGCGGTGCCGGCCGCGGATCTGCGGGATGATGCAGAAGGTGCAGGGATGGTTGCAGCCCTCGGCGATCTTCACGTAGGCGGTGTGCGCCGGCGTGAGCCGGAACCGCGGCGTGTCGAAATCGGGGATGAACGTCGAGCGGCGGTTGACGTCGGTCAGCGGCGCCTCGCCCGCGGCGCGCCGGTGGCCGCAGAGCTGTTCGATCAGCGGGGCGACCTTGGTCACCTGGTCGAGGCCGATGAACGCGTCGACCTCGGGCATTTCGCCGGGGAGCTCCTTGGCGAAGCGCTGGGCCATGCAGCCGGCCACGATGAGCTTCTGGTCGCGACGGCGCTTGCGCAGGCCGCGCTGCTGGTTGGTCTCCAGGATGGCCTGGATGCTCTCCTCCTTGGCGGCCTCGATGAAGGAGCAGGTGTTGACGATGACGGCGTCGGCCTTCTCGGCCTCCGGGATGACCTTCATGCCGGCCGCCAGCAGGTGGCCGACCATGATCTCGGAATCGACGAGGTTCTTGGCGCAGCCAAGCGAGATGAGACTGACGGTGATCATCGCCAGACGGAAAACGGTGGTGAGTGAAATCGCCGGATACGACCGGGGCGCCGCGACGGGTAGGACGGGGCGCGGCCGTGGGCCGGCGCAGAAGCAAGAAACCGCGCCCGAAGGCGCGGTCACTTTATTTCTTCGCGGTACGCTTCTGCAGCTTGGCGGCTTCCTTCTTGCGTTTCAGGTAGGCCTTGCGGCGGGCGCGTTTGACGACGGGGCGGAGTTGTTGGCTCATGGTGTTGAAAAAAGGGAAGGGGCGAGCTTCCGGCCGGGCGAGGGTGAGTCAAGAAGGGATTCGGCGCCCGGAACCGGCCGGACCGGGGGGGGCGCCGCATCCCGGCCCGCGACCGGCGGTCGGCGGCCGTGCAGCGGGCCGGTGGGGACACCGGTATCCACCGGTGACGGAAGTCCCCGGGGACGGCCGGGCGATCGCTTCTGCTATAGATGTTGATATTTCCGCCTACATCAGGAGTATGGCCCCACACCATGGCCCAGAATACACTCAAAAAAATCGCGGAGTATAAGTCGAAGCTCGCCGAGTTGGAGCGCGAGCGCAACGCCGAGCTGGCCAAGCTGCCGGCCCGGTTCGAGTTCGATTCGGTCGAGGATTTCATCGAGGCGGTGCGCCACGCCGCCGGCAAACGGAGCGGCCGCGCGGCCGCGAAGCCGGCCGCGCGCAAGACGAAGTCCGGGCGCAAGCCGCGCGCCAAGATCACCTCGGACATCGTCGACGCCGTGAAGAAGCTCGTCGCCGACGGCAAGACCGGCAAGGAGATCGCCAAGGCCACCGGCATCTCGCTGCCGAGCGTGCAGAACCTGAAGAAGAAGCTCGGGCTCGTCGGCAAGAAGGGCTGACCCCGGCCGCCCCGGCCTCCGTCGCCTCCGCCGTTTCGGCGGGGGCTTTTTTGTTGTTCCCCCGGGCCGGATGCGAAGACTCCGCGCACCCCGAACCCCATGGAGAGCCCCTATATTCAGGCGAACACCAACGGCCGCCTGCATGATGCGCGCGAGCCGAGCCTGCCGGCCAACGATCGCGGGTTGCTTCACGGGGACAGCGTCCACGAGGTGTGGCGCACCTACGACGGCGCCCTGTTCGCGTTCGACGAGCACTGGTTGCGGCTGGAGCGCTCCGCCCGCGCGCTCGGGATCGCGCTGCCGCTCGGTCGCGCCGAGCTCGCCGAGCAGCTGCGGCGCACCGGGGAGGCGCTCGTCGCCCGCACCGGCCTGGTCGGCCCGATGCAGTTGCGGGCCCAGTTCACCCGCGGCGGCGGCCCCCTCGGGCTCGATCCCGCGCTGGCGGAGGGCGGCAACTACGTCGTGCTCGCGCAGCGGCTGCGTGCCGTCCCGACGGAGCGGTTGCGCGCGGGCTTCCGGCTGTCGATCGCGCGCGAGCTGCGGCGCAACCCGCGCGACTCCCTCGATCCGGCGTGGATCACCGGCAACGGTCTCAATCCCCTCCTGTGCCTGCGCGAGGCGCGGCAGCGCGGGGCCGACGAGGTACTGATCCTCAACCACGCCCTCCGGGTCACCGAGGCGGCGACCGCCAGCGTCTTCTTCGTGCGTAAGCACGCGATCGTGACACCGCCCCTGGCCGACGGGCTGGTGGGCGGGATCACCCGCGGCCTGCTGCTGGAACGCGTGGCCGCCCGGCTCGGCGTGGTGGCCCTCGAGGAGTCGGTGACGCCCGACGACTTCCGGTTCTTCGACGGCTGTTTCCTGACCTCGACGGTCGATGACCTGGTGCCGGTGGTCGCGATCGACGACCACCGCTTCGCGGTGGACGACCTGGCCCTGGTCTGGAAGCTCAAGGCCGCGTTCCAAAACCATGCCTCGGAGTACGCGGCCGCGCATCCCGAGCTGCGGATGGCTCAATAACGCTGCATCGCGGGATCGAGCTCGCGCGCCCAGGCGTCGATGCCCCCGCGGATGTTGATCGCGTGCGGGAGACCGTTGGCGCGGAGAAACTGGGTCACGCGGGCGCTGCGGCCGCCGTGGTGGCAGAGGATGAGCAGCGGGCGGTCCCGCGGCAGCGATCCGAGCGCGGCGGGAACCTCGCGCATGGGCAGCAGCCGGCCGCCGGCGATGCGGCAGATCGCGTGTTCGTGCGGCTCGCGCACATCGAGGAGCTCCGCCGCGCCGCGCGCGAGCAGGTCGCGGGCGGTGGCGACGTCGACCTCCGTCGGCGAGACGTCGGGCGCGGCCGGCTCCGGGGCGGGGGCGGCCGGCGGCACGGCGCAGCCGAAGGTGTAGGCCTCGGGCCGCAGGTCGTGTATCCTCGGGCTCGAGCCACAGACGGGACACGCGGGATCGCGGCGGACGTTGAGCGTGCGGAAACGGAGCGCGAGGGCGTCGAACACCACGAGGCGGCCGAGCAGCGGTTCGCCCACGCCGAGGAGGAACTTGAGCGCCTCCAGCGCCTGGAGACTGCCGATGGTGCCGCAGAGCGCGCCGAGCACGCCGGCCTCGCCGCAGTTCGGGACCGAGCCCGGAGGCGGCGGTTCCGGAAACAGGCAGCGGTAGCACGGGGCGCCGCGGGCGGGGTCGAACACGGAGACCTGGCCCTCGAACTGGAAGATGCTGCCGTAGACGAGCGGGCGCCGGGCGAGCACCGCCGCGTCGTTGTTGAGGTAACGCGTGGGGAAGTTGTCGGTGCCGTCGACAATCAGGTCGTAGGTGGAGAAGAGCGCGAGGGCGTTGGCGACCGTCACTCCCTCCGGATGCGTGACCAGGCGCAGATGCGGGTTCAACGCGCCGAGCCGTGCGGCGGCGGACTCGACCTTCGGGCGTCCCACCCCCGCGGTGTCGTGGAGAATCTGGCGCTGGAGATTGTGGAGCTCGACCTTGTCGTGGTCGGCGAGGCCGAGGGTGCCGATGCCGGCGGCCGCGAGGTAGAGGGCGACCGGGCTGCCGAGTCCGCCCGCGCCGACGACGAGCACCTTCGCGGCGGCGAGCCGGCGTTGTCCTTCGACTCCGACTCCGGGCAGGAGGACGTGGCGGCTGTAGCGGGCGAGTTCGGCGGGCGTGAGTTCGGGCAGCATGGCGACGGGTAGCATGACGCGCGCGGAGCTAGACGAGAAAACGGCCGGGAGGCAACGGCGGCGCGTTCGCGTTCCCGGCGCCGCGGCGTGGAATCGGGGTTTCTCCGATGCGCGCCCGTGCGGCCACTTCGCCGTTGACCGCGGCGAGGGCCGGCGAAGCCTCGGCGCATGGCGAATCGATATGTCGTGATCATGGCCGGCGGGCGCGGGGAACGGTTCTGGCCGCAGAGCCGGCTCGCGATGCCGAAGCATCTCCTCCCGATCGTGGGCGACTGCGCGCTGCTGGTGCAGACGATCGAGCGGCTGCTCCCGATGGTGCCGGCGGAGCGCGTGCTCATCATCACCAACCGTCAGCAGGCGACGGCGATCCGTGGGCTGTGCCCGATGCTGCCGGCCGAGAACATCGTGGCCGAACCGGTGGGCCGCGACACCGCCGCGGCGGTGGGCCTTGCGCTCGTGCTGGTCCGCCGGCGCGACCCGCAGGCGGTGTTCGCGATGCTGCCGGCCGACCACGTGATCCACGATACGGTGACGTTCCGGGCCGACCTGGACCGCGCCTTCACGGCGGCGGAACGCGAACCGCTCTTGGTGACCCTCGGCATCCAGCCCACGGAGCCGGCGACCGGTTTCGGCTACATCCAGCGTGGCGCGGCGCGAAGCGGCGTCGAAGGCTTGCACGATGTCACGCGCTTCGTGGAGAAGCCGCAGCTCGAGGTCGCGCAGGGTTACCTCGCGAGCGGCGACTACCTGTGGAACGCCGGCATGTTCTTCTGGAGCGTGCCCACGGTGGCCGCGGCGTTCGCGCAGCACGTGCCCGATCTCTGGGCGGACCTCGGCAAGATCGACGCGGCCTTGGCGGCCGGCCAGTCGCTCGAGGCGGTGCTCGAGTCGATCTACCCGGCGCTGAAGAAGATCTCCGTCGATTACGCGCTCATCGAAAAGGCGAAGAACGTGGCCGTGCTTCCGGCGCGCTTCGACTGGGACGATGTCGGCGCGTGGCCGGCGGTGGCGCGGCACTTCCCGGCGGACCCGGCGGGCAATGTCGTGCGCGGTCTCGCCGCCGTCGAGCAGGGGAAGGACAACCTCGTGGTGTCGACCCCCGACCATCTCGTCGCGGTGCTCGGCACGCAGGATCTGATCGTGGTCCATACTCCGGATGCGACGCTCGTCTGCCCCAAGGACAAGGCGCAGGAGATCAAGGCGCTGCTGAAACGCTGCGAATCGGCGGAGGCGCTGAAGCGTTTCCTCTGAGGCGGACGCGTCGAAGACCAGCATCATGCGTTTTCTCGGAATCGATCCCGGCGAGAAGCGGATCGGGCTCGCGGTGGGCGACGACCTCGGCATCGCGTCGCCGCTGCCGGCGCTCACGCAGCCCAAGCCGGAGGACCGGTGGGCGGCGCTGGCGACGCTCGTGAAGGTGCAGCGCATCACGGAGCTGGTCGTCGGGTGTCCGTTCAACATGGACGGCACGACGGGGCCGGCGGCCAAGAAGGCGGAGGCGTTCGCCGCCGAGCTGCGCAGCCGTTTTGGGCTGCCCGTGCATCTGGTCGACGAGCGGCTGACCTCGCACCTCGCGGAGCAATCGATCCCGAAGAAGAAGCTGCGGCAGATCCGCGGCTCGGGCGTGGTCGACTCGCGCGCGGCGGCGATCCTGCTCGGCGACTACCTGCAGCAGCGTTTCCCGCCGCCGTTGGCGGAGCTGCCGGAGGAGGAGTCGTGAGCGAGAAAGTCGCCGAGCCAGGGCGCGACGCGCTCGAACCCGCCACCGAGATGCGCTGGCGAGGGGTGTGCGCCTATGTGGGCACGGATCTCCACGGATGGCAGTCGCAGCAGAGCGAGCAGGCGGTGCAGGACTTCCTGGAGAAGCGGCTGGCGGAGATCTTTGGCCGACCGATTCGCATCCACGGAAGCGGCCGCACCGACTCGGGCGTCCACGCCCGGGGGCAGGTGTTCCACTTCGATGCCGATTGGAAGCACGGCGCGGAGAAGCTCGAGCGCGCAATCGCGGTCGGGCTGCCGGCGGCGATCCAGGTCCGCAAGCTGCGGCGGGCGAAGTCGGATTTCCACGCGCGGTTTTCGTCGACGGGGAAGCGCTACATTTACTTCCTGCACCGCGGGCAGGCCGATCCATTCGAGGCTCCGTTCTGCTGGTCGCTCGGTGGGCGGCCGCTGGATGTCGCGGCGATGCGCGCCACCGCGAAGCTGCTGCTCGGGCGGCACGACTTCGTGGCGTTCAGCGCCTTCAGCGGGCAGGAACACAAGACCACGGTGCGGACGCTGCGCCGGCTCGACGTGCTCGGCCGTGGGCAGAAGCTGCGGGTCGTGGCCGAGGGCGACGGCTTCCTCTACAAGATGGTGCGCACGCTCGTCGGCGCGCTGGTCGCGGTGGGGACGGGCAAGCTGCGGCCCGAGCAGGTCGCCGCGCTGCTCCACAGCCGGAAGCGCACGCATCTGGTCGTGACGGCTCCGGCGCAGGGGCTGTTCCTCTGGCGGGTGGAGTACGGAAAGCGCACGCCCCGGAGAGCCCAGGACGGACTGGACGAAAGCTGAACGGCTTCGTCGTTCAGCTGAGGGGCGGGGTTCGGCCTACTTGCTCCAGTCGAGCATGCGCTGGATCGGGGCGTGGGCGCGCTGGATCGTCTCGGCGGAGAGATGGATCTGCGGCGAGAGGGTTTTCAACGCGTCGCGGAGCTTCTCGACCGTATTCAGCTTCATGTACTTGCAGTCGTTGCAGGCGCAGGTGTCGGTGGGCCCGGCGATGAAGGTCTTGGTCGGCACCTCGCGGCGGAGGCGGTGAAGCATGCCCGACTCGGTCACGACGATGATGCGCTCGGCGGGATTCTCGCGGGCAAACTTCACCATGAGCTCGGTGCTGCAGACCTCGTCGGCGTAGGCGCGCACGGCCTCGACGCACTCGGGGTGGGCGACGATGGGCGCATCGGGGAACTGGATTTTCAGTTTCTCCAACGCCTCGACGGTGAAGAGCACGTGGGCGTAGCAGCAGCCGTCCCAGAGGCGCATCTTGCGGCCGGTCTT
>JAEXPQ010000116.1 GCA_023446735.1 Verrucomicrobiota bacterium
CGGGGTGCTACGCGATATGGTTTTCAAAGCGGGTAATGTCCTTGAGGAAGGTTAATTTGATTTCTCCTACCGGTCCGTTTCGTTGCTTGGCAACGATCAAATCCGCCGAGTCGGCCGCGGTCTGGAATTTCTCGTCGGCATCCTTCGGTCGCGCCAGCATCAACACGACGTCCGCATCCTGCTCGATGGAGCCGGATTCGCGGAGATCGGACAGACGGGGCACGCGGTTTTCTTTCTCGGAGGCACGGTTGAGCTGCGAAAGGACAATCACGGGCACGTGGAGTTCCTTCGCCATGCCCTTCAGACCGCGGGAAATTTCCGCCACCTGCTGTTCGCGGTTCGCCTTCGGATCGGTGCCGGAGACGAGCTGCAGGTAGTCGACCATGATCATGCCCAGCCCGCCGCGATCGCGCATCTTCTGCGCCACGCGCCGGGCCTTCGCCCGCATCTCCATGATCGAGATGCTGCTGGAGTCGTCGATCATGATGGGGGCGTTCTTGAGCGCCTCCGCCGAGCGGCCGAGGCGCGAGGTCTCCTCGCTGTCGCGGCCAACGAAACCGTCGCGCAACCGCTGCATGTTCACCCGCGCGTGCGAGCAGAGCATGCGCAACGCGATCTGCGAGGAACCCATTTCGAGGCTGAACAACAGCACGCCCACCGGCGGCGTCTTCTTCGGGTTGGCCGGCAGCGCGGCCGCCTCGGCGATGTTCAACGCCAGCGAGGTTTTGCCCATCGACGGGCGCGCCGCCAGGATGGTCATTTCCTGCTTCTGGAAACCGAAGAGCATCTTGTCGAGATCCACGAACCCCGAGCTCACGCCGGTCAGCTCGCCACGCCGCTCGAGCATCTTCGCGATGACCGCCGTGGCCTCCTTGATCGGCTCCTTCATCTCGCGGGCCGAGTCGTTCGTCCGATCCTGCGTCACCTGAAACATGTCGCGCTCGACCTTGTCGATGAACTCCTCGATGCCGCCCTGGTATTGGTAGCACTTCTCGATCGCCCCGGTCGCCACGCCGATCAACTGCCGCAACAGCGCGTTCTCCCGCACCTGCTCCAGAAAATACGTCCGGTGCGCCGTCGTCGGAATCCGGTTCGTGATCTGATTGAGCCGCACCAAGCCGCCGACCGCATCGAGCAGGTTCTTCTTGCGCAGCTCCTCCGCCAGCACCGCCTCGTCCACCGGATGGCCGGCGCGGTAGATCTCGCACAGTACTTCGAAGATCACCCGATTGCCCGGATCGTAGAACGACTCCGGGGTCAGCTTCGCCTCCACGCACGACGACACGCTGTCGCCGCCGTCGATCAGGCAGCAGGCCAATAAAGACTCCTCCGCCTCCACGCTGTGGGGCGGTGTGCGGCCGCCGGCCGGCGCGGAGCGCGGCGCGTCGTCGTCTCGGTAACGGCGTGTTGAGTTCTCGGGGGGCATGCGGGAAGCGACCGATGGCGACAGAGTTCTCGACGCACCGCAACGGCAAGTTGTTCGCAAAGTACTCCCGACACCGGTTCGTCACCGTTCCGCCGCTTGCTTTCGTTCCGCCAACCTGCTCCGTTGCCCGCGTTCCATTATGCGAATCCGTTCCTACCGCGCCCTCCGCCCGCAGCCGCAGCTTGCCGGCCAGATCGCCTCCGTGCCGTACGACGTCGTCAACACCGCCGAATGTCGCGCCCTCGTCGAAGGCAACCCGTTGAGCATGCTCCGCATCGCCCGCTCCGACCTCGAGTTCTCCGACGCCACCGACCCCTATTCCGAGCCCGTCTACGCCCGCGCCAAGGAGAACTTCCAGAAGCTCATCGAGGCCGGCCACCTCGTCCGCGAATCCGCCCCCTCGCTCTACGTCTATCAGCAGCAGATGGGCGCCCACATCCAGACCGGCGTCGCCGCGCTCTGCCACGTGGAGGATTACGACAACATCCTCTTCTAGAAGCACGAGAAGACCCGCAATGACAAGGAGGACGACCGCGTGCGCCACACCGGCACCCTCTCCGCCAACCCCGGCCCCGTCTTCCTCACCTATCGCGACCAGCCGGCCATCGACACCATCGTCGCCGCCGCCATCGCCAGCGAGCCGTTGATGAGCTTCGTCGCCCACGACGGCATCCGCCACACCGTCTGGCGCATCACCGCGCCGGCCTCCCTCGTCGAGGCCTTCAAGCAGGTCCCCTGCACCTACATCGCCGACGGCCACCACCGCGCCGCGTCCGCCGCCCGCGTCGCCCGCGAACGCCGCGCCGCCAACCCTGCCCACACCGGCGACGAGGACTACAACTGGTTCCTCACCGTCCTTTTCCCGGCGAAACAGCTACGCATCCTCCCCTACAACCGACTCGTCCTCGAGCTCCAGGGCCGCTCCGCCCGCCAGCTCCTCGGCGAACTCGGCCGCGTCGGCGCCGTCACATCCACCACTTCCCCGGCGCCCGCCGCCCCGGGCAGCGTGCACCTCTACATGGAAGGCCAGTGGCACGCCCTCGCGCTCAACCCGCCCCCCGGCGCCGATCCCGTCTCCCGCCTCGATGTCAGCCTCCTGCAGGACAAGGTCCTCGATCCCCTCCTCGGCATCGACGATCCGCGCACCAGCAAACGCATCGACTTCGTCGGCGGCATCCGCGGCACCAAGTACCTCGAGGAGGCCGTCAACGCCGGCCGCGCCGCCATCGCCTTCTCGATGCACGCCGTGACGATCGAGCAGCTCATGGACATCTCCGACGCCGGCCAGATCATGCCGCCGAAGAGCACCTGGTTCGAGCCGAAGCTGCGCGACGGTCTCTTCATGCACCAGTTCTGAGCGGCGACGCCCGCGTCTCCACCTTGCCGGGCCGGCCTCACCGCCGGCCCTTTTTGTTTCCCTGTTCCCGCGCCTCTCGGTGTTTGGCGACGAAAAAGGCCGGCGGTCGGCCGGCCTCGGGCGCTGACACCGCGGGCAATCCCTATACGTGTCCAGGCTCGAGGGACGAGCGCCAGACCGTCGGTGAGCTGATCCCGTGCGCTGATTTGTTCGGAGTCTCGCTGGGCACTCCGGCTCTCGACGCGCGTCGTGTCGACCCTCGACGGACGAACTTGGCTCAGGCCGCGCCGCGCCGCCACCGGCGCCACCCGGCCAAGGCCAGACTCGCGGCGCCGAACAGCATCGCGTAGGTCGCGGGCTCCGGGATGGCCGAGGCGAAGGTGCTGACCCGGTATTGATTCTCCGGCAACGTCGTGGGACTGAAGGCCGGCTGGTTCGCCTCGGCCCAGCTATTCGCGTTGAGACTGAAGTCGAAGGTGTAGTAGCCGTTGTAGGTCGAGATCGCGCTCGTGTTCTGGAACACGCCGCGGAACCGGCCGCTCATCCCCGTCGGATCGCCCTGGGCGATGTACATCCCGGCGCCGCCGTCCCACACGGCCGGGGACAGGCCGCTCGCGACCAGCTCGAACTCGTAGGACAGGAACGTCCCGCCCTGGCCCTCGTTCGCCGTCGTGTTCCACAAGCGGGTGTTGTACAGCGTCCCGGTGCCGCTCAGGGCGTTCGCGCCGCTCAGGTTGAGCGTGAAGGTCGTGAGCGCGGCATCGAATGCGCCGGAACTCGCCGCCACCGACGCCAGCGAGTTGTCGATCAACTGGACGAACCCCGTATTCTGGTTGTTCGGATTGCCTTGCCCGTAGGTGACGCCCCCGGGCGTCAGATACCAACCGGTGCCGATCCAGAGCGCGGGCGTGCCTGTCCCCTCGTGGTAGCTCAGCACGAGGTCGCGGCTCTCCGGCGCCAGCACGCCGGCGGCCACCGCGTTGGTGCCGTTTTGGGCATCGGCCAGCGTATCGTAACGAGTGACGGTTCCCATGTAGGCGAGTCGCAACGAATCGGCGACGATCTGGGCGGACACCGCGGCGGTCCCGGCGACCACGACAGCTGCAGACAAGACAACAGCGCGCATGACGATCCTTGTTTGGTTGGGGTTTGGCTGCTCCGATGGCTGTGGGGCAGAACAGCGCCGGGCCTCGCAAGCGGGCCAGCACGCCCCATGTAGTCCAGTATCCGTCCGCCGGCAATGCCGATCTGGGTTCTTCACAACCCTCTCACCCATCCGTTACCGTTTTTTGCGCACATTCCGGCCGCGGCGCCACCCTCGCGCCCCCGTCTTCGATCGCCACTCGACCAGCATCGACCGCCTATCTGCCACCCCGCTTGACGACTTTGCTACCGTCTCCTTCCTGCACCAACCTCCCGCCATGCGCCCACTCGCCGCCCTCGTTTTCCTCGTCGCCACCACCGCCGGCCTCCTGCCCGCCCGGCCCGCCGACTCCGTCCCGCTCGTCGTCACCGCCAACACCATCCTCGACGACCTCGTGCGCCAGGTCGGCGGCGACCAAGTCCGTACCCACTGTCTCGTCGCGCCGGGGGCCGACCCGCACACCTTCGAACCCCGCCCTTCCGACGTGAGGCACCTCGTCCGCGCCGACCTCCTGGTCGTCAACGGGCTCAACCTCGAACCCGCCGTTCTCCGCCTCGCCCAGAACAGCGGCTTCCGCGGAACGACCCTCGTCGCCACCACCGGCCTCACGCCCCGCGCCGGCGGCTGCGCCCACGATCACCACGAGGAATCCGGCGATCACGATCACGAGCCCTCGGCAACGCCGAACTCCAGCCCGGCCGCCGCCGCCCACCACGAGCACACCGCCGCCTGCGCCCACGACCACCATGACGCGGAGTCATCGTCTCCGTCCACCGCCCACCGTCCACCGTCCACCGACGCCACCCCCGATCCTCACGCCTGGCAGAGCCCGCTGGCCGTGAAGACCTATGTCGCCAACCTCCGCGACGCCCTCGCCCGCGCCCACCCCGCCGCCGCCGCGCATTACGAGGCCCGCGCCCAGGCCTACCTTGCCGAACTCGACTCCCTCGACCGCTGGGTCCGCGAACAGATCGCCATCATCCCGGCCGCCCGCCGCAAACTCGTCACGTCCCACGACTCGCTCGGCTACTACGCCGACGCCTACGGTCTCGAGACCATCCCCGTCGCTGGAATCGCGGCCTCCGCGGAGACCGACGCCCGCGCCCTCGCCGCGATCATCGACAAGATCCGTCACGAGAAAGTCCCCGCCGTCTTCTTCGAGCTCACCACCAACCCGAAGCTCGTCCGCCAGATCGGCGCCGATGCCGGCGTGAGTCTCGCGGAGCCGCTGTTCACCGACAGTCTCGGCGTCCCCGGCTCCGGCGCCGAGACCTACCTCGACCTCATCCGCACCAACACCACCCGCATCGTCTCCGCGCTCAAGTGATGCGCCCGCAGCAGCCGCTTTCCCTGTCGACGCGTCCTGCGATCCTTCGTTCCCTTCATCCCATTCCGTGAGTCCGCCTTCCGAATTCCGTCCTCTCCCGTCCGTCTCGCGCGATACTCCGCCGTCCGTCGTCCGTCCTCCGGCTTCCGCCGTCTGCCCTCCGTGCTGCTGCCCCGGTCCCTTGCACCAGCACGACATCATCCGTCTGCAGGACGTCACCGTCGCCTACGGTCGCCGCCTCGCCGTGGACAGCGTCACCGCGCAGATTCACTGCGGCAGCCTCACCGCCATCCTCGGCCCCAACGGCGCCGGCAAGAGCACCCTCCTGCGCGCCATCCTCGGCTGGATGCCGCTCACGCGCG
>JAEXPQ010000142.1 GCA_023446735.1 Verrucomicrobiota bacterium
ACGGCGGCAACGGCTCGGAAGCGAGACGCTTCCGCCACCCGGAACGTAGAACGTTCCGCTACCCGAGACGCGAAACCGGAAACCTAAAACTCCCCTGCCGTAACTCTGAACCCTGAACTCTGAACCCCGAACCCTGAACTCTGAACCCGGCGTGAGCACGAGCAGGAGTAGGAGGATGAATAGGACGGAGACGAGAGAACGAGAATGAGTAGGAGAACGAGAACGATGATCATCGCCGGGAGTCCGCGTCATCTGCGCCATCCGCGGTCAAAAGTCTGATCCGTTCCGGGCATCTGCTGGTTCCGGATTAGCGTCTATTCGCGTTCGTTCGCGGTTCACTGAATCCGGCGATCGGCGACTGAAGCGCAGCGCGCTCCCGCTACGGCGGAGACGAAGAGCGCGGAGCGGAACCGAGATGCTTCCGCCACTCGGAACGTAGAACGTTCCGCTACCCGAGACTCGAAACGCGAAACCCGAAACTCCTCGGCCGTAACCTTGAACCCTGAACCCAGAACCCTGAACCCAGAACCCACGAGGGCTACGGGGCGGGCGGGGCGACGAGCTGGCGCCAGCGGATCAGGGTGCGCTCCAAATGGTCGTCGTATTTCGGGTCGGGCAGGTTGTAGGTGTGGTACTCCATCGGGCCGGTGTAGCCGGCGTCGGCGAGGGCCTGGAGGAAGGGGCGCACGTCGTAGTTGCCCTGGTCGAGGGGACGGATGCCCGAGGTCCAGCCGCCGCGGGTCCGGGTGTCGGCCTCGGCGCCGCTGACGGAGGCGAGCGTGCAGTACGGCGCCACGGCGGCGACGACCTCGGCGATGCCTGCGCCGTTGCCGGCTTTCAGCTCGTGGCAGAGGTGGATGGAGATGCTGCAGCAGGCCTTCTCCGCGTCCGAAAGCTCCGGGTCGGCCCGCAGGCGGAGCAGCAGCGTGCGCGCCTCCGTGGCGCTGACGAACGTCGTGCCCTCGTGGGGATAGAGCACGAGCTTGGCTCGCTGGGCGGCACAGTGTCGCGCGGTGGTCTTGAGGATGGTATAGGCCTTTTCGATGTCCTCCGTGGCTTTGGTGCCGGCGACGACCATCCAGACCGCCATGTGCATGCGGGCGGCCTGGGCGAGGCGCTTGTCGATCGTCGCCCAGTCGAAGGTGTCGTTGATGCTGGCCCACCAGAGGGCGCTGTGGATGCGGAACCGCCCGGAGGAAACCTCGGGGTGGTCGGCGAACGACTTGAGCAGCGCCTCGGAGCCGAAGGAGGGGAGACCGTAGCCGGTGTAACCGAGGGATTGGCACACTTCGATCTGCGCGGCGGCGGTCCGCGACCAGTTGCTGTTGCTCAGGCAGAGGCCGAAGGGGACGAACTCCGAGCGCAGCGGGATGCGGGTGCCCGCAAACGGATCGGTGCCCAGGCGGGATTCGTCGAAATCCGAGGTGCCGTCGTGGTCTGAGTCGAAGTCGAAGGGCGTGAGGCGCCAGAACTTGCGGACCTCGGGATCGGGCTTGGCGGGGTCGCTCGCCGGCGGCACGTAGCGGCGCTTGACGACGAAGCGGCACTCGCGGCCGAGGCCGATCGCCTGGCCCTCCGGTCTCCACGTGCGCAGGTCGGTGGAGGATTCGATGCGGTAGCGGCGGTTGAGCGCGCCGTGCCAGCGCAGTTCCATGTCGCCGGCGAAGTTTGCGTGGGGCACGCCCGGGTCGACGAAAAGTGAGGGGGCCGAGGGCGCGGCGCCGCATCCGAGCTCCAGCGCGAGGAGCGCGAGAAGGCCGAGGGCAAGGCGAGGGCGCGTACCCAGGAGACAGGCGCGGGCGCAGAGGGGATGCATGGTGGTGGTGATCGGGACGAGGAGTCTCCAGAATCCCGAGGCATGGAGCAAGTGCACGGAGGGTTGGGCGGGACTTTTACACCATCCTGCCATCTCCATGGGCGCGGGCGTGGCGGACGACGGGTCGGTGCGATGGCGCGGCCGGTGCACGGCGGGGCGGGCTGCGCGGGCTGGAGGAGCAGGGTGGAACGTGGAGGTCGGTATTAGCGTGGCCCGAACACCAGGGGAGGTGCGAGCCTCCACCTCCATGGGAAGGCACAGGGCGTCCGCACCGGTGGGGGCGCGGTGGTGAAGAACGGATCAATTTCCGCGGTGGCGAAGGGAGTGCGTTGTGTCGGTGGAGGCACCGGCGCAGGAATCGGTTCTTGTTCGCGACTTGCCCCGCCGGTGCCGCTGGTCGGCTGCCGGTGACGGCCGGCTTCCAGGGGCGTCGAGAAGGGCCGCGGTTTTCTTCCTCCATGAAAAGCTTTCGTTGGTGTCTCGGTGCCGGGGTGTCTGCGGTCGTGTGGCTTGCAGGCGGGGCGAGTGCGCCGGCCGCGCCGGCCATCCAGCAGGCGCCGCAACCGATCACGGTCACCGCGGGGACCACGGCGAGTTTCGCGGTGGCGGCCACCGGCACGGGAACGGTGCACTTCGATTGGCGGCGCGACGGTGCGAGCCTGGGTGCGCCCGACCGGGCGGACTACACCTCGCCGGCGACGACGCTCGCGGACAGCGGGGCGGTGTTCAGCGTGGTGGTAACGGACTCCTCGGGCAGCACGCCGAGCGCGAGCGCGTTTCTGACCGTGAATCCGGTGGCGCCCAATCCCTTCGCAGCTTGGGCGGCGTCGATTCCGGACGCGGCGCAGCGCGGGCCGGACGCGATGCCGCACGGCGACGGCGTACCGAATCTGATCAGGTACACGCTCGGGCTGGCGCCGAACGCCGCGGCGGCGTCAGGTGCGTTTCCGGTGCTCGCGACTTCGAGCGGAGACGGAGGATGGGTGTTCCGATACACGCGCGACCGACGGGCGACTGGCATCGCGGCGATAGTGGAGCGCTCAACGACGCTGGTCGGGGCCTCGTGGACGAGCGTGCCGGCGGCGAAGGTGGGCGACGACGGGGTCGCTGAAACGTGGGAGGCGCCCGTGAACGCCGACGGCGCGCGGGAGTTCCTCCGGTTGAGTGTCTCGATCAAGAGCAATGTCGTGCCCGAGATCAGCGCGCAGCCTGCGGGTGCGACGGTCGATGCCGGCCGGTCGCCCACGTTCAATGTCACCGCGACTGGGACCGGACCGTTCACCTACCAGTGGCGCAAGAACGGCGTGTCGATCGCCGGTGCCACCGGCGCGAGCTACACCCCGCCGCCGCTCACCGTCGCCGACAACGGAGCTCGTTTCACGGTCCTGGTCACGGGGGAAGCGGGCACGGTGGCCTCGGGTGAGGCGGTCGCGGTGGTGCGCGCGGTGTCCTCGATCGCGGCGTTGGTCGATCAGGTGAGTCTCTCCCGCTACACCGTCAATCTCCGCGACCGGCTTTTCACGCACCTCGGTGACAACCGCGGTCTGCTCAGTGGGGCCCCGAGCCCGCAGCTCATCGCGGCGCGGGATATGCTTATCCAGCATTTCAAGACATGCGGCTTCACGGTCACCACGCAGGCGTTTGCCTCCGGCGGGCCCACCCGGACGAACGTCATCGCGACGAAGCTTGGCACGGTGCGGCCCAACGAGCTGGTGATCGTGGGGGCGCACTACGACTCGGTGGGCAATCCGGGGGCCAACGACAACGGCAGCGGCACCGCGGCGATCATGGAGGCCGCGCAGGTGCTCGGCGCGCGCTCCTATGAGGCCACGTTGCGCATCATCGCGTTCGACAACGAGGAAGGCGGCCTCGTCGGCAGCTCGGCGTATGTCGCCGCGCACCCGAGCGACAACGTCCGTTGCATGCTCAACGTCGACACAATCGCGCAGGACGGCGGCGACCATAAGCTGTGCATCGATTCGGCGAACCATCTCGCCATGGAGAACCAGGTGGCCGCCGCGATGGACCGCTACGGGCAGGGGATCGTGATGGTGATCCGGCAGACGGCGGACATGAGCGACCATCTCAGTTTCGAGAACGCCGGGTTCACCGCCTGCGAGGTCTACAACAACGACTGGTGGGACCACGGCGACCCCAACATCCATCAGCCCACCGACAGCGTCGATACCGCTGGCTACATCAATTACGCCTTCGCCACGAAGGTGACGCGCGGGGTGGTGGGGTTTCTGGCGGAGCAGGCGGTGCTGGTTGGGGAATGAGAGTGAGGGCGGAGGCGGAGGGTGCTGGTCGCGTGGTAGCGCCACTCGGGGAGCAGGAGTAGGAGTAGGAGCAGGAGTAGGAGGATGCACGCTACTCGCTACTCTGCAGGCGAGATCAGGGGCGATGCGCGGTGGGGGCGACGAGGGTGCGCCATTTCTTCAGCGAACGAGTGAGGTGGTCGGTGGCGGTGGGCGTCGCCCCGGGATCGCCGAGATTGAAGGTCTGGAGCTCGATCGGGCCGGTGTAGCCGGCGTCGGCAAGGGCCTGGAGGTAGGGGCGGACATCGTAGTCGCCGCGGTCGAGCGGTTGGATCTGACTGGCCCAGTTGTCGTTCTCGTTGACGGCGATGGAAGAGCCGCTGACCGAGGCGAGGACGATGTCGTTCTTCACCGCGGCAACCACCTCGGCGATGCGCGCGCCGTTGCCGGCCATGATCTCGTGGCAGAGGTGGATCGAGATCTTGATCTCCGGGAGGCCGACACGGTTGCGCATCGCGAGGGCGGCTTCGGCGTCGTCGTAGAGCGCGCCGCCGTGCGGGTAGAGCACGAGTTGCACCCCTTTGGCGCGGCAGTGCTCCGCGATGGTTCGGATCCGCTGCGCGCCGGTGGCGAGGGTGGACTCCTCGCGATTGGAGGAGTCCATGGCGAGCCAGAGGGCGGCATTCATCCTCGCGAGCTCGACGAGCTTCTTGTCGAGGTCGTTGAGCGCGACGGTGTCGAGGGCGACGTTGAAAAATGGAAACCAGAACGCGTTGTAGATCTTGAAGCGGCCGGAGGTGACCTCGGGGTGGCCGGCAAAGGCCTCCAGCTTGGCGAGGGTGAAATCGGAGTATCCAAGCCCGGTGAAGCCGCGGGTCTGGCAGCGGGCGATCTGCTGTGCCGCGGTGAGATTGCTGCCGAAGCACATGCCGAAGGGCACGAAGTGGCCGGGAAGGGGAATGGCGGGTACGGCGGGATCGGAGCCGAGGCGGGCTTCCTCCCAGTCGTTGATGCCGTCGGCGTCGGAGTCGGTGTCGACCACGGCGACGCGCCAGAACTGGCGCGGGCGCGGGGCCGCGCCGGCGGCGCGAACCAGGCGGGGGCTCTGCGTGGCGGTGAGCAGTTCGGTTCCTTCGGTCCAGTTGGTGAGGTCGGTGCAGGAGTCGATGCGGTAGCGTTTGCCGGCGACACCGGACCAGCGGAGCAGGGTGTTGCCGGAGGCGTCGGTTTCGGGGGCGGAGGCCACGAGACGGCTGGTGCGATCGAGCGGATTGGTGCCGGCGAGGGACTCGGCGAGGTTGGCGGCGCCGTCGCCATCGGGGTCGGCGGTCGCGGCGCCGGCATTGGGGTAGGTCTCACGCCAGATATCGGAGATGCCGTCGCCGTCGAAGTCGACGGTAGCGCGGAGGGCGGTGGTGGAGAGGAGCGCGAGGGCGAGGGCGGTGAGACGGGCGAACGGGCGCATGGGGCGGAGCGGAGGACAGAAGACGGAAGACGGAGGGCGGAACGAACTTCGAACATTGAACTTTGAACACGGAACTTTGAACTCTGAACCAGTGTGGAGCTGGCGAACGAGGGGGCGGTTACGGAGTCGGGGCGATGAGTTGGCGCCATTTCTTCATCGAGCGGGCGAGGTGGGCGTTTGGATCGGCCGGTGACGGTTGCGGCAGGCCCCAGGTGAGCAGGACGACGGGCTGGGTGAAGCCTTGGTCGGAGAGAATCTTGAGGAAAGGGGCGACGTCGTAGGTGCCCTCGCCAAGGGGGAGGATGTTCCACGTCGAGGCCGAGTTGGTGCCGTAAATAACGACATCGGCGGTGACGCCTTTCACGGCCGTGGCGGTGTCGGCGAGTTTGTTGCCCCAGCCTTCGCGGAGTTCGTGGTAGAGGCCGAAGGTGATCTTCACGCCCGGGTAACCGGCGGTGGCGAGGTCGGCGACGATCTGTTTGCCCTCGGCCGCGGTCTCCCAGATGCAGCCATCATGAGGATACACGACGAGCTGCACGCCCTTGGCCTGGCAGCGGTTGGCGAAACGCTTGTAGCGTTCCATGCCGAGGGCGCGGTTCGGGTCCGAGTCGGAGGCGAAGATGGTAACCCAGATCTCGGTGCCCATGAGCTTTGCCTGATCGAGGCACCCATCGAGCCACGTCTCGTTCAGAGTGTTGGCAAGGTTGTGCCACCAGTAGGCGGCATGAACGCGGAACTGTCCGGACTGGACGGCGGGAAGTGCGGCGAACTCCGCGAGCGACTCGGGGCTCAAGCCGTCGAGGACGATGCCGGTGTAACCGAAGGTCTGGCACACAGCGATTCGGGCGGCGGGCGTGAGGCCGCCCATGCAGTTGCCGTTGGCGAAGACGTAGAAGGGCGTGCGGAGCGGGAGCTGGGCGACAGCGGGGTTGCCGCCGAACTGGTTCTCCTCCCAGTCGCTGTAGCCGTCGGCGTCGGTGTCGAGGTCGGAGACGGAGATGCGCCAGAAACGGCGGGTGTCGGCGGTCGAACCGGCGGGGCGGACGATCGAGGTGAGATCGGTGTCGGCGGCGGGAGTGAAGGCGGTGCCTTGCGCGGTCCAGGCGGCGAAGTCGGTGGAGGACTCGATCTGGTAGCGTTTGCCGCGCAGGCCGCGCCAACGGATCACAAGATTGCCGGAGCCGTCGGTCACGGGAGTGGCGGCGAGCACGCTGGCGGCGGAGAAGGGGCTGGTGCCGGCGAGGGACTCGGCGCGGTTGGTTGCGCCGTCGCCATCAGGATCGGCGGTGGCGGCGCCGGCGGCGGGGTAGGACTCGCGCCAGATGTCGGAGACACCGTCGGCGTCAAGGTCGACCGTTGCGCGCACAATAGGTCCGGCCAACAGCGCGAGGGAGAGCGCAAGGAGGGGAGGGATCAGACGCATGGGGCGGGGTGGAGGACGGAATGAGAACGAGTAGGAGAACGAGAACGATCGGAGCCCGGGGGATGAGGATCAGGGGACGATGGTGGCGCCGGGGATGGTGCCGGCGGGCTGCGGGACGAGCGGAGTGGTGCCGTCGGGCAGGGTGTTGCGGCGCAGGAGGAGGCCGCCGACGTGGATAGGCTCGTTGCCCTTGGCGCGGAACGTGAAGGCGTCGACGGCGTTGGAGTCGTAGAGCACATCGGCGGCGCGTCCGTGCAGGGTGCGGAACTGGAAGCTGGTCGCGCCGGGGCCGGCGGGCGTCTCGCGGTTTCCGCGGTAGACGTGGGCGGCGAGGACGACGCCGTCGTAGTCGGACTTGAGCTCGTTGTTGACGAGCGTCTTGAACGACGAGTCGCCTTCGCCGGCGAAGGTGTTGGCGAGGAACTGGATGTGCCAGCCGGGCATCGTGCCCTGATAGTGGCGACCGGTCCAGGTGGTGGCGACGCCCGCGGTGCCGGTGCGCCCCCAGCGGTTGCCGGCCTTGATGCTGTCTAGGGCGACGTAGTAGTCGTCGTGTTGGGCCTCGGTGAGGTAGTCGTTGTCGACCATCAGGTAGCGGCCGAGCATCGAGATGATGGAGACGGTAGAGGTGCCGTCGGGCGCGACGTCCCAAGGGCGATCGATGGTCACGGAGGTGGTGCCCTTCGTGACGCCGAGCACGTGCCGCCACTGGCCGGCGCCGCGGCCGTCGAGGATCAGGGCCACGCCACCGGTCCAGTTGTATTTGTCAGCCGGAACACCTTTGCCGGCGACGCTCAGGGTCGGTTCGGCGAGGGTCATGGTGGTGCCGCTCACGGCGGCGACGGCGCCGCGGTAGATGCCCTCGCTGCCGTCGGCGGTATAGCCGCCATCCTGGAGTTCGACGATCGTGACCGTGGAGGTGGCGTCGGGAGCGGTGTCCCACGGGCGATCGAGCGTGACGACGGTGGTGGCCGCAGAGGGGACGGAGCGGAGGTAGCGCCATTGGCCGGCGCCGCGGCCGGCGATGAGGACCGCAGCCGCCCCGGCCCAGTCCTTGGTCGCCGGCTTCCCGTCCCTAGTGGTGATGGTGGGCGCAGCGAGGGTCATGGTGCTGCCGGTCATGCTCACGACGGGGCCTTGGTAGATGTGGCGGGTATCGGTGGCCGCGTTGCTCACGAGTTCCGCACTTTCGGGGTAGGTGTTGTTGATCCAGAGGACGTCGCGGCAGTAGGGGTCGGTGGGGGAGTGGAAGGGGGTGAGGCAGAGACTGGTGTTGCCGTTGGTGGGGCCGGTGACCTCGATGGTGTTGCCGGCGACGATGAGGTTGTGGCTCATCGCGCTGAACTTGAAACCGAAGTTGTTATACCGAACGAGTGAGCCGGTGATGGAAATGTGGCGGACGTCGTCGCGACCGAAGATTCCTTTGGAGGCGATGATTTCCACGTCCTCGACGCGAAGGTTGGCCGTGCTGCGCAGGTGTAGGCCGAAAGGCATGTTGTCCTCGAGCGTAGTGTCGAGGCGCGGGGCGGTGAGGCGCAGCCGGCGGAAAGTGGTCGGGGTCCGGGTGAAGCCGCGATAGACGACGGCGCCGAAGTACGATGGGTTGGTGATGGTGAAGGCGATGTCCTCGAGGCCGAACGGTTCGTCCTGAGTGAAAACGCGATTCATGACGAGGCCGGCGAGCTTGGGCATCGTGGCACGGGGATTGGTGTCCCAGCGCACGAGCGTCTGGTCGCGGCCGGCGCCCTTCAGGACGGTGAAGCGCGGCAGGAGCAGGGGCTGGGTCAGCACGTAGGTGCCGGCGGGGACGTGGACGATGCCGCCGCCGGCGGCGGCCGCGGCGTCGAGCGCGGCGGTGAACTTGGCGTCGTCGTCGGTGCCGGTGGGCGCCTCGACGGTGAAGGGGTTCGTCGGCCAGGCGGTGGCTTTCCGAATCGTGACGGTGTCGACCGGGGAGCGGACGAAGGTCGTGAACTTCACCCAGCCGGCGGCGCCGCCGCAGCCATTGTGGACATAGAGCTGGTAGTCGCCCTCGGCGAGAGCGGCGGGGAGGGTGTAGCGCAGGGCGTAACCGGTGCTGGTGGTGAGGCGCGCGGGCTCGACGAGCTCTGCGGCGACGGTGTCGTTGCGTACCAGGGCGGCGCGGGGGCCGAGGGAGCCGGGGCCGACGATCTCGAGACAGGTGCCGGCAACGGTGAGCGAGCCGCCGGGCGTGGCGGTTTCACCCAGGTCGCCCTGCACGAACCAGGGATCGGCGCGGTTGACGAGGTGCACGGGGCCGGTGGTGCCGGCCTCCTTCAGGCGCAGGGCGTAGACGCCGGGTTTCCAGGAACCGGGTACGGTGACGGTGACGCTGCGCGGGGTGGCGGTGTGCGGGGTGAGGGCGGTCCAGCCGGTGGGCGCGGGGGCGGCGGCGAGCGGCGAGCCGGGGGCGGTGTCGGGCAGGCGGGCCAGCTCGGCAGTGGAGTCGAGGTCGGTGCCGGCGCAGGTGGCGAGGATGGTCTGGTCGGGGGCGACGGGCTGCGAGGCCCAGAACACGATGGGACCGCCGGGAACGGGGAGGGTGCGGACCTGCGGGTCGGTGCCGGCGGCGAATTCTCGGAGGTTGGAGAAACCGTCGCCGTCGGGATCGGCGGAAGCGTTGGCGAGGGCGGGGTTGGTGCCGTGGTCGGACTCCCAGAAGTCGTCCATGCCATCGCCGTCGGTGTCGGCCCTGGCGGGGTCGAGCCCGAGCTGGGCCTCTTCCCAGTCGGTGAGGAGGTCGGCGTCGCCGTCGGAGTCGAAGGCGGTGACGCGGTAGAAGGCGGAGCCGGTCGGTTGGACGACGCGGGTGAGGTCCGAACCGTTTCCTCCGACCGACGAACCGAGGAGGCTCCACTGCTTGAGGTCGGGGGATTGGGAGATGTAGTAGCGTTTCCCTTTCAGGCCGGGCCAGCGCAGCACGAGGTTGGCGGAGTCGTCGCGCTCGAGGGCGACGAGGGGCCGGCTGGCGGCGGAGAGAGGGTTGGTGCCGGCGATCTGTTCGAGGAGGTTGGAGAAGCCGTCGCCGTCGGGATCGGCGTCATCGGCTCCGGCGGCAGGATACGCGGCCTGCCAGATGTCGGAGAGGCCGTCGTGGTCGAGGTCGAGAACGGCGTGGGCGGCGGGCGCGACGACAAGGAGCGCGGCGGCGAAGAGCGGGGCGAGGCGGTGGCGCATGGGGGCGGAGAGCGGAATCCGAACGTTGAACACGGAACTTCGAACACGGAGCACTGAATGGGAGCAGGAGGGCGGGCGGAGGAGAACGAGCAGGAGCAGGAGAATGAGAAGGAGCAGGGGAATGAGAAGGAGGGGAAGGAGGACGGGGTCAGGGGAGCACAACGGTGCCGGGGATGGTGCCGGTGGGCTTGGCGGATGTGCCCGTGCTACCCGGATTGATAGGCGGGGCGGAGGTCGAGCCGGGCAGGGTGTTCTGGCGCAGCAGCACGCCGGAGACGGCGTAGGGATGGTCGGCCCATTGCTTGGGCTTGAAACGACCTTCAAGGGCGATGGAGTCGACCTGGTTGTGCTCCAGGAGGGCACCGGAGAAGCGCCCACCTTCGCTGGTCAGCTTGAGGGTGAACGGCTTGGCGGTGAGGTTGATGTTGTTGCGGTAGACGTGGGCGGCGCCGACCTCGCCGCTGTAACCAACAGTCGGAGCCATGACGCCGGACAGGAAGTGGGTGCTCTCGCCGCGGACGACGGTGTTGTCGAGTACCTGGAGATGCCAGCCGGGCATGGTGCCGTAGTAGTGGCGGCCGGTCCAGCAGGGGACGGCGGCCTTGGGCGTGGGGTCGCCGGAGGGCGCCCCGGGGACCTTGACGACGCCGTAGGCGTTGGAGGCCTTGATGCTGTCGAGTGTGCAATAGTAGTCCTGATGGAGCGGCTCGGCAGCGTAGTTGTTGTCGATGAAGATGGTGCGACCGAGAAACTCGTTTAGCCCGATGGTGGAGGTGGCGTCGGGCTCGATGTCCCACGGGCGGTCGACGGTGATGGTGCTGCCTTTCGAGGGGGCGGAAACGACCAGGCGCCACTGGCCGGCACCGCGGCCGCCGAGGATCTGGACGACCGAGCCTTCCCAGTTGGGGGCGCGATTGACGGCGGAGTAGTGGGTGATGGTGCCGGGCACGACGAGGGTGGTGCCGGCGGCGGAGGCGATCGGTCCGGTGTAGCCGCCGGAGGTGCCATCGGTGGAGTAGCCGACGTATTCCCGCACCGAGTACTTTTCTGTGCGGTTTTCCGCGGCGATGAATTTCTCCAGTTTGTTCTCGCTCCAGTTGTTGGCGAGGAGCAGGTCGCGGCAGTAGGGCTGGCTATTGAAGCAGGCGAAGAAGAACCCGGGGTTGGGCACGTTGTTCTTGGGCAAGTTCCAGCCGTTTTCATCGGGATTGCCGCACATCTCGAAGACGTTGTCGTAGATGACGTGGTTGTGGCCCCCGCCGCTGAACGAGATGTTCATGCCACGGAACCGGAAGGTCGATCCGGATATCCGGATGTAGGTGACGCCTCGTAGGGTGTAGATGCAGTGGTTGGGGGAGGAGATGACGCAATCCTCGATGATCGTGTTGGCGGCGTCCTGCAGGTAGAGCGCCATGGGCCGGCCTTCGGAGAGCGAAGGAGTCGCTATTTCCAGATGGGTGTTGCGGAACCAGCCCGGCTCGGTGACGCCGTTCCGCATCACCAGCTTGCCCAGAAACGTCGGGCTCGACCGGAGGGTCAGATTCTCGAGCGCGAAGGTTACGGTGAAGGAGAGGGTCGTGTTGCCGGGGGAGGTCTTCTCGCCGTGCACGATCCCGTTGACGCCCCAACCGCTGTCGTCGTAGGCGGGATCGTTTATCGGTGGGTTCGCCGACCAGCTTACGATGCTCTTGTCGGGGCCGTCGCCGACAAGGACGGTGCGCCGCGGGAGGATGAGGCGCTGGGTGAGCGTGTAGGTGCCCGCGGGGATGTGGACGCGGCCGCCGCCGTTGGCCTTCACCAGTGCGAAGGCGGCGGCAAAGCGCTCGTCGTCGTTGGCGCCGGCCATCGCGGTGAGGTTGTAGGTGGTCGCGGGCCAGGGCTCGGCGGCGCGCACGGTCACGGTCGTGATCGGGGTCTCGATGGCAGTGGTGAACTTCACCCAGCCGGCCGGACCGCCGTAACCGTTGTGGAGGTACAGGGAGTAGTCGCCCGCCGGGGTGCCGGCGGGGACGGTGTAGCGCAGGGCGAAACCGACGCTCGGGGCGCTGCCGGTCTTCGGTGCCTGTGTGCCGACCCGGGATGGCGCGGTGAGTTCGACCGCGGGATGGCCGGCGCGCAGGAGCACCGCGCGCGGAGTGGCGCCGGAGAACGCGAGGCAGTTGCCCGCGATGACGAATGAGCCGCCGGGCGTGGCGGTGTCGCCCTGATCGCCCTGCACGAACCACGGATCGGGTAGATTGACCAGCCGGGCGGGGCTGGCCTGGCCGCCGCGTGTCACGCGCAGCGCGTAGATGCCTTGTGTCCAATCCGAGGGTACGGTCACGGTGACGTTGCGGGGGGTGGCGGTGTGCGGGGCGACGGCGGTCCAGTTCCACGTCGCCGGGTCGAACTCGGGGGCGGGCGGGAGGCCGGGGGCTCCGTCGGCGAGACGGGCGAGTTCGGCGGTGGTGCCGATGTCGGTGCCTCCGCAGGTGGCGAGAATCGTCTCGTCGGGCTTCACCGGCTGGGAGGCCCAGAAGATGCGGGGGCCGCCCGCGAGGATTGGTTCAGCGACGGACCAGTCGGTGCCCGCTCGGTATTCCTGCAGGTTGGAGAAACCGTCGTGATCGAGGTCGGAGCCGGCATCGGCGACCAGCGGGTTCGCGCCGTAGATCGTTTCCCAGTAGTCGGGCAGGCCGTCGCCGTCGGAGTCCTTCTGGTCGGGACGCGAGCCGAGCAGAAGCTCCTCGGCGTTGGAAAGGCCGTCGGAGTCCTGGTCTTTTTCGAGGAAGCGGAGCCTGAAAAAGGGGCCCAGAAGGGGGACTGCACCACCCACCGTGCGCGAGATTTCGCCATCGACGCCGAGGGTGGGCGAGGTGTCGTCGCCCCAGGCCGTGAGGTTGGACGAGGACTCGATGACGTAATTTTTGTGACGAGACGCGGGCCAGCGCAGGACGAGGTTGCCACCGGCGTCGGGGGCGAGGGTCGTGAACGGACGGCTCTGCGGGTTCAGAGGATCGGTGCC
The DNA here is from genome assembly GCA_023446735.1 of Verrucomicrobiota bacterium. Classification (GTDB taxonomy): domain Bacteria; phylum Verrucomicrobiota; class Verrucomicrobiia; order Opitutales; family Opitutaceae; genus CAJCBL01. Next base: position 13,165 of record JAEXPQ010000142.1, read on the forward strand.
GGCTTGGGACTCGAGGAGATTGGAGGCGCCGTCGCCGTCGGTGTCGCCCGCCGGATCGTTGGCCGCCGGGTAGGCCGCGGCCCAGACGTCCGACATGCCGTCGTGGTCAAGGTCGAGGGAGGCGTGGAGCGTGGCCGGCGCGAGAAGTGCGGCCGGGAGCAGGAGGGCAAGGGGGGACAGGTGGCGCATCGTGGCGGAGGGGGGGCCGGAAGGCGGAGGACGGAGGGAGGACGACGGACGACAGATGACGGACGACGGACGACAGATGACGGACGACGGATGACAGACGACAGACGACGGACGGCAGATGACGGACGACAGACGACGGACGGCAGATGATGGAGGACAGATGATGGCGGACAGATGACGGAGGACCGCGGGCGGAGGGCGGTGTCCGGAGTAGCAGGTGACAAAGTGACAGGTGGCAAGTGGGCGGAAACCGGAGGGCGGACGGAGGACGGAGGACAGATGGCGGACGACAGACGACGGATGACAGATGACGGAGGGCGGATGACGGACGACCCTGCTCGAAACTCGAAACGCGAACCCGGAAACCTAAGGCCCGTCGGCCGGTGGAGGCGGAAGGGAGAGAACGAGAAGGAGGAGGAGAACGAGAACGATGAAGAGCAGGAGCTAGGGAGAGGACGGGGCGGCGATCGATTGGCGCCACTTCCGCATCGAGCGGGCGAGGTGGGCGTTCGGGTCGGTGGGCGAGGGGGAGGGCAGCCCCCAGGTGAGCAACGCGACGGGCTGCGTGTAGCCGCGCCGATCGAGGATGCGCAGGAACGGCCCGATGTCGTAGGTGCCCTCGCCCAAGGGGAGGATGTTCCAGGGGGAGGCCGTGTTGGTGCCGTAGATGACGACGGTGGAGGTGGCGGCCTGCACGGCGGCGGCGGTGTCGTCGAGTTTGCCGCCCTGGCCGTCGCAGAGTTCATGGTACAAACCGAAGGTGATCTTCACTCCCGGGTACCCGGCGGCGGCGAGGTCGGCGACGATCTGCTTCCCTTCGGCGGCGGTCTCCCAGATGCAGCCGTCGTGCGGATAGACCACGAACTGCACGCCCTTGGCCTGGCAGAGGCGGGCCATGAGCTTGTAGCGCTCCATGCCGAGGGCGCGGTTGGCGGTGGTGTCGGTGGCCTCGAGCGTCATCCAGATCTCGGTGCCCATGCGCCGGGCCTGATCGAGCGAGCGGTTGATGAAATTCTCGTCGATCGACTTCGCCAGTTGGTTCCACCAGTAGGCGGCGTGGAGGCGGAAACGGCCGGACACGACCTCGGGATGTTCGGCGAATTGCTGGAGGAACTCCGGGCTGAAGCCGTCGGTGACCACCCCGTTGTAGCCGTGGGCCTGGCAACGCGCGATGATCTCCGCGGCGGTGTGGCCGCTCATGCAGTTGGCGAAGACATAGAATGGTGCGCGGAGCGGGATCTGGGCGGTGAGCGGATCGCCCCCGAACTGGTATTCCTCCCAATCCGTGTAACCGTCGGCGTCGGTGTCGCGATCCTCGACGGCGACGCGCCAGAACTCGCGCGCCGGGGCGGCGGCTCCGGCGGTGCGGACCACGCGCTCGAGGTCGGCATCGGCCGTGGCGTCGAGCGGATCGCCTTGCACCGTCCAGGTGGCGAGATCGGGGGAGGCCTCGAGCCGGTAGCGTTTGCCGCGTTGCGCCGGCCAGCGCAGGGACAACCGGCCCGTGGGGTCGGACTCCCCGCGGGCGGAGAGGTGGCTGGCGGCGGAGCGCGGATCGGTCCCGGCGAGGGACTCGGCGCGGTTGTCGGCGCCGTCGCCATCCGGGTCGGCCGCCGCCGGGCCGGCGCCGAGATGGGTGGAGCGCCAGACGTCGGAGACGCCGTCGCGATCGAGGTCGACCGTCGCCGGCAGGCGTGACGAAGCGGCGGCGCCGATGAGCATCGACACGAAAACGAGTGCGCGCGGTGCGGCGCACGAGAGCGGAAGTGGAATATGCATGGGAGCGAGGTTGCCGAGCGCTCCGGGGGGAGGGGACCGACGCAAAGGGGCCGCGAACCGCGGCGCAACTCCGGCCGTGGCGGGTCGGCGGTTTTACAGGTTGCTGCAAGGCCGCCGCTGTTTTTGCTCCGCGCGTTCGCCGGTTGGGCTGCGAAAACGCGGCCCCGCGAAAGTTTTGGTTGATTTCGGAAATCCGACTACTAGCGTCCGGCCCTTTTCACCTCGGCCTGCCCCTCTTTCGGGGGATACAGCCACCACAAATCCGTATTTTCCATGAAGCAGCTCAAGCTCAACGTCACCGCCCGCGAGGGCAAAGGTCGCAGTGCCTCGCGCCGTCTGCGTTCGAGCGGGAAGATCCCCGCCATCCTCTACGGAAAGCACACCGAGCCGGTGCAGCTGGCCGTCGAAGGACCGGAGTTCCGCCGCCTCCTGAAGGCGATCGGCGGTTCGGCCACCTTGATCGAGTTCAAGCGCCCGGACGGTCGCGACGCGATTTCCTTCATCCAGGAGATCCAGAAGGATCCGCTCACCGACGAGTACCTCCACCTCGACCTGCACGAAGTCGCGGCCAACGAGAACATGGAGATCAATGTCGGCGTTCGCATCGTCGGCGAGTCCGACGGCGTGAAGAACGAAGGCGGTATTCTTGATGTTTCGACGCACTCGTTGCGCATCCGCTGCTTGCCGAAGGATCTGCCGGAATTCATCGAAGTCGACGTGTCGGCCCTGAAGGTGGGCGAGTCGATCCACGTGGCGGCGATGAAGCAGCTCGCGGGCGTCGAGTTCCTCGACAACCCGAAGCAGCCGGTCGTGGCCTGCGTCGCTCCCGCCGCCGAGGAGGAAGCCACTCCCGCCGCCGGTGCCGCCGCTGCCGCCGAAGGTGCTGCCGCTCCCGCCGCCGGTGCCGCTGCTCCGGCCGCTGGCGCCGCCGCTCCGGCCGCCGGTGCTG
>JAEXPQ010000292.1 GCA_023446735.1 Verrucomicrobiota bacterium
CACCAACTGCATCGCGCGTCGGCGGGCCGCGCCGAGCTGTTCTTTGGTCATTTTGCGTCCGTCTTCCTTCATGACCTCAAGCACAGCACATTTCAGAAAGAGGCGCTATCATTTTGCCGGATTAATAACAGGGGGCCGCTGCGGGACGGAACGGAAACGACGGCGTCAGGGGTGGCATGCCAACTATCTGGTGCCCCGGAAGTTTCATGACAAGTGCAGATTACGACCGGTGGTGTGCCCGGCCTTCGCGACCCCGGAAAACACGCAACCGGCCGAGAGGTGCTTCTCCGGCGAAGGCCGTGGGACGAATGGACAGAAGCGGCTGGCGCTCCTGGTGCTCAAGGGCTTGCGACACGAGGGGCCACGCCGTGGCGTATCCGGCGCATGAGGTTGCAAAATCGGCCGATTGCGTCATATCACCGTGTCGCCCTCGCGCGGCCCAGCCGCCCCTCCTGGTTCTTTCACACTGGAAGTTGTTTACCATGAACCAAGAGAGGATCTCAGCTCCGCGCGGAAAGCCGGCGGTCGGCAATTACCCAACCACGAAAACCGACACCGAACCCGCCGCGTGGCGCCTCCCCGTGTCTTTCCCGGGCTGGAAGTCGATTCTCGACCTTGAGCCGCTCGATGCCCACGTACGCCACCGCTACGGACAGTCGATCATCCGCTATCTCGGACAATGCAAGGCGGCGCGCAAACGAGCGTCGGTGAGCGACGCGAAGGCCTACCTCGAAGCAGGACGGGCGAGCGGCAAACTGACCCAAACCCGGCGATCGTGCACCGCGTACTCAGCGGCTCTGCGTGAGGCCGGATGGAGTCTGGCTTCGGAGTAATTGCCACGCGGAGGCGCAGAGAGGGCGGAGCATGGCAAGCCCGCGGCATGCAGCGACTGAAGCGCGGCGCGCTCCAGCTACGGCGGAGACCGCCACCACGGATCGGAACCGAGACGCTTCCGCTACTCGAAACTCGAAACCCGAAACTCCCCTGCCGTAACCCTGAACCCTGAACTCTGAACCCTGAACCCGGAACCCTGAACCCGGCGCAAGCACGAGTAGGAGCAGGAGTAGGACGGAGACGAGAGAACGAGAACGAGTAGGAGAACGAGAACGATGATCATCGCCGGAATCCGCGTCATCCGCGCCATCCGCGCCATCCGCGGTCAAATGTCTGATCCGTTCCGGGCATCTGCTGGTTCCGGATTAGCGTCTATTCGCGTTCGTTCGCGGTTCACTGAGTCCGGCGAGCGACGACTAAAGCGCGCCGCGCTCCAGCTACGGCGAAGACGGCGGCAACGGCTCGGGAGCGAGACGCTTCCGCCACGCGAAACTCGAAACCGGAAACCCGCCCCCCCCTGCCGTAACCCTGAACTCTGAACCCTGAACTCTGAACCCGGCACCCAGAACCCGGCGCGAGCACGAGCACGAGCAGGAGCACGAGCAGGAGCAGGAGGAAACGGGACGGAAGCGAGAGAACGAGAATGAGTAGGAGAACGAGAACGATAACGGCGGCCGGGAATCCGCGCCATCCGCGGTCAAACCTCCGATCCATTCCGGACATCGGCTGGTTCCGGATCAGCGTCGATGAGCGTGCATCAGCGGCTCACGGAATCCGAGGGCCGATCGCCGCGCTTCGCCTCGACGGCGGCGGCGACGGGGTCGGTCTTGAACCGCTCCGGATCGATGCCGTACTTCTTCACGCGCAGGCCCATGATGCGCTCGGTCAGGCCGAGCTGACGCCCCGCCTTCGCCATGATGCCCCGGTGCGCCTTGAGCGCCTCCGCGATCATCTCCCGCTCCACCGCCTCCACCGCCTGCTCGAGCGTGCCGCGCGGCGCGGTGCCCGACGCCTCGCCGGTCTGGAGCGTGGGCGGCAGGTGGAAGGCGTGGACCACGCCATCCTGGGAGAGCAGGACCGCGCGCTCGATCGTGTTCTCCAGCTCGCGCACGTTGCCCGGCCAGTGGTAGGCCATGAGCATGTCGATCGCCGGGGTGGAGATGCGCACCACGTTCTTGCTGTTCTGGCGTGCGTACTTCTCCAGGAAATGGTCCGCCAACTCCAGGATGTCGCTACGCCGGTCGCGCAACGGCGGCACGTAGATCGGAAAGACGTTGATCCGGTAGTACAGGTCGATCCGGAAGCGCCCCTCCTCGATCATCTTCTCGAGGTTGCGGTTGGTCGCGGTGACGACGCGCACATCGACGCGGATCGACTGCGTGCCGCCGACGCGTTCGAACGTCCCCTCCTGCAGCACGCGCAGCAGCTTCGCCTGCGTGGCGGCCGAGATCTCGCCGATCTCGTCGAGGAAGATGGTGCCGCCGTCGGCCAGCTCGAAGCGCCCCTTGCGCAGCGCGAGCGCGCCCGTGAAGGCGCCCTTCTCGTGGCCGAAGAGCTCGCTCTCGATGATGCTCTCCGGGAGGGCGGCACAGTTGACGCGCACGAACGGCTTCTTGCGCCGGCCGCTCCCGGACCAGATCGCCGCCGCGATCCGCTCCTTGCCCACGCCGGTCTCGCCGCGAATGAGCACGGTCGTCTTCGAATCGGCCACCTGGTCGATGTGGAAATAGACCATGCGCATCGCCGACGAGTGCCCGGTCATGCCCTCCGGCACGAAGCTGCGCGCGATCTGCTGCTGCAACCGCTCGTTCTCCTCGCGCAGGTTGTCGATGCGCTCCTTCGCCATCTGCCGGAAGCGCACCGCCAAGCCCACCTGCCCCGCGACGAGCACGAGGAAGCGCGCGTCGACCGTCAGCACGAACTCGCTGGCCGCAGGCCGCGTGAACGACAGCGTTCCCAGGACCTCGCTGCCGTGCCGGATCGGCACGGCGACCAAGCTCTCGCCCTGGGCTCGGGCCTCGGCGAACAACTTCTTTTCCAGCGTGCTCCAGTCGTCCTCCGGAATGTGGTTGAGCTCCCGCAGCACCAGCGCTTCGCCGATCGTCGCCACCCGGCCGAGAAAGCCCTCGCCGAGTTTCTCGCGCATCGATTTGTCGCGGTGGTCGGCATGCGGTCGGTCCTGCATCTCCTCCACCATCAGCTCGCCGCTCTCGCGGTTCACGATCGTGAGCAGGCCGCGCCGCAGGGCTGTGGTCTCGGCCAGCTTGCGGAACAGCGGCTGCACCGCATCGCGCAACTCCAGCCCCTGCGCCAGCGTGGCCGACACATCGTGCAACAGCCGGAACTCCTGCAAAACACGGCAGCCGCCGGCGAGATCCGGCGGCGGCTGGGGCGCGGGCGCGCCCGATTTCTCGGAACAAGAGTCGCAAGTGCTCATCCGTCGCGTCGGCCTAGCAACCGCGATGCCAGCGGCCCCGGCGTTTCCGCGCCACGAATGAAGCCCGGCCCGCGGTCGCGCCGCTTGGGCAAAAACCGGCCCGACGGGAGCGTTTTCGCCCAGCCTTGGCCGTTGACAACCCCCGGGGTCTGGCGACCTCTTCGATCCATGCCCGAGCAAGCCGTTCTGCTGGTCAACCTCGGTTCTCCCGCCTCGACCTCGATCCCCGATGTCCGCCGCTACCTGCGCGAGTTCCTCGGGGACGAACGAGTGATCGACTACCCGGCCTGGTTTCGCTGGCTGCTACTGGAAGGGATCATCCTGCGGGTGCGCCCGAAGAAATCCGCCCACGCGTACAAGCAGGTCTGGACGCCCGAAGGCGCGCCGCTGCTGGTCACCACCGAGAAGGTGCGGGCCAAGCTGGAGGCCGCCGTCGGGCTGCCGGTGCTCGCCGGGATGCGCTACGGCGAACCCTCCATCGCCGGGGCGCTCGAGCGGCTCCGCGACCTGGGGGTGCGCGAGGTGCTCCTCGTGCCGCAGTATCCGCATTACGCGATGTCGAGCTGGGAGACGGTGGTGGTGAAGGTCTTTGAGGAGGCGCGCCGCGTCGCCCCGCAGCTGCGGTTCACCACGATCCAACCGTTCTTCGCCGACATCGACTACATCGAGGCCCTGCACGCGGTGTCCGCGCCCGACCTCGCCGGCGGCTTCGACCATCTGCTGCTGAGTTTCCACGGCGTGCCGGTCCGGCACTTGCGCAAGGCGGACTCGTCCCGCGCGCACTGCCAATGCGTGCCCGATTGCTGCAACGTCGCCAGCCCGGCCCACGCGACCTGCTACCGCGCCCAGTGTCTCGGGACCGTGAAGGCGTTCGCCGCCCGCGCCGGGGTGCCGGCCGATCGGTATTCGTTCTCCTTCCAGTCGCGCCTGCCCGGCGAACCGTGGCTGGAGCCGTTCACCGATCGCGAGCTCGTGCGCCTGGCCCGGGCCGGCGTGAAGAAGCTGCTCGTGATGACCCCGGCCTTCACCGCCGACTGTCTCGAAACCCTGGAGGAGATCGCCACCGAGGGGAAGGAGACGTTCCTCGGCGCCGGGGGCCTCGAGTTCAAACAGATCCCCTGCCTCAACGACCACCCGGCCTTCATCCAGTTTCTCGCCGCCCGCACGCGCTCCTGGCGCGACCACCGGCATGTCCCCGCCCGCTGAACGCGCGCCGCGGGTGCGCCCGCCGTCGGCCCCGGCCGGGCGGGTGCTTACCGATTTTTCACGACTTTCGAATTGGGTCGCGTCGGGAACCCCCTAGTTTCCCGCCGAACCCGCACCGCGCTCCGCGCCCAACCCGCCACCCATCCCGCCCACCGTGAGCGACGAGGCCACCCTCCTTCTCACCGCCAACGGCACCATCCAGTACGCCAACGCCACCGCCAGCCAGTGGTGGCAGGTGGACCCCGGTGCGTTGCACGGCGACTCGTTCTCCAACCTCTTCGTCTTCGACGTCGTCTCCTCCGATCCGGAGTGGCTCGAGACCCAGTGGCTGGCGTTGTTGGATACCGGCAGCGCCCCCACCGGGGTGACGCTCGCCGCGCAGCCGAAGCTCTCCTCGCCGTTCGCCGTCACCGTGCACATCGAGAAGATCGCGGGCACCGAACCGGCAGCCTATTTCGCCCACGCCCGCAAGGCGACCGCGGGCGGCCGGCTCGCGGGCGGAAGCGACGGACTCGCCGGGGCCGCCGCGGGACCGGGCGTGCGCTTCGCCCCGTTGATCGAGCGCAGCCAGCTCGGCTTCTTCGACCTCGATTTCGCCAACCAGCAGTTCTTCTACTCCCCCGCCTGGAAGAACCTGCTCGGCTTCCTCGACAAGGACCTCGCCAACCAGGAGACGACCTGGCGCGACCTCGTCCACCCCGAGGACTCGGCGGCCGCCCCGGACCACGCCGACCGGAAATCGAACAACCAGACCCGCGCCTTCAATGCCGAATTCCGGATGCGCACCAAGGGCGGCACCTACGAGTGGGTGGTCTGCCACGGGCTCCAGATGTTCGGCGAGGACGGGGCCTTGATGCGCGTGCTCGGCACCATGGCGAGCATCCAGGACCGCAAGGAGTTCGAGGAGTCCTGCATCGCCAGCGAGGAACGCCTCGACACCCTCGGCCGTCAGGGCGATTTCGCCGCCTTCGATCTCGATTTCGGCAACGGCACCTATTGGTTCTCCCCGGCCCTGCGCAAGCTCGCGGGCTACCGCGAGTCGGAGTTGAGCGCGAGCCCCGAGGGCTTCGCCCACCTCCTCCCGGCCGAACAAGTCGCCCGCGGCGCCCAGGCCTGGATGGCGGAGCAATCCCCGGGCGTGGCCGTCTGGCGCGACACCTTGGAACTCTGCACCAAGAGCGGAGAGCCCCTGCTCGTCCACGCGACGATCGTCCGCAGCTTCGATCGCAAGAAGGCGCTGCAACGGGCCATCGGCTTCTTCGTCCCCGGGGCCACCCCGGGCGCACCGGCCCGCATGCCGCCGTTGCTCCTGCGCTCCTCGTACGACGCGATCAGCGAAGGCGTCGTCGTCGCCGACCGCGAAGCCCGCGTGGTGTTTCTCAACGCCCGCGCCGCCCGCATGCTCGGCACCACCCCGGAGCAGAGCGAAGGCAAGGCGGCCGCCGACCTCATCCCGCTGGTCCACCGCCTCAACCAGCTCCGGATCGAGAGCCCCATCGTCCGCGTCGTCGAACACGGCGACATCGTCCCCCTCAACGACGAGCACTCCTTGCCGGTCGACCACGGCCTGCGGCGGATCGTCTTCACGTGCGTGCCTGTCAAGGACGCCGACGGCAAGATCCAGGGCGCCGTCTTCGTCTTCCGCGATCCCGAGGAGATGACGCTCACCCCCGACGAGCTCATCCGGTCCAATCGCTTCGAGACGCTCGGCCTGCTCGCCGGCGGCATCGCGCACGACTTCAACAACCTGCTCACGACCATCCTCGGCGGCATCTCCATCGCGCGCGAGGCCAAGGACAATTCCCAGCTTGAGGACTCCGAGAAGGGGTGCATCGCCGCCAAGGCCCTCACCCGCCAACTGCTCGCCCTCGCCCGCGGCGGCGCCGATCTGCGCCAGATCCTCAACCCCGCCGACATCCTCCAGGAGTCCGTCCGCCTCGCCGCCGTCGGCACCCCGGTCAAGGTCGAGCTCCAGGTCGCCGACGACCTGCACATGATCCACGCCGACAAGGCCGAGATCATCCGCGTCTTCCAGAACCTCATCATCAACTCGATCCAGGCCATGCCGAACAGCAGCGGCAACGTCTGGGTCCGCGCCTACAACTCCAGCCTGCGCGAGGGCGATGTCCCACCGCTGGCCGCCGGCGACTACGTGCATTTCGAGGTCCAGGACAACGGCGCCGGCATCCCGCCCGAGATCCTCCAGAAGATCTTCGAGCCGTTCTTCACCACCAAGAAGACCGGCACCGGGCTCGGCCTCGCGACGGTCATCTCGATCGTCAAGACCCACGGCGGCCAGATCGGCGTCACCTCCACCGTCGGCAGCGGGACCAACTTCTCGATCTTCCTCCCCCGCGCCGACCAGCCCGTCGCCGAGATCCAGCGCGAGGCCCCCACCCTGCGCTTCGGCACCGGCCGCATCCTCGTCATGGACGACGAGGAGAAGATTCTCCACCTCACCGGGATCATGCTGGAGAACCTCGGATACAAGTTCGACGTCGCCCGCAACGGCAAGGACGCCATCGCCCTCTTCCAGCGCTACCTCAACGTCAGCCGTCCCTACGACTGCGTCATCCTCGATCTCACCATCGTCGGCGGCATGGGCGGCGAGGAGACCTATCGCGAGCTCAAGAAGCTCTACCCGGAGCTGCGCGCCATCATCTCGTCCGGCTACGACAGCGAGGACATGATGCGGCGTTACCTCGACATGGGCTTCCACGGCTACCTTTCGAAACCGTTCCGGGTCGGCGAACTCGGCAAGATTCTCAAGAAGGTGCTGGGCGGCGCGGCCAGCGGCTGAGGCGCATCGGGGCTTCCGCGACCGAGGCCCGAGCCCCCGGGTGAGAGCGAGAAGAGGTATCTGATCGCAGGGGACGCCGGTGATGCGGGTTCCAGCCCGCAAAGGCCACCAAGCGAACGCAGCCGCCAAGCCAGCTCGGCCCCGCCATCGCGGGATGAATCCCGCGCCACGGGTCACGGTTCCGCCCGTCACGCCACCGCCGAGGCCGCGGCTCACCCGCGCCAGGTGAAGGCGTGGCAAAGCGCCACGCCGGTGGCGTCCGCCTCGTCGTAGCCGAGCGCCCGTCCGTGGCCGACCAGCGCCATCACGGTGCGCGCCATCTGCTCCTTGCTCGCCCGTCCCACCCCGACCACGGCCTGCTTCACGCGCAACGGCGGGTATTCGAAAACCGGCTTCTCCGCGAGCGCCGCCGCCGCGATGGCCGCGCCGCGCGCCGCGCCGAGGATCTGCGCTGTCGCCACGTTCTGGACGAAGATCGTCTTCTCCAGCGCCACGTGGTCCACCGCGTGGTCGCGCAGCACGTCCGCCACCGCACGGAAGATCTCGCCGAGGCAGTACGCCATGTCGTGCTTGGGCGGCACCTTGACGGTGCGGCTGAGCAGCACCAGCGGCTGCCGCCCCCCCGCGATCTCCACCAGCGACAAGCCGGTGCCGCGCAGGCTCGGGTCGATGCCGAGCACGCGACCGGTGAAGTTCGTCCGCTGCGGCAGCACCGCGCCCACGGCCCCCACGCCCTTCGTCGCCGGACGCACCAACGCCGCCGGCACCGTCGGCGGCGCGAGCCGTCCTTCGAGTTTCGCCTTCCAGAGATCGCGTACGCTGCGGCGGGCCATGGTGCGCGGAGCGTGGGGGCACCTCAGCCGACGAGCAATCTCACACCGGCCAAGCCGGAAAGCGCCAGCGCGAGCAGCTCGAATCGTTGCTGGTCGAGCCGCCCGGCAATCCAGCGGCCGGCCAACGCCCCCGCCACGACCAACGGCACGAGCAGCGCGTTGGTCGCCAGGCTGCCGCCGTCGACCAGGCCGAGCTGCGCCATGAAGGGAACCTTCACCAGATTCAGGATGCAGAAGAACCACGCCGAGGTGCCGAGGAACTCCAGCTTCGGCAGCCGCATCGCGAGCAGGTAGACGATCATCACCGGACCGGCGGCGTTGGCCACCAGGGTCGTGAAGCCCGCGAGCAGGCCCGCGATCGGCGCCAGCCAGTCGGGCGGCGGCGGCGGCCCCCCGGCCGACTTCGCCCGGCGCCGGGACTCGAGATGCCCCGCGACCATCGCGATCACCAGCGCGCCGATGAGCAGCCGCGCGTGGGCGTCGTCGATCCGGCCCATCGTGAACCAACCGACCAGCAGTCCGGCGACCGTCCACGGAAAGAGCCGCCACAGGTGGCCCCACCCCGCGTGCCGACGAAACAACCACAGCGCGAGCAGGTCGCCCGAGATGAGCAGCGGCAGCACGAAACCGCTCGCCTGTTTCGCCGGCAACACGTTCGCCGCCACGGCGGCCACCAGCACGCCGAGACCGGCCACCCCGCCTTTCGAGAGACCGGCGAGCAACGCCACCGCCGCCAGCCCGATCCATTGCCCGGTGGAGAGATCCATCATTGTGCCGCCTCCGCAGTGATGACTCGGTCGAGCGACAAGAGTCGAGCGACGAGCGCCCGCATCTTCGCCGCTGGTCTCGACACCCGTTCTGGGGCCAGCCTGCTGGCTGCCGGTTCGGCCCTCGCCCCTCGACCTTCGGCGCTCGTCTGCATGGTCACCCCTCAGCAACGAACGTGCCGCGCTCGACCCGAAACACCGCCCACTCCGGACGCTTTCCCTCCGGCAACGCGGTCCCGGTCGCGAGCACCTGCGTGCCCGCTTCGATCGCCGTCCAAAACCGCGCGCGCCGGCCGGAATCGAGTTCGCCCAGCACATCGTCGGCGAGCACCAGCGGCCGCACACCGGAACGTTCCCGGAAATGGCCGAACTGGGCCAGCCGCAGCGCGAGGACCAGGCTGCGCTGCTGCCCCTCCGAGCCGAAATCGCGGCTCGAACGCCCGTCGAGCGTGAGATCGATGTCGTCGCGGTGCGGCCCTCGAGATGTCGATTTCATCAGCAGATCGCGCTCGCGATTGGCGGCCCAGAGCGCCGCGAGCCCGGCTTCCTCGGCCTCGGCGACGTCCGATTCCAGCACCAGATCCGCCGCCTCGCCCCCGGGTGCGATCACGCCATAAGCGGCACGCAGGCGCGCGGCGAGGTCCACCACCCCGGCCACGCGGCCGCGGGCGAGAGCGGCGCCGGCGGCGGCGAGCGGTTGCTCGAAGGCCGCGAGCTGCGCCGCATCCGCTCGGTCCTTGAGCAGACGGTTCCGCCCGTCCAACGCGCGGTGGTAGCGTTGCAACACGTCGAGATAGTCGCCGTCCATCGCGGCAAGCACGAGATCGAGCCAGCGGCGCCGCGCTGCCGGGCTGCCGCGGATCAGCTGGTTGTCCTGCGAGGAGAACAGCACGGTCGGATACTGCCCGAGGAAATCGCCGAAGCGCGCCACCTCGTTGCCGTCGACCGCGACCTGTTTGCCGTCGGGCCGCAGCCGCAGCGTGACGGCCGTGGCGCCGTGGCGTTCATGTTCCAGTTCGAACCGCAGCGCCGCTTCGGGCTGGCCGTGCGCGATCAGCAGGCGGTTGTCGCTTTGCCGGAACGACCGCAACGCCGTGAGTAGGCCGACGGCCTCGAGCAGATTCGTCTTCCCCTGCCCGTTCGCCCCGATCAACGCCGCACCCGCCTCCGGCAGCGCCAGCTCCGCCCAGGCGATGTTGCGGAAATTCTGGAGCGCGAGGCGGCGGAGGATCATGTGGCGGCGGGATTGCACGCGGCCGCACCGACACAGGCAAGCCGCCGGTGCGAACTCGGCGCCTTCCACCGCCGCCTCCGCCCGCTTCGCCGCCGAGGCGCGGATCCTGCCGCGGATCCGCCCCCGGCCCGCACGCGTCCGGCCGCGGTTCAGTCGACCAACTCGACCCGCACGCGCAGGAAACGCCGCGGCGCGGCGTCGAGCGCGACCAGATCGCGAATCGTCCGTTCCTGCGGCAGTCCGGGCCCCAGCGTCTCCACCGTAGTCCAGGTCGAGAGGTCCGCGCTGGCCTCCACAGTGTAGAGCAGATCCTCGGCCGTCGCACTGCGATCGAATCGAACCGCAACATAGCGCCGCCCGGCCTCTTCCACGGTCAACAACTCCACCGGCGGCGCGACCGGCCCGCGCGCGGCCAGCCCGAAGGCGTAGCGTTGCAGATTCACCAAGCCCACTCCGTCCGGATCGGCCAACGCCCCGGCCACCGCCGGATTCGCGAAGTCCTCCGGGCCGAAGGCCGTGAGCGCCCACTCCGAGTAGCTCGTCGCCGCCACCACGGTGAGCACCGCCGCGACCTCCGTGCGCCCGTGGTCGTTCGCGACCACGACCGTGTAGGTCCCGCTCGACGCAGGACCGACCGCGCCGAGATCGAGCGTGGCGGCCGCTTGTCCCGACAGATCGACGCCGTCCTTCCGCCATTGGTAGCGCAAAGTCGGCGCGCCGGAAGCCGCCACCGCGAAGACCACCGGCGTACCCGCCACCACCGTACGCGACCCCGGCGCCGCGGTGACGATCGGGAGCGGCGAAGCACCGGCCGTGAGCATCGCCAGACCGAGGTGGCGTCCGCCAACGAACGCCGCGTTGGCGTTCACCAGCAGCAGCCGCCCGTCACCCGTGAACAGCACGTTGCGCTGCTCCCCCACCGAAAGATCGAAGGCCGCGAACGCCGGATCGCGGCTGCCGTCCGTCGCAAGCCTGGCCAAGCCGCGCATCGCGAGCGAATCAAGAGCGGAGAATGTCCCCGACACAACCACGCGTCCGTCGGGCAGAGGCGCGAGTCCCGAGACCACACCGCCGGCGAAGCCCGGGCCCGAGTTGAAGCCCGCCACCGGAGCGCCATCGGCCCCGAACGCGGCGGCACCGCGGCGCAGCGCTCCGTCCTGGGTTGTGAACGCCCCGCCGGCCAGCACCGACTCGTCCGCCCGCAACTGCACCGCAGCCACCGCGGCGTCGAACCCGGCGCCGCTGTTGAACGCCGCGTCGAGCGCGCCGGTCGGCCCCAGCAGTGCGAGCCGCCCACGCGCCACGCCTCCGAGCTCCGTGAACCGTCCGCCCACCACCATCGAGCCGTCGCGTCGCAGTCCCAACGCATCCACCGCCCCGCTCGCCCCGGGGCCGAGATCGAAGCTCTCGTCGAGCGCGCCGTCGCCGAACAGGCGCGCCACGCTGCTGCGGGTGCCGTCGAAGGCGGTGGAGAATCCGCCGGCGACCAGGATGCGCCCGTCCGGCTGGACCACGAAGGTCGCGATGTCGCCCTGAATCCGCGAATCTAGGACAAAGCTCTCGTCGAATGCACCGGACTCCTCCAACCGCGCCGTCCCGTAGACCGGCTCGCCGGCGAACACCGAGAACTGGCCGGCGACCAGGATCCGTCCGTCGCCTTGGCGGGTGAGCGCGGTCACAGGGGCGTTGAAACCGGAGCCGGGATCGAAGGTCGCATCGAGCGTACCATCGCCCTGGATTCGGGCGATCCGGTTGCGGGCGACCCCGTTGATGTGCGTGAACGTGCCGCCAACCAACCAGCGCCCCCCCGGCGCGGGCACCGCGACCGCGACGCCCGCCGGTTGGCGGAAGCCGCCGTCCGGTGCCGCCTCGGACAGGGTGGCGTTGTTGTTGTAGCGGACCACGCCGCCGGCACTGTTTGCGGTTCCTCCGAGCTGCGTGAACGCGCCGCCCGCCACCACCCGCCCGTCGCCGTATGCGGCGACCGCGTAGACGCTGGTGTTCACCCGAACCGTGCCAGCCGGATTCCAGGTACCGTCGAGGGTCCCGTCGGGCAGGAGCCGATTGAGGAAGCGCTGCGCCGTGGAACTGTAGTCGCCGGCGATCCAGATCCGGCCCCCCGGTGCCGGAACGATCGCGCGCAGCGCGCCGTTGATCAAGGCCGGCGCCGCGAAACCGGCGTCGCGGGCCCCGGCGGCGGTCAGCCGCACCGCCCGGTTCGCCGGCACGCCGTTGAAAGCAGAGAACGCACCGGCGACCAAGATCGAGTCGTTCGCCAGTACCGCGAGCGACTCGACGTCGGCGTTGGCGCCGGAACCGCCGCCAAAACTCACATCCACACCTCCGTTACCATCGAGCCGCGCGATCCGCCCGACCGCCGTGCCGTGCACCTGGCCGAAGCGTCCGCCGGCGACGATGTGGCCGTCCTGCTGACGCCCCAAGGTCTTGACCAAGTCGTCGAACCCGGCCCCCGTGGCGAACGTCGGATCAAGCGCGCCGTTCGCCTCGAAGCGGGCTATGCGCCCGCGCGCAACGCCGTCGGCCGTGGTGAACGTCCCCGCCGCGACGATCCGGCCGTCCGGCTGAACGAGCAACGCATAGACGTTGCCGTTGAGTCCCGCGCCCGGGAAGAAACCGTGATCGAGGGAGCCGTCGGAATTGAGGCGCGCCAGACAGGAGCGCGGCACGCCATTCACATGGGTGAAACCGCCGCCGATCACAATCCGCCCGTCGCTCTGTACAGCGATCGCGAAGACCGAACCGGCAACCGCCGGCGCGAACTCCAGGTCGAGCTCGAACGCGGAAGTGAAACGGGCCAACCCGTCGCGGCGGTTGCCGGCGATCGTCGAGAAGGTGCCGCCAACCAACACAGCGTCGCCAACGGTCAAGCATGCCGCCATCACCGCTGCCCCGCCGCCCTCGGCGACAAACCCGAACCCGGGGTCGGCGCGGTAGACGTCGGCGGTGCTCGCTGGATGCACCACGAGGCGCCCGGGTTGCGAGACCGTGCTCTCCCCGTTCGCGGTCACGACCACGTCGTAGAACCCCGCATCGGCGGGTTCCACCTCCGACAGTTGGAGGGCCGGTTGGTCGGCGTCCGGGAGCGGATGCCCCAGGCGGCGCCACTGGTAGGTCAACGGGGCGTCGCCGGACGCGACGACCGAGAGCTCGGCCGCGGCACCGGCGGCGGACGAAACGACCCCCGGGTGTTGGGTGATCGTCGGTGGAAGAGCGAGGGAGGACAACGCGGCGAGGGCCGCGGCAAGCGCCCCGAGGAAGCGGGCGCGACGGAGCGTTGGATTGGTGCGCATCGGCGGATTGGGCTGCTGATGGTGAGCGTGGGAATGACCGGAGCATGCCGAACCGGGCGATACAGGGCCAGCCGCCGGGACTCGGGGTTTCCCCGTTTCCTCCGTAGGTGTTTTTCCAGGCGGCCCGCACGGCGAGCCGCCCGCGCCGCGACGCGGTCGCACGCATCCCGTGCTTGGATTCATCCCCGACCGGTCCCGCGGCCGTGCGCCCCGCCTAGACCCCCGCCAAGCGGCGGGCGGTGACCACCATCCCCAGCAACGCCCGCAGGCTCCGGATCTCCTCCGGCGTCACCGTCACCTTCTGCCGCACCCGCCACCCCGCGAAGAGCACCGAGTGCGAGTTCGAGCTGTCGCCGCCAGGGACGATCACGCAGGAGTACAGCTGCAGGCCCGCCTTCAGCCACGGCGGCAGGTACGGATCGATCTTCGGATCGGCGGCATCGTGAATGAGCACCGGCTCGCACCGTGCCGCGGCCACCCCGAGAACATTGCGTTCCTCGCGTCGGAACCCGGCCTTCTGCTTGAACTCGCGCCAGCGTTTCCCCGCGCCTGCGCTCACCGCGAAACTGCCCTTGCCCCGCTCCAACAGGACCAGAACTTCGTCCGCCCCCCACCCTTCGGCCAACGCAGACGCGATGAAGCCGGCCACCGTCTCCTCGTTCACCACGGGCTGGCCGATCAGCTCGGCGCAACGGGCCACCGTCTCATGCAACACCTCGAGCAACGGACGCCGTTCCTTCGGCAGCGTCCCCGCCGGCGTCGACAGAGCCTCGCCAGCCGCGCCGACCGCGGTCGCGCCCGGGCCGGCATCCGCCGCGTTATTGGCATTCGGAGACGCCGAAGCCTCGCGCGCCGCCTCGGCC
>JAEXPQ010000342.1 GCA_023446735.1 Verrucomicrobiota bacterium
TCACGGTGTACTTTGAGCGCTACGGCTGGTCGGTCCGCGTGAGCGACCGCTACCGTTCCGAGAACCGCCAATACATCACCACCTTCGGGCCCCCGAACCCCGGCGGCCGCAGGAACGGAACGGTCAACGAAGCGAGCAACCGGGTGCCCGGTCAGAACTTGTAGGCCGCGCCGAACGAGTAGGAGGCGCCGTACTTCTGGAAGTTGATGACCTGCCGCGGATCGTCGTTGTTGTAGGTGACGAGCGGCTCGTTCGTGAGGTTGTAGCCCTGGAGGAAGATCGAGAGGTTCTTCAGCCGGCTGGTCTTCGGGAAGGTGTAGCTGAGCTGGGCGTCGACGACGCTTTCGGGCTGGGCCATGGAGAAGCCGCCGCTGGGGCTGACGTCACCGCCGGGATTCGGGGGACCGAAGGTGGTGATGTATTGGCGGTTCTCGGAACGGTAGCGGTTGCTCACGCGGGCGGACCAGCCATAGCGCTCGAAGTACAGCGTGATCTGGCCGACCTTCTCGGAGAGACCGGCCAGGGGCGCGTCGCCTCCGGTCGGGCCCCAGGGCTTGATGCTGCTCTTGGTGAGGGCGGCGCCGAACTGGAGACCGAAGCCCTTGAGGTTCTCGTTGAGCAACTCGCTGGCGAGCACGAGCGAGAACTCGAGGCCTTTGATGACGCCGCCGTCGCCGTTCATCGGCTGGGAGACGACACCTTGCTGCAGCGCCGGGCTGCTGGTGGTGGTGAACGGATACCCGGAGAAGTCGGCCAGCGCGTTTTGCTCGTAGATGAAGTTGCGGAGCTTCTTCACGAAACCCGTGAGCGCGAAGTAGCCCTTGCTGTCCTTGAAATAGCGCTCGTAGGAGAGGTCCGCTGAGTCGGCGACCCACGGACGGATCCGGCTGTTGCCGCCGCCGCCGCTCCAGGGGCTCTGGGAGAGGTCGGTGGAGTCGGCCTTGGCCGGGTCGTAGCCGAACGTGCGCGAGGCGCGCATGTCGTACATGCGGGGCCGGGCGATCTGGCGGGCGACGCTGAAGCGGACGACGCTGCTGTCCGTGAGCTCGAAGTTGAGGTTCAGGCTGGGGGAGAACTGCGTGTACTTGTCGCCGTCCTCGACCGCCGTGACGGTGTTGCCGTTGGCGGAGTACCCCTTGGATGTCTGGTCGGTGGTGATGAGACGGAAGCCGACATTGCCGGTGACCGGGATCGAGCCGGCCTTGGTCTTGATCTCAAGCTGCGAGTAGAGCTGGCCGACCTTCTCCCAGATTTGGAAGCGCCGGGCGACGAAGTCGGTGCCGGTGTTGGGCACGAAGTCGAACAGGCTCTCGTAGGCGGAGAGCGGGTCGAAGGCGTAGATGTCGCCGAGGCCGAGGAAGGCCATGCTGGTGGTGCCGACCTTCGTGGGCAGCGGGGCGGTGGCGACGCCGTTCTTCAGGACCGGGAAACCGGAGGGACCTTCGCCGTCCTTCTTGTAGCGGTCGGTGTAGTTGACGCCGATCTCGACGGCCGAGAAGAAGCTGGTCTCCAGCTCATGGCGGGTGAAGAGCTTGGCCTGGGCGAGCATGTCCTTCGATTGAAACGCCTTGTAGTAGCCCGGGGAGCCGGTGGTGGGGAACTTCCACGATTGCCAGCCCTGCGGATCCGAGAGCTTGAGCACGCTGCCGTCGGCGTAGTTGAGCGTGGAGGTGATGACCGGGATGGAGGCGGGGTTGAGCTTGACGGTCATCGTGTCCGGGTTCGCGGAGACACCGAGGGAGCCGACGCCGCTCCAGAGCTCGAGGTTAACGTCATGACGCGATACGTACGAGTAGCTGACATCGAACGTGACCGGCCAGTCGGTCTTCTTGCCCAGCTCGACGTTCCAGCCGATCGCGAAGGGCTTGTCCTCGCGCACGAAGGTGTCGTTGCGCACGACGGGTTGGACGTTGGTGAACGTGCTGTTCGTGATCAGGCCGTTGCTTGCGGTGTAGCCGGGTTTGATCGCCGCGGAGCTCCACCAGAGCGGAATCTCCATGCCGCGCAGCAGTTGGTTCTCCTCGAACTGGGAGTAGAACACGTCGAGAGTGCTGTGGATGTTCTCGTTGGGCTTGAACTCAAGGACGCCCATCACGCCGTCGCGATCGAGCACGCTGTTGCGCACATACGATTTGGTGCCGCCGAGGGCGAAGTTGCCCGCGGAGTCGGTGGGGTAGCCCCAGGCTTGGAATTGCTCGCCGGCGAAGGGCTTGCTGGAGTGAGAGAAGCCGATCGCGATGCCGACGCGGTCGTCGGCCAGCTGGTCGATGTAGGAGACGTTGAAGCGGTTGCCGGTGGCGCTCGCGCTCGGAGTGAGGGCGCCGAGCTGGTTCCACTCGTAGTAGCCGTTGACGGCGATGACCCGGCTGGACTTGTCGAGCGGGCGCACGGTGCGCAGGTCGATCGTGCCGGCAAGGCCCTGGCCGATGAGGTTGGGCGAGGCGGTCTTGTAGACGACCACCGAACTGAGGAGGTCGGCGGGGTACTGGTCGAACTCGACGGCCCGGTTCATGCCGGTGGAGACCTGCTCGCGGCCGTTGAGCAGACCGGTGCTGAAGTCGCCGGTGAGACCGCGGATGCTGATGGCCTGGCTGCGGCCGTTGGAGCGTTGGGTGGTGAGACCGGTGAGGCGGGTGAGGGCGTCGGCGATGCTGATGTCGGGCAGCTTGCCGATGTCCTCGGCGGCGATGACCTCGGTGACGACCGCCTGCGTCTGCTTCATCTCGGCGGCGGCGGCGAGGCTGCCGGCGAAGCCGCTGGTGACGGTGTAGTCGTCCAGCACGACAATCTCTTCCTTGGCTTTGGCTGGAGTCGCGGCGGGGTCGGACTGGGCGAGGCCGGTGAGCGGCGCCTGGAGGAGCAGGAGCGAAGCGGCGAGGCCTCGGGCGAGGTCGCGGCGTTGGGGTTGGGGCTTGGCGTTCGGGTGCATGACGGGGTGGATCGGGTGCAGAGCGGTTGTTGGTTGCCGGGGTGTCTGGGATACGAGCCACGGCCGAAGGGGGCGGTCGGGGCTCCGTGTTGTGGCGGAAGCGTGCGCACGGCCACGCGCGCCGCCACCGGCTTTGTTTTCAAAATACTGCGATGGTGCGGAGAAAACATGGATAGGCCGGCCGGGGCGACGCCGAAGCCGGGGCGCAGCGAGGCTCGCGGTCCTGAGCGCAAGACCCTCCGGCCGAACACCAGACGCCCTCCGGCGACAGCGACGCCGTGTTTCCTGGAGGGGCGCCGCTCGCCGGCGGACTGCATCGACCCTGCCTACCGAGGGAGCATGGTCCGGCGACGAGTGCCGACCCTGCCTGCCGAGGGAGCGGGCGCCGTTGCGTCGCTCGCTAGTGTCGATGTTTCGGTGACGGCTGGCGGTCTTGAATCTAGGTCCGACCCTGCGGTCGGGTTGTCGGCTCGCGCCTAAGTTTTCTCCGGAGGATGCAAGTCCTCTCCCGGGCCGGCCGTTTGCGCCGGGCGCGCGCCTCGGCAGATTCGCGGCACCATGTTTACCGCCGCCCGCCGTATCGGAATTGTTGCCGTAGTGTTGTTCGGCGCCGCCGCCGCCCGCTCAGGGCCGGAGATGGCGCCGGTGGCCGTCCCGCGCCTCACCCATCCCGGCGCCGGGCAGACGGTCTACTTCGTGCTCACCGACCGCTTCGCCAACGGCAGCCCGGCCAACGACCGCGGCGGGTTCCCCGGCGGGCCCGACGACCACGGCTTCGACCCGACGCGCATCTCGCACTTCCACGGCGGCGACTTCGTCGGCCTCGCGGCCCGGCTCGACTACCTGAAGGAGCTCGGAGTGACGGCCGTGTGGGTGACTCCACCCTTCAAGAACAAGCCCGTGCAGCGCGGCTCGGCCGGGTACCACGGATACTGGATTCTCGATTTCCTGCAGGTCGACCCCCACCTCGGCACCAACGACGAGTTCCGCGAGTTCGTCCGCCAGGCCCACGCTCGCGGGCTGAAGGTCTACATGGACATCGTCGTCAACCACACGGCCGACGTGATCCAGCCGGCCGGCGGCACGCGGTATGTCGACAAGGCGACCGCGCCGTATCGCGACGCCGCGGGCCGGCCCTTCGACGAGCGGGTGGTCGCGTTCAACGGGCTCAACGCCCCCGCCGCCTTCCCGGCCCTCGCCGCCGAGACGAGCTTCGCCCGCCGGCCCGGCGTGCCCACCGCCGAGGCTGCCGCGAAAACCCCGGCTTGGCTCAATGACGTGACGCTCTACCACAACCGCGGCGATGCCACCTTCGTCGGCGAGGACTCCACCCTCGGCGATTTCTCGGGCCTGGACGATCTGTTCACCGAACACCCGCGCGTCGTGCACGGTTTCATCGAGATCTTCACGCAGTGGCTGGAGACGACGGGCGTCGACGGCTTCCGGATCGACACGGCGAAGCATGTGAACGGCGCGTTCTGGCAGGCGTTCAGCCCGGCGATCCGCGCCCGCGCCCGCGAGCTGGGCCGGCCGGACTTCCTCCAGTTCGGCGAAGTGTACAACGAGGCGGGTGATCCGGCGTTCCTCGCCGAGTTCTCGACCGGAACCATCCCGATCGACACCACGCTCGACTTCGGCTTTTTCGCCGCCGCGCGGCGCTTCGTCGCGCAGCAGGGCACCGCCGCGGCGCTGGCGGACTTCTTCGCGCGGGACGACTACTACACCGACCACGACAGCAATGTCCACGCGACGCCCACGTTCCTCGGCAACCACGACGCCGGCCGCTTCGCCTACCTCGTACGGCAGGACAACCCCGGCGCCACGCCGGCGCAGGTGGCCGCGCTCGTGCGCCTCGGCCACGGGCTGCTCTATCTCTCCCGCGGCCAGCCGGTGGTGTACTACGGCGACGAACAGGGCATGGTCGGACGCGGCGGTGTGGACATGCAGGCCCGCGAGGACATGTTCGCCGCCCAGGCTCCGGATTTTCGCGACGCCGCTCTGCTCGCGACCACTCGCACCGGCGCCGACGACAAGTTCGACCCTACTCATCCGTTCTACCGGCTCTTCCGGCAACTGGGCGCGCTGCGCGCGGCGCATCCGGCGCTGCGAACGGGGGCGATGATCCTGCGGCTCACGGCGGAGCCCGGCCTGTTCGCCTTCTCGCGGATCGAGCGCGGCGAGCGGATCGAGTACCTCGTGGCGCTGAACAACTCGCGCACGACCACGCTCGCGACCCGTGTTCCGACCGGGCAACCCTCCGGGGCGCGACTGCAACGGCTCTTCGCGTCGTTTGCTGACGCCGCCGGCGCGGACTCCGGCCAGTCGCTGATCGCCGACGCCGAAGGGGCGGTGCGGCTCTCGTTGCCGCCGCTCGAGTTCGCCGTGTGGCGCGCCGCGGCCGCCCTGCCGGTCCCGGCGGGGCCGCTGCAGGTGGCGCTCGTCAGTCCCGGCGCGGGTGGCACGTTGGCGCTTTCCGCCAAGACGATCGACGGGCAGGTGTTTCCGAGCCGGCCCGAGATCCGCGCCGAGGTTACCGGAGGCGACAGCTTCGCGGAGGTCACCTTCCTGCTCCGGCGCGCGTCGCGCCCCGGGCAGAGCGAGTATCTTGGAACCGACGACACGCCGCCCTATCGCGTGTTTTGGTGCCCGCCGGCCGATCTCGCGCCGGGCGACGAACTCACCTTCATCGCGACCGCGAGCGACCTGTGTGGACATCAGGCCACCGCGCGCAGCGACCGAATCCGCGTCGCCGCGGGCGGCGTGACCGGCGGCATTCCGGGCTCCGCCGTGCCGCGGATCGTTTCGGCCCCGCCCGCGATCGTGCGCTTGCGGCCGGGCGAACCGTTGACACTGGCCGTGCGGGCCGAAGGTACGGAGCCGCTGGATTATCAATGGCTGTGCGACGACGCGGAAGTGAAGGGCGCGACCTCCGCGTCGTTCACGGTGACGACGTCGGGCCGCTACGTGGTGCTCGTGCGCAATCGGGCCGGGACGGCCGTCGCCGAAGGCACCGTGGTCGCCGATCCGGCGCCGTGAGCGTGCGGGCGTGGTCAACCGGCGGCCGGATGACGGACCGTGGCACGCGTTGGCGGAGCCCAGGGGAGGCGAGAGTCGAGGCGACAAGCGTCGAGAGCCAGATTGCCGAGCGAACCAGTGCGCCCGGCTCACCGGAACGCGGCGGGCGATCCGGTCCACGCGGCCCTTCGGGGCGCCGGCACCGGTGACGCGTTGAGGATCGTTCCCGGGAGGAACTGGATCTTGGTTGAAACCGAGGCAGGGGTTCCGATCGCGGCGCTTTCGGACCAGGGAAATCGGTGTGGGTCTCGCGGATCGGCCGGATCAGATCGACCTGCTTCACCGCGATGGTGTGCCGGGACGGGCAGGAGAACAGATGCCTGCGGCGGGTCTCATTGATGATGGGATCCACGATCTTGGCGCCGTTGGATGGATTGTTGGGCGGCGATCGCCTTCGCTTGAAGATGGCGGCCAGGCCTTGCAGCCAGCTCGACCCAGGTACGCGATGCGCCCCGCGAGCGAGGATCTAGGCCGTTTGAGGGCTTGGAGAACCGGACGATAGCCGGACGGACGAATTTCGCCCCGTCGGCTTCGCAAAAACGACAAAGCCCTGAACTCGCTGGAGTTCAGGGCTTTGAAAATGGTGGCTTCGCAGGGACTCGAACCCTGGACCAATTGATTAAGAGTCAACTGCTCTACCAACTGAGCTACGAAGCCACGGAAAGAAGAGGGGCCGAGGTTCCGGAGCGCCGGAACCTTGTCAACCCCGATTTCGGCTCCTTTTCGGCCGAACTTGAGAAGTTGTTTCCGGCCGCCGGGTGGCGTTCCCGCCGGCGGGCGTGCTGGTGCTTGGGTTCCCGCTCGGTCGGTAACTTGGCGCGGAACGGCCGGGGCAGTCGTTTTTGACCGTGCGCAGCCGGGAATGGACGGCGGGGCGACGGTTGGCTTCAGTCGAGCGGCTTCTACCAAAGTAGTATGCCGACTATGTCTGATGGGCCTTTACGACGAAAGGCGGGTGCTTCGGAATTCGGTCCCTTCCCCCATGCCCCAACCACGTGCACAGCGCATTGTCCGCGACCGACGCTTTGCGTGGGGCGCCTCGCGCTGCACCTGGAAACTGGCGGGACTTTGTCTCGGGCTGGTGGCGGGTGGGTTGGCCAGTCCCGCGCGGGGTGAGACCACCGGCGATACGGAGCTCGCGGGGGCGCCGTTCACGCGCTTGTATTCGTTCGGCGAAATCGGCTGTTCGGCCCAGGGCCTCCAGCTTCTGCACGATCCGTTCGGCCGGGTGGTGGCCGCGCAGCAGGGTGAATTGTTCGTGCTGGACGACGCCGTGTGGCGGAAGACGCGGCGCGCGCATGGGGACGACCCGAACATCAGCCGTGTGGCGTCCGGTCCCGATGGCGAGGTCCTCTACGGGGCGTTCGGTTCCTGGGGGTGCTTCCGGCTCGGCGAGCAAAGCGAGTGGCGCTTGGTTTCGCTCGTGCCGGAGGATGCGCCGGCGTGGGTGCGGGCGTGCAATTTCTGCGACATCCTGCCCACCAAGTCCGGCACCTTTTTCTGGGGGCAGGAGGGGGTCGTCTACCGTGAGCGGGCGAGCGGCGTTCATCGCTATTTCCCGGCTCGCGGGGTGTCGTGGGTGTTTGCTCTCGACGGGCGGTTCCTCGTGGCGACTTTCGGCGCCGGGCTGCTCTCCATGAACCTCGAGGCTGGGACGATGGAGCCGGCCGCGGTCGGTCTCGAGACGCTGCCGCCGATCATCGCGGCGACGGAAGACGGTGGTGGCGGGCTGCTGTTGGCGACCTCCGAGCGCGAGCTCCTGCATTGGCGCGAAGGCCGGCTCGAGCGGGTGCGCTGTGGTGCCGGAGAACTGCCGCCCGGGCCGGTCGTCGCCATGGCGGCGCTCCCGGAGGGCGGAGTGGCTGCGGCAATCTCCGGGCTTGGGGTGCTGCTGGTGGATCGTTGCGGCGGGGTTCAGCAGTTGTTCGCCAGCGCCGACCTGCGTGGTGTCACCGCGTTAAGCAGCGTGGAGCCCGGTGTGCTCTGGGTGGCGACCGGGCGGGGAGTTCACAAGATCTTGCGGGCGCAACCGTTTTCGGGATTCGGGCACGAGGAGGGACTGTCCGTCAATTGGCCGCAGATCGTACGTTGGCAGGGCCGGGTGATTGTCTCCTCCGGAGGGCGGGTTTACGAAGCCTATTCGAGCGGTCCGGGGGAAGGAGCCCGGTTCAGGGTGTTGGCGGGCCAGCCGGAGCCGATCGGGTGGGGGCTGGCCGCCCTCGGCGAGTCGCTCCTGATCGGCAACTGGGACGGGGTCTACGAAGCCCGCGATGGCTCCGCGTTCCCGCTGGTCTTCTCCGGGGTCCACGTGTCGCGTCTGGCCGCGCTCGATGCCGACACCTGCCTGGTGATCGGGTCGGAGTCGATCGCGGTCATCCGTCGCGAAGGCGGCGGTTGGGTCGAATGCGCCCCCCGGATTCCCGGGCTGGGGTATCCGTATGTGGTGCACGCCGGCCCCGGTTCGGCGTGGATCGAGCTCGGTTTGAACCGGGTGGCGCGCCTCGCGCTCGTCGGGGGGGAGCTGCAGCTGCGGGTGCTCGAGAACTTTGAGGGGGCGGAGCGCAGCTGGGTCAATGTCGGGGTGCTTGGCTCCACCGTGGCCCTTTGCGCCACGGGCCGCGCCCCGTTGTTCGTCGACGAGCGGACGCTGGAGCGGGTGGAGTCGCGCGGCCTCGCCGGCCTGGTCGAGCGTTCGCCGTACGGGCCGCGACGTTTCGCCATGGACGAGACCGGAACCATCTGGGTCTCCCACTTGCGCGGCCTGTTCCGGGCCCGGCCCGCGGCGGGGCAGTATGTGCCGGACTTCGACACGTTCCGTGGTTTCAACGAGGCGACGCCCTTGGTGCATTGTCTCCCGGGCGGCGGCGTCTGGGCCTCTACGGGCACCAGTCTCCATCGGATCGATGCCGCGCGCCAAGGTCCCGGCGTGGGTTCGGTCCGTCCGATGTTGGTCGGGTTGCGGGACACGCGCTCGGGGGCTGCGATGGACCGGGGCACCCGGCCGGGGGGCGAGCTGGGGGTCTTCCGCTACGCCCAAAACAGCCTGCAGCTTGATTTCTTCGCCGGCAGCTACGCCCTCGTGCGACCCCAGTCCTACGAGTATCGCCTCGACGATTCCGACTGGGTGGGCGCCACCGTCGGCTCCTCGGTGGTTCTGACCGACCTGCGCGAGGGGGCGCACGCGCTCGACGTGCGCGTGGTGGATTCGCTCGGACCGGTGGGCGAGGTGGCGGCCTACCGCCTGGCGGTGGCCCCGCCGTGGTACCGGACCTGGGTGGCTTTCGCGGCGTATCCGTTGCTTGCGGTCTTCGGCGTTTATCTTGCGGTCCGGTACGCCGCGTTCCGCAACCGCGTCCGCCTCGCCGAGCTGGAACGCCAGGTCGACGCGCGCACCGCGCAACTGCGCACGGCCATGGAATGCCTGCGCGAGGAGACGACCGCCAACGCCACGCTCGCGGAACGCAACCGCCTGGCGGGGGAGATCCACGACAGCCTGGAGCAGGGCTTCGCCGGGCTCTTCCTCCAGCTGGAGACCATCACCCGGCTCCCGCACTGCGCCGGTCCGATCAAGGCCGGCCTCGCGGCCGCGCTCACCATGGTCACCTACTGCCGCGACGAACTGCGCAACGCCGTGCGCGGCCTCCATTCGCCGGTGCTGGCCAACGAGCACCTCGAGACCGCGCTGCGTCGGATCGTCGGCCAACTGGCGCCCTTGGCGGGTCTGGCGTCGGTGCGGGTGGAGGGAACTTCGCGGCGGCTCGACCCGGCGACGGAGCATCACCTCCTGCGCATCGCCCAGGAGGCGCTCGGCAACGCCGTGAAGCACGCCGAGGCGACGCGCATCGGCGTCGTGCTGCGCTACACGGCCGAGGGGCTCGAGCTGTCCGTCGCCGACGACGGACACGGGTTCGATCCGACCGCCGTCGTCGAGAGCCCCGGCCGCCATCTCGGGTTGCCCAGTTTCAACGAACGGGCCGCCAAGATCGGGGGAACGGTCGAGATCGACACCGCCCCGGGCCGCGGCACCACGATCCGCGTGTCCGTCCCGGACGCGGGAGTCGCGCAAGTCTCATCATGAAAACGGACAACATCGCCACCAAGATCCGCGTCATGCTCGTGGACGACCACATGGTCGTCCGCATGGGGCTTTCCTTCGCCATCGGCAACCAGCCCGACATGGAGGTCGTGGCCCAGGCCGTGGACGGAGTGGAGGCCTGCGAGCTCTACCGCGTCCATCGACCCGATGTCGTTGTGTTGGATCTTCGGATGCCGAAGCGCAACGGGGTCGAGACGATCGGTGCCCTGCGGCGCGAGTTCGGTACCGTGCGCGTGCTCGTGCTCAGCAGCTTCGCCAACGGCAACGAGATCGGCACCGCCCTCGCCGCCGGTGCCTGCGGCTTCGTCGGCAAGGAGACCGAGTTTGATGTGCTGATGGACGCGATCCGGCGTGTCCACGCCGGAGAACAGGTCGTGCACGACGACGCGGCCCGCCGGCTCGCGAGCCGTCTCTCGTCCCAGCTGACCACGCGGGAACTCGAGGTGCTCCGGTTGCTCGGCTGCGGGCTCAAGAACAAGCAGATCAGCGCCGAGCTCAACCTGGTCGAGTCGACCGTGAAGGTGCATCTCACGAGCATCTTCACCAAGCTTGGGGTCACCGACCGTACCCAGGCCGTGCTGGCCGGGGTGAAGCGGGGCATCATTCAGATCGAGTAGGGTGGGTCGCGGGGGCGCCCCCGGCCGCGCCGCGGAATGCGGTGCCGGCGGAGGGAGCGGGGGCTGTCGCGGCGGGTGGCGGAGCGGGCGCGGGGTGGGGCGGTGCGCGCGCGAAAAGCTATACCAAAGATTATTCGCCGCGGCGTTCACGGTGTCCTGTGTTCACGGGACTCCCGCTTTCTCCGCCCGACCATGAGCTCTTCGCCGCCACGCCGCTCGCCGCCCGCACGGCCCGACCTCGCCCGGATGGCGCCCGTGCGCCGCGTCGGTGGTGGGGGCAGTCTGGCGACTGTGCCGGCCGCCGACCGGGAAGTCTCGCTCCGCCTTTCATGACCACCGCGTTCCTCCGCCTCCTGTTCGTTCCTCTCCTGGTGCTTTTCGCCCCGCTCGGTCTCCGTGCGGCCGAGGCCGCGACGAAGCTCACCTTCGTCGTCGTCCACGGTGCCACCGCCGGCGGCTGGGAATGGAAGCGCGCCGGGCAATGCCTCGTCGACGACGGCCACACCGTCTATCGCGCCACGCTCACCGGCCTGGGCGAGCGCATGCACCTCAACGGACCGCACATCGACCTGCAGACCCACATCAACGATGTGGTGAACCTCATCCTCTTCGAGGATCTGCACGACATCGTGCTCACCGGCCACAGCTACGGCGGCATGGTCATCACCGGTGTCATGGACCGCGTGCCCGACCGCATCCGGC
This sequence comes from Verrucomicrobiota bacterium, assembly GCA_023446735.1. Lineage (GTDB taxonomy): Bacteria > Verrucomicrobiota > Verrucomicrobiia > Opitutales > Opitutaceae > CAJCBL01. Next base: position 11,420 of record JAEXPQ010000342.1, read on the forward strand.
ATGTCGTCTTCCTTGACGCCGCCGTGCCGGACGACGGCATGTCCATCTGGGATCTCTTCGGTGGCGGCAGCCCGCCCAACACCAACATCGTCGACGGCATGATGCAGGTTTCCTGGGTGAAGCCGGGCGACAAGCCGCCGCACAGCGTCGCCCAGTCGATCAAGTGCTTCAACCAGCCGGTGTCGTACAAGAACCCCGCCGCGCTTGCCCTCCCGGTCACCTATGTCGCGTTCGTGCCGAAGGACCAGTCGGCCGAGGACCGCGCCAAGAAGGACAAGAGCTGGCAGCGCGCCGTGGCGCGCGGCTGGACGATCCGCACGTTCCCCGGTCACCACGTCGCCCACCAGGAGGATCCGCGCGGCGTCGCGACGCTTATCGAGCAGTCGGTCTCCGACGTGAACCAACCGGTGCCCGCGGCGCAGCCCGCGCAGAAATAGGCTCCGGCCGCCAGCGTTCCCGTCGTGCACCACGTTCGTCGTCTCCTTCGCGTCGGGCACGCTTTCGCGTTCGGCGCGTTGCTGCTGGCTGGCCCGACGGCCAGCCCGGCTCAGCCCGCTCCCGCGGCTCCGCGGGTCAAGCAACCCACCGGCATCGAAATCGTCGGTACACTGCCCGCGCCGGCCCGCCCGTTCCGCGAGCAGGATCTCGCCGGCTACGTGATGGTCTATTTCAAGGACCGGACCCAATCCGCGTACCTCGCGGTCAGCCGCGACGGCACCACCTTCACCGACGTCAACGGCGGCGAGCCCGTCTTTGACGGCGAGCTCCTCGCCGAGCAGAAGGGGGTGCGCGACCCGCACCTCGCCCGCGGCCCCGATGGCGCCTTCTACCTCGCGATGACCGACCTGCACATCTTCGGTCAGCGGGCCGGCTTCCGCGACACCCCGTGGCAGCGGCCCGAGGCGGAGCACGGCTGGGGTAACAACCGCGCCCTCGTCCTCATGAAATCGTGGGACCTGATCCACTGGACCCACGCCATCTTCCGCGTCGACCTCGCGTTTCCGGAACTTGGCGACATCGATTGCGCCTGGGCGCCGCAGACGACCTACGATCCCGTCGCCGGACGCATGGTCGTCTACTTCACCATCCGCTACGAAAACAAGAACGCCAACCTCTACTGGGCCTACACCGACGACGCCTTCACCAAGCTCACGAGCACGCCCAAGATGATCCCCGGCATCGGCGGCATCGACGGCGACCTCACCCGCGTCGGCGACCAGTGGCACCTCTTCTACGTAAGCGACGCCAAGATCTTCCACGCCGTCTCGCCCCGCTTCTCCGACGGCTTCGTGGTCGACTCTCGCCGGATCGACCCCGAGACGAAACCGACCGAAGCCCCCAACCTTTTCCGCCGCCTCGGCACCGACACCTGGGTGCTCATGTACGACGTCTACGGCGCCCGGCCCAACAACATGGGCTTCAGCGAGACGACGGACTTCGTCACGTACCAGAACCTCGGCCATTTCAACGAAGGCCGCATGAAGGGCACCAACTTCGAGCGCCCCAAACACGGCGCCGTCACCTACCTCACCGCCGCCGAACTCGCCGCCGTCGCGGCCCACTGGAATCTCCAACTAGATCCCTACTAGTCGCCCAATCTCCGACCATTCTTTGCTTCCCATGAACCTCCGTCTCGCCTCCGCCTGTCTCGGCCTCTTTCTGGTCGCCAACGCCTTCGCCCAGCCCGCGCGCCTGCCGCCCGTGGTCTCGCCGGTCGTGAACCCAGACCGCACCGTCACCTTCCGCCTCCGCGCGCCCGACGCCCAGAAGGTCGAGCTCAGCGGCCAGTTCCTCACCGCCAACCAGCCGCTGGCCAAGGACGAGACCGGCGTGTGGAGCGCCACCGTCGGCCCCGTCGCCCCTGATCTCTACCCCTACAACTTCGTCGTCGACGGCGTGGGCGTGGCCGATCCGGGCAACCAATACGTGTTCCCCAACGAGGGGTTCAAGGCCAGCCTGCTCGACATCCCCGACGCCGCGCCGTCGCTGCGCTCGGTCCAGAACGTGCCCCACGGCGAACTGACCTACGCTTTCTACCAGTCCGAGGCGCTCGGCTGCACCCGCCCGCTCGTCATCTACACCCCGCCGGGCTACCGCGCCGGCACCGAGCGCTACCCGGTGCTCTACCTCGTGAGCGGCACGACCGACACCGAGGAGACCTGGTTCCGCGTCG
>JAEXPQ010000022.1 GCA_023446735.1 Verrucomicrobiota bacterium
CTTCGCCAACCCGGTCTTCTACGAGAAGCAACGCCTCCGGTTCCCCACCTACGACACCCCTCGTTTCCTCTTCGCCGGCGAGTGGCACCCCGACCGGCTCGTGTTGCCCCGTGGGGTTCTCGCCGAGGCCCAGCGCATCATCGAAGACGCCGGAGCTACCGTGACCATCCACGATGCGCGGCCACCAGCCCCGCGCCTCAAATGGAAGTTCAGCGGCGAACTGCGCCCCGAACAGGAGCGCGCCGTGCAAGCGATGGCAGCGCATGAACACGGAGTCCTCGCCGCCCCACCGGGCTCGGGCAAGACCGTCATGGGCTGCGCGCTGATCGCCCGCCACCGCACTGCCACGCTCGTGCTGGTCCATCGCTCCGTACTGCTCGATCAATGGCGCCAGGAACTCATGCGCTTCCTCGGCCTCAAGAAGAAGGAGATCGGCGTCTTGCGCGGGAAGACCGGCAAGCGCACCGGCCTGCTCGATATCGCGATGCTGCCGAGCCTTGCCCGCGTCGAGAATCCCGCGGAGCTGTTCTCCGAGTACGGGTTGGTCATCGTCGACGAGTGCCACCACGTGCCCGCGGTGTCCTTCGAGGCCTTGCTCAAGGCCTGCACGTCCCGAAACCTCCTCGGTCTCACCGCAACACCCCAACGCAAGGACGGCCTCGAACGCCTGCTCCACCTGCAATGCGGTCCCATCCGGCACACGCTCACCGCTGCACCGGAAAGCGCGATCCCGCGCACCGTCGTCATCCGCAGGAGCTCCTTCCATCTCGACGCCTCGCTCGGGCCTACACCACCCGTCCACGCCGTGTGGCAGGCCTTGGTCGCCGACACCGGCCGCACCGAGCAGATCGCGGCCGACATCCATCACTGCGTGAGCGAAAGCCACAGCCCGCTCGTGCTCTCAGACCGCAAGGCGCATCTCGATCAACTCGCCGCTGCGTTTGCGCGCCTTCAGGGCGAAAACGGGGCTACAATCTTCCACCTCTCGAGCAGCGACGGCATCAAGCGCCGCCGCGAGATCCGCTCCGAGATCGAAGCCTGCGGCACGACCCAGAAACCGTACGTGCTCTTCGCCACCGCGTCGCTCATCGGCGAAGGCTTCGACCTGCCGCAGCTCGACACCCTGTTTCTCGCAATGCCGCTCTCCTTCAAAGGCCGCCTCGTCCAGTACGCCGGCCGCCTGCACCGCGAGCATGCGACCAAGCGGGAAATCCAGATCTACGACTACCTCGACGACAACCACCCGATCACCCTCGCCATGTTCCGGCGCCGCGCCGTCGCCTACCGCCAGATGGGCTACCGCTTCGAGTTCGACGAGTCACTCGCAGGCTCCTCTCTCCACGGCCAGTTCGCGCTGTTCGAGACACCGCCTTCCCCGCATCCACGGCCCTCGGCATCGCCCCCGGCAAGCTGCTGGCCCTGTTCGCCGCCAGCCTCACCACCGTCGACCTCGCGCTGAAGTACGCCGCATTTGCTTCACATCCAGGGCGGGGCACGAACACGTGAAAACGGTCGGAGCGTACTGCCACGCGTGCTCGATCAAGCAAACCGTCCCAGCCGCCGGAAAAGTGCGGCCAGCTCCAGCTTGCCCAGCCTCCGCTCGGCGATCGCGATCATCACCCCATAGAGCTCGTCCGTCGCTCGCGGCACCATCCCGCCATTCAACCGCAGAAACACCAAGGCCGCCGCCATTCCTGTGCGCTTGTTGCCGTCGAGAAACGCCTGCGCCCCGGCCAGATGGAAAGCATAGGCCGCCGCAACGTCGAAGAGATCGCCCCGGGCATAGTGGTAGACATTCCGCGGCTGGATCACCGCACTCTCCAGAGCTCCCGAATCGCGGATACCGTCCTGCCCGCCATGTCGCTCAAGTGCACCGCGATGAAGCGTCAGCACTTGCTCCAGCGTGAGGAAAACCGGTTCGTTCATTGGCTGAGCTTCTGCATCAGCTCGGCATGTTCCTGGAAGACCCATTGCGCCGCCTCAGTGAAGCTTGCTTGGCTGGCGGGCTTTCGACGCTGCATGGCCTTCACCTCGTCGATGAAATCGATCACCTTCACCTGCTCCTCCGGCGGTAGGGCTTTGATCTGGTCGATGACTTCATGGGCGTTCATGGCGAGCAGACTAGCCGCCGGCACAGCCGCGGCAAGGGCGCCCGCAACATCACCGCCGCCCACATCAAGAAGCTCTCCGCCCGCTTCGCCATCAGCGACGACCTGCTGCTGGCTTGAGACCCAGCCGCACGCCTCACCGCGCCACGATCCGAAAGGCGACTTGCACGCGGATTCGGACATCGATCGAGCCAAGAGCAACCATGACGGATCCCTCGTCGTCCCCATCGTCGCGCGGCCGAGCAAAATTCCCGGAGGTGGATGAACTGCTGCTAAGCGGAACCTCCTTGATCTCCAAAGGCTCGGCGATCTTCACGCCAAGCGCCGCCGCCATACTCGAAGCCTTCTCTTTCGCCGCCTTGAGCGCATCTTCGCGAGTCGAGTTCTGCACCGAAATTCTACGGGATGAATCCCATTCCGCCGAATCGATCGACACGCCTTTCAATCGCGAGAGTCCCAGCCATAGGGCGCGGTACAGACCGAGCTCCTTCAAGGTGAAAGTGACAACGGTCGAAGCCTTGTAGCCGTCCTTAACCCAACTATTGCTCCGCCACTCGCGATTCTCGGCAAGGCCGATCTCCGAAGTCTGGATCTCCTTGGCCGGGATCTTCTGCTGTTTCAAAAACTCGAGCACCGCCGCCACGTCCGCGGCGTGGGCGTCGGCGACCTCCGCCACCTCCGCGCCGACCCGTTCGACCGAAATCCGCCAGCGCAGCATATCCGGCTGCACCTGGGTGGTGGCCGTCCCGAAAACCGTGACATGCGGAAGATCGACGTCCGCCGCGACGGCCACAGGGATCATGGATGAGAGTGCGAGCAGCAGGATCGGAAGCTTCATGAGGTGAAGCGGGGCGAGAGGTTCAACCGAAACACAGGGCGCCCGGACGGTAGTGGACACCCGGACCTCTGCGCAAGGCCGGAGCCCCCCGGTTCCACTCCCGGCTTGTCCGTCGTCGCCAGATCGTAACTATCGCGAAACCCCTTCCTACCCCATGCCCTCCCCCGCCTCGCGCAGCGCCATCGAAATCTCCCGCCAGACCAAGCTCCTTCCGATCGAGACCGTCGCCGCCAAACTCGGCATCGGAGCCGACGATCTCGAGTTCTACGGGAAAACCCGCGCCAAGGTCTCCCTCGATCTCTACCGCCGCCTCGAATCCGCCCCACAGGGAAAACTCATCCTCGTCACCGCCATCAACCCCACCCCTGCCGGTGAGGGCAAGACGACCACCAGCATCGGCCTCACCGACGCCCTCAACCGCCTCGGCAAGAAAACCGTCGTCTGCCTGCGTGAGCCATCCGTCGGTCCGTGTTTCGGCATGAAAGGTGGCGGCACCGGCGGCGGCCTCGCCCAAGTCGCACCGATGGAGGACATCAACCTCCACTTCAACGGCGATTCCCACGCCGTCACCTCGGCGCACAACCTCCTGGCGGCGTTGCTCGACAACCACCTGCACTTCGGCAACGAACTCGGCATCGACTCCCGCCGCATCCTCTGGCGCCGCGTGTTCGACATGAACGAGCGCGCCCTCCGCCAGATCGTCATCGGCCTCGGCGGCTCCGGAAACTCGATCCCGCGCGAGTCCGGCTTCGACATCACCGCCGCCTCCGAGGTCATGGCCACGCTCGGCTTCTCCGAGTCCCTGCCCGAGCTGAAAGAGCGCCTGGGCCGCATCGTCGTCGCCTGGACCGAGACAGGGAAGCTCGTCACCGCCCGCGACCTCAAGGCCGACGGCGCCATGACCGTCCTCATGCGCTACGGCGTGCAGCCCAACCTCGTGCAGACCCTCGAGGGCAACCCCGCCCTCATCCACGGCGGCCCCTTCGGCAACATCGCCCACGGCTGTAACACCGTCACTGCGACAAAGCTTGGTCTGCGCTTGGCCGACTTCACCGTCACCGAAGCGGGCTTCGGCGCCGACCTCGGCGCGGAGAAATTCATCAACATCAAGTGCCGCAAGACCGGCCTGCGGCCCGACGCCGCCGTGCTCGTCGCCACCGTGCGCGCGCTGAAATACCACGGCGGTGTGAAGGTCGCCGATCTCGCGAAGGCCAACACCGGTGCCCTAGTCTCCGGCTGCGAGAACCTGCTCAAGCACATTGAGAACCTCCGCGCCTTCGGGTTGCCGGTGATCGTCTCAATCAACGTCTTCGCCAGCGATACCGCCGAGGAGTGGCAGGTTATCCGCGATGTCTGCGCCGCCGTGGGCGTGCCTGTCGCGCTGTCGAAACATTTCTCCGAAGGTGGCGCCGGCGCCGAGGAACTCGCGCGCCTCGTCGTCGAGACCACTGCGCAGCCGCACAACGGCGCACTCCGCTTCACCTATCCCGACAACATTCCGCTCCTCGAGAAAGTCCGCCTGATCGCGCAGAAGATCTACGGAGCCGACGATATCGTCGCCGAGGGCATCACCGCGGAGAAACTGCAGTCCTTCGAGGAGGCCGGCTTCGGTCACCTCCCGGTCTGCATGGCGAAGACGCAGTACTCGTTCTCCGCCGCGCCGAATCTCCGCGGCCGTCCCAAGGGCTTCACCGTGCCGCTGCGCAACGCCCGCCTCAGCGCCGGTCCGGGCTTCGTCGTCGTGTACACCGGCGACATCATGACCATGCCCGGCCTGCCCAAGGTCCCCGCCGCCGAGGCGATGGACGTCGACGCCGACGGCCACACCGTGGGCCTATTCTGATGCCGCCCCACGCCTCCCGCCGCTGGCTCGTCGCCAGCATGGGCACGTTGCTGCAACTAAGCCTCGGCTCGGTCTACGCCTGGAGCTTCTTCCAGAAACCGCTCGCCGATACCTACGGTTGGAGCAACGCCCAGGTCGCGTGGACGTTCAGCTTCGCCATCGCCTTCCTCGGCTTCGCCGCCGCGATCGGCGGCCGTGTCCTGCCACGCTTCGGACCGCGCGCGCTCGCCATCACGGGCAGTGTGCTCTACGGCGCCGGCCACCTGCTCGCCGCCCTCGCGCTCACAATCCACTCGCTCCCGTTGCTCTGCCTCGGCTACGGCGCGGTCGGCGGCTTCGGGCTCGGGCTAGGCTACGTCACCCCGGTGGCGACGGCGGCGAAATGGTTCCCTGACAAGAAGGGCCTCGTGACCGGCATGGTCGTGATGGGTTTCGGCTTCGGCGCGCTCCTCATGAGCAAGGTCGTCGCGCCCGCCCTCATGGCCGCGTTCGCCGGCCACCTACCCTCGGTCTTCGCCTCCGCCGGCGCGATCCTCGGCGGCGGCGGACTGCTCGCCGCGCTCTTCCTCCGCAACCCGCCGGCAACCACGCCGGCCGCCTCCACCGCCACGCCGGAGCGTGAACCGCTGACCCAGGCCGACCGCACCCGCTTCGCGCTCATGTGGCTGGTGTTCTTCTGCAACATCGCCGCGGGCATCGCGATCATCGGTTTCCAGTCTCCGCTTCTCCAGGACATCTGCCGCCAACAGGACGCCGCCCGCTCGCCCGCCGCGCTCGCCGCCCTCGGCGCCACGCTCATCGCCGTGAGCTCGCTCTTCAACGGACTTGGCCGTCTCTTCTGGGGCGCGCTCTCCGACCGCCTCGGCCAACTGCGCACCTTCCGCGTGATGCTCGGCACGCAGGTGCTCGCCTTCGCCGCGCTCAGCATCGTGCGCGACCCGTGGCTCTTCGGCGCACTGGTTTGCTACGTGCTCCTCTGCTACGGCGGCGGCTTCGGGGTGATGCCCTCGTTCGTCCTGAACACCTTCGGCGCCGCGCGCATGCCCGTGCTCTACGGCGGCATCCTCACCGCGTGGTCCGCCGCGGGTGTCGTCGGCCCACAGGCCATCGCGCAGCTCAAGGACCATTTCGGCCCCGCCGCCGCCGGCTATTCCTTCGCCCTCGGCGCCGCCCTGCTGGCAGTCGGGTTGCTTCTCTCTTTGCGGATCGTTGCAACCGACCGGCCGACCGCCCCGCGCACCATCCGGGGCTAGAGCCGGCTTCCGTTTCCCGGAATCTCTTTGCCTGCCGCCTCGGCCAACGGGTTGAGTGGCCGCGCCATGAAGCCCTCCACCGCTTCCGCCCCTTCCCGTGGGGCCCGCCTCCCCGAGCCTCCGATTCCCCCATCGCTGTTGATCGAGCGCCGGCGCTCCGACATCCACGGGCATGGCGTCTACGCGCGCGTCGCCATTCCGGCCTTTCACGTGATCATCGAATACCGCGGCGAACGCATTACCAAGGCCGAGAGCGACCGCCGCGAAGCCGCACGCGCCGAACGCGCCCGGCGCGGCCACGCCACCTGCACCTATCTCTTTCACCTCAACCGACGCCACGACCTCGACGGCCGCCGTGGCGGCAACCTCAGCCGCTTCATCAACCACTCGTGCCGCCCGAACTGCTGGGCGGATCTGCGGCGGGGACGTATCTGGATCACCGCCATCGAGGACATCATGCCGGGCCAGGAACTCACGTTCGACTACGGGTTCCCTTTCCGCGACTGGGCCGACAACCCCTGCCGCTGCGGCGCGCCCGACTGTCCCGGCTTCATCGTCGCCGCCGACCAGCGCTGGCGCCTGCGCCGCCTGGCGCCGCGCGCAACGGTCACCAGAACATGATGACCAAGACCTGCTGAACGCGGAGGCCTCCCGCTGCAGGGGCAACGCCCGCCACCCCGTTCAGTCGTAGGGGCGTCGCTGACCGAGGCCCGTCGAACTCACGTCCCCAGCAGCACGCCGGCGATGGCGGCGTTGAGCAGCGTGGCCACGAAGCCCACGAACAGCGCGCGCAACCCGAGTCGCGCCAGATCGTGCCGGCGCTCCGGCGCGATCGCACCGATGCCGCCGAGCTGAATGCCGACCGACGCGAAGTTCGCGAAGCCCGTCAGCGCGAAGGCCGCGAGCGTGTACGAGCGCGGCGTCATGAAGTCCGCCGTGGCCTTCCAGCCCTTCATCAGGAGGTAGGCGTAATGCTCGTTGATCGCCAGCTTCGCGCCGAGGAGGCTGCCGACCTTCGTGACGTCGGCCATCTCGATACCCATCAGGAACGCCGCGGGCGAGAAAGCCCAGCCGAAGATCTTCTGCAACGAGAGCCCGGGCGCCACGAAGCCGATCACCGCGTCAGCCATCGCCACAAACGCGATGAACACGATCAGCATCGCCACCACATTGAGCGCGAGCCGCATGCCGTCGCCCGCGCCGCCGGTCATTGCGTCGATGCCATTCACGTAGGGCGACTTCTCGCGCGCCGTGCGCACCGCCCCGGCCGTCTCCGGCACACTGCTCTCCGGCATGAAGAGCTTCGCGAGGTACAGGCTGCACGGGCACGCCATGATGCACGTCGTGAGCACCGCCACCGGATCCGCGCCGTAGTTGATGTACACCACCATCATGCCGCCCGAGATGTGCGCCATGCCGCTGGCCATGAGCGCGAAAAGCTCCGATTGCGTCAGCCGCGGCACATAGGGCTTCACGATCAGCGGCGCCTCGGTCATGCCCATGAACACGTTGGCCGACACCGAGAGCGTCTCCGCGCCGCTGGTGCGCATGAGATGCACCATCACCCGCGCCATCAGCTGCACGACCCGCTGCAGCACGCCGTAATGGTAGAGCACGGTGAAGAACGCGGAGATGAACAGGATCGGCGGCAGCGCCTTGAACGCGAAGATGAAGAGGAACTCCTTGCCCGGGTTGAGCGCCAGGTCGCCGGGTCGCGCGAGGTTGCCGAACACGAACTCCGCGCCGGCATCCGAGAAGTTGATGAAGCGCAGCACCACGACCTTCGCCGCATTGAACCCCTCGTTCACCAGCGGCACCTTCAAGACGAGCAGCGCAAGCGCGACCTGCAACGCAAAGCCCCAACCGATCGTGCGCCAGTTCACCGCGCGCAGGTTGCTCGATGCCGCCGCGACCACGCCGAAGAAGCAGAATACGCCCGCCACCGCCTGTCCACGCGGTCCGATGGCCTCGTGGAACAGGTAGGCGAGCGCGCCGATTCCGAGGATCGCGGCAACGATGGCGAGGCGCCAACTCCAAGGCGTGCGCGAAGCAATGACGTGAGGAACGGAAGAGTCGGTCATGGGTGAGGGGCGCTTGAAGCACAAACACGGCCACCGGCGCTGTCGAAGCCGAAACCCGTCGCGCCCGCTGCCTTCCGCCCATCCGCGCAATCGCACCGCTCGCCACGGGCCGTTTGCAGACAACTCCCCCTCCCGCAACGTCGCGCCCCGTATGAAGCACGCCCGCTGGTTCCCGGTTCTGCTCCTCCAAGCCGCCATCGTCTGCGCCGGCCGCGCCGAAGCCGGGAGCACGGCTCCCTCGTCGGCGCTCCCGGCCATCGTCGCCGCATCCGCCGGCAAACTACCCGCCGGCGGGATCGTCGCCGCCGAGATCGACGCGAACGGCGTCCGCTTCTCCAGCGCCGGGACGTTCGCGCCGCGCGAGGGCGTCGCGCCGGAGCGGGTGGTCTTCGAGATCGGTTCGATCACGAAGGTGTTCACCGCGCTCCTCCTCGCCGAGACCGTGGCCGAGGGGAAGGCCGCGCTCGGCGACCGCATCGCGCAGCACCTGCCGGCCGACCTCAAACTCCACCCCAACGTCGAGGCCATCACGCTCGCGCAGCTCTCCAGCCACACCTCCGGCCTGCCGGGCACGCTCTCCGATTTCCGCCCCGCCGACCCGCTCGACCCATACGCCGACTTCACCACCAAGCGCCTGCTCGCCATCGTCTCAGCCCTGCGGCCCAAGCAGCCGCCACCGCAATCCGCCGAGTACTCGAATCTCGGAGTCGGCCTGCTCGGTCTGATCCTCGAGCGCATCCACGACAAACCCTACGCTGCGCTCGTGGCGGAGCGCATCACCGGGCCGCTCGGCATGCGCGACACCACCATCGAGCTCTCGCCCGACCAACAGGCGCGCTTCGCCCCGCCGCACGACGGCGCCAAGACCGTGAAACCCTGGCGCATCCCCGGCTTGCCGGCCGCCGGCGCGCTGCGCTCCACCGCGGCCGACCTGGCGCTGTTCGCCCAGGCCCTGCTCGACGGCCGCGACGCCCGTCTCGCCGCCGCGTGGGAGATGGTCTGCCGTCCGCAGGCCGAGTTCCAGGGTGCCGAGATCGGCCTTGGCATCCTCATCGCCAAGGTGAACGGCGCCCCGGCGTATTCGCACGGTGGCGGCACGGGTGGCTTCCGCACGCACCTTGAGATCGAGCCCGCGCGGCGGCGGGCGCTGGTCGTGCTGATCAACAACACCGCGCTCGAGCCGACCCGGGTCGTGGGCGATCTCCGCACCCCCGCCCACCTGCGCTCCGACCGCGCCGAGGTGCCGCTGGCTGCCGAGCGCCTCGGCGAGTTCGTCGGTTGCTACGACCTCGCGCCGGACACGCGTTTCACCGTGCTCGTCGGGCCCGAGGGCCGGCTGGTGGCGCGCCTCACCGGGCAGGCGTTCCACCCGGTCTTCTTCGGCGACGCCGATCGTTTCTTCTACCGCGTGGTCCCCGCCGAGTTGCAGTTCAACCGCGACACCGCAGGCCACATCGTCTCGCTCACGCTGCACCAGGACGGCCGCGAGCTGCTCGCCAAACGCACCCCGCAGCCACCGTCCCCCGTGCTCTTCACCAAACAGGCCGAACTGCAGGACTACCCGGGGAAATACTCGCTCCGCGGTCTCTTCGGATTCGGCCCCGAAACGCTCTTCGAGGTGCGCGCCCACGAGGGAACGCTCTACGCCAAGCTCGGCGACCAACCCTCGTTTCCCGTCTTCAAGGACCGCGCGGACCACTTCGTCTACGACGTCGTCGAGGCCGCGCTCACCTTCGAGCGCGACAGCGCCGGCAAGGTCGTCGCGCTCGTCCTCCACCAGAACGGCCGCGACCAGCGCGCCGCCCGCCAGTCGCCGTAATCCGGGCACCGTCCGCCGTCGGCAGTTGCGACGCCGGCCGGCGCGGCGAGAGTGTCCCATGACAATCGGAATCCCTCGCGAGATCAAAACGGGTGAGACGCGCGTCGCGACCACGCCCGCCATCTGCCGGCGCCTCGTCGCGCTCGGCGCCCGTGTCCTGGTCGAGAAGCACGCCGGCGTGCGCGCCGGCTTCACCGATGCCGAGTTCCGCGCCGCCGGAGCCGCCCTCGTCGCCTCCGCCGACCGCCTCTGGCGCGAGGCCGACCTGATCCTGAAGGTGAAGGAGCCGCTGCCGAAGGAGTTCGCCCGCATCCAGCAAGGCCAAACACTCTTCACCTACCTCCACCTCGCCGCCGCGCCCGAGCTGGCGCGCGAGTTGTTGCGGAAGAACGTCCTCGGCATCGGCTACGAGACCGTCGAGTCGCCCGACGCCACGCTGCCGCTCCTCAAGCCCATGTCGCAGATCGCCGGCCGCCTCGCCACGCAGGTCGGCGCGCACTTCCTCGAGAGCCAGCACGGCGGCGCCGGTCTCCTGCTCGGCGGCGTGCCGGGTGTCGCGCCGGCGCATGTCGTCGTGATCGGTGCGGGCAATGCCGGGGCCCACGCTGCGCGCGTCGCCGCCGGCATGGGCGCACGTGTGACCGTGCTCGATCTCGATTCGCACAAGCTCGACATCCTCGACTCCGAATACCACGGCCGCGTTGCCCTGCTGCAGGCGAGTCCCGGCAATATCGCCGCGGCCTCGGCCGAGGCCGATCTGCTCATCGGCGCCGTGCTCGTGCCCGGCGCGCGCG
>JAEXPQ010000047.1 GCA_023446735.1 Verrucomicrobiota bacterium
CAGCTCGGCCACGCCTGCTTGCAGACCACGCAGATCTACACGCACGTCTCCCTCCGGAAACTGAAGGAGGTTCACGCCGCCGCGCACCCCGGCGCAACGTGGTCGCGGCCTTGCGGAAGCCGGGGACCGTGCCCAACCTGCCGGCATGAATTACATGGAACGCATCACCTTCAATCCGAACCAGTGCGGAGGCCGGCCTTGCATCCGGGGGATGCGTATTCGTGTGAAAGACGTTCTCGACCTTGTCGCGGCCAGCTGCTCTGAGACGGAGATCCTCGCGGACTTCCCGGACCTTGAGGCGGACGACATCAAGGCGAGTTTGGAGTACGCCGCCGCCCAGCTCGATCACCCCGTCCTCGTAGCCAGCCGGTGAAATTCTTGGTCGATGCCCAGCTGCCGCTGGCGCTTGCGCGTTGGCTCACCGAAGCCGGTTGCGAGGCCCAAGCGGTGCGCGAGGTCGGCCTGCGCGATGCCGACGACGGCGTGATCTGGCGGCACGCCGAGGCCTCGGGCTGCATCATCGTGACCAAGGACGAGGATTTCGCTCAACGTGTGCATGCGACCGAGAACGGGCCGAGTGTCGTGTGGCTGCGGGTGGCAACACACCCAACGCCGCGCTGCGTGTGTGGTTTGTGCCGCGTCTGCCGCAGATCGTGGCCTTGATCGGCTCAGACGGGCGAACGGCGGAGATCCGGAAGCCGAATCTCCTTCGCTGTATTCGCCACCGAAGCCCGTCGGGCCGAAACCCTCCAGGGTCACGAGGGGTTTACTCAGTCAAGAGACGTGTCGGCGCGAGAGAGGGTGTACTCCTGGTAATGGCAAGGGGTGCGCGCCCGGGTCGAGCGCCGAGAAACCGGGTCGAGCGGCCGACGCTGCAAAAGCGCGGATACAATGGGCTTGTGATCGGCGGGTCGGTGACGGCACCTTGTCGCCTGGCGTTGGATCCCGGTCGTCTTGGCGGGTGTGCTTCGCCGGTTGTTCTTTGGTGTCCTTTTCCCCTCGCACTCCGCGTGTTCTAGACCACGGAGACAGTCCCCTTTGTTTCGCTGCTTCATGAAAAACGTCCTACGCTTGTTGCCCGTGCTAATGGCCCTGTGGTTGGGCGCAGCCGCCCATGCACTGACCACGATCACACCCGCCACCCACGAGGTGGGCGCCGGCACCGTGCCGTACCAGATCTTGGTGGATTCGAATGTGGATTGGACGGCCTCCACGGCGGCGAGCTGGGTGACCTTGTCGCGCACCGCCGGCTCTCAGAGTGGTAATATTCTGGTGACGGCGGTTGCCAACACCACTGGGTCTGATCGGAGTGCCACGGTCGTGGTGGATGGGATCACGCACACCATCACCCAGCGATCGGCTGGCACGGCGCTCCAGGAGCTGTGGGCGTGGGGGAACGACGGTTACGGGCAATTGGGCGATAACAATGCGCCTCGTTTTTGGTGCTTAAGTCCAGAGGGAATTCTCGGCAGCGGAGTGCAGTCGGTCGCGGCGGGCGCGGAGCACAGTCTGATTGTGAAGACCGACGGGAGCCTGTGGGCCATGGGGAGCAATACGTATGGCCAGCTTGGCGATGGGACCACGATCAGTCGTCCGAGCCCGGTACGAATTTTCGCCGATGGGGTACAGTCGGTATCGGCGCGTGGTTACTACAGCCTGATCGTGAAGACCGACGGGAGCCTGTGGGGCATGGGCAACCTTTCTCCGGGCCTGGGCGCCCCTCAGCCGGAATTCAATCGGACCAGCCCGGTGCTAATCCTCGCCAGCGGGGTGCAGTCGGTCTCAGCGGGTGGGGGACAAAGTGTGACCTCGTCGATGTACCATTGGCTGATTGTGAAGACGGACGGGAGCCTGTGGGGTATGGGGGCTAACTTTTACGGCCAGCTCGGCGATGGAACGAGGACCGAGCGGGCGAGCCCGGTGCCAATTTTGGCCAGCGGAGTCCGTGCAGTCTCGGCGGGTGCTTTCCACAGTCTGATCGTGAAAACCGATGGGAGTTTGTGGGGCATGGGTGCGGGCGTGGAGTCTTCTGGGAGCCCAGCGCTGATCCTCGCCGATGGTGTTCAGTCGGTCGCGGCGGGCGATGGCTACAGTCTGATCGTGAAGACGGACGGCAGTCTGTGGGGCCTGGGCGACAACTCCTGTGGCCAGCTGGGCGACGGGACGACAACCAATCGTCCGAGTCCGGTCCGGATCTTTGCCGAGGGAGTGCATTCGGCAGCCGCGGTTGGAAGGTCATACGTTGCCGCGAGGCGCACAGTAGTCGAGAAGCGTAGCTTGATTGTGAAGACAGACGGAAGCCTGTGGGCCATGGGCGACAATTCGTCCGGCCAGCTCGGCGACGGGACGACGACCACGCGGACCAGTCCGGTGCAGATTCTTGCCGGTGGCGTAAAGGGGCTCGCGGCGGGCAATTCTCACAGTCTAGTCGCGAGGGCGGATGGAAGCCTGTGGGCCATGGGCGACAACTCATCCGGGCAGCTCGGCGATGGGTCCACGACGATTCGGATGAGCCCGCTGCAAATCCTCGCCGGTGGACTGCAATCGATCGTTGGCGGTGCTTATCATACTTTGGTCGTGCGAACCGATGGGAGCCTGTGGGCGATGGGGCGCAACACTGATGGCCAGCTCGGCGACGGGACGACGTCGGATCGAATGGGCCCGGTGCCGATCTTCCTCGGTGGAGTGCAATCGGTTTCGGCTGGCATAGCCCATAGCTTGATCGTGAAGACCGATGGTAGCCTCTGGGCCACGGGCGACAATTCTTCCGGCCAGCTCGGCGACGGGACGACGACCGATCGGGCGAGTCCGGTGCCTGCTCTTGCCGATGGAGTCCGGTCGGTCGCGGCGGGTGGGTATCACAGTCTGATTGTGAAGACGGACGGGAGCCTGTGGGCCATGGGTGACAACACTGATGGCCAGCTCGGCGACGGGACGACATCCAATCGCATGAGCCCGGTGCCAATTCTTGCCAGTGGAGTGCAATCGGTCGCGGCAGGGACAGATCATAGCTTGATCGTGAAGACGGACGGGAGCCTGTGGGCCATGGGAGGCAACACCTATGGCCAGCTCGGCGACGGAACCTCAACCAATCGGTCGAGTCCGGTGCCAATTCTTGCCAGTGGAGTGCGGTCAGTCGCGGCAGGCGCAGGTCAAAGCTTTGTCGTGAAAACCGACGGTAGCTTGTGGGCGATGGGACATAACCTAGACGGCGAACTCGGCGATGGGACGACGATCAATCGCCTGCGCCCGGTGCTGATCTTCGCCGGCGGAGTGCAGGCGATCGCGGCCGGTGGGAGCCATAGTTTGGTTCTGAAGACGGACGGGACCTTGTGGGCGGTGGGAGATAACACCACCGGCCAGCTGGGCGATGGGACGAAGCTGCGGCCCGAGGGTCCGGTCTTGATCGCGGGCAACGTGCAGATGATGGCGGCAGGGGCGGATCATTCGCTGATCGTTGCTAGCGGAGATCCTGTTCCTGTTGAGCCGGTTGTGAGGATCCAGCCGGTGAGTCGGATGGCGATCGCCGGTCAGAACACGACATTGACTGTCGGAACAAACCTGCCCTCGGGCGTTCAGTGGTATCGAGGTGGTCACGCCGTCGCGGGTGGCGCCGACGGCACGCTCACCTTGAGCGCGATCACCCCAGCCGAGGCGGGAATCTACGACGCGGTCTTGTCGGCGGGCACAGCCACTGCTCTCTCCCGGCCGGCGGTCGTCGGCGTTACTCCGGCCTACGGCGAGCGGACTGCCGGCAGTGTCACCACCCGCGCCGAGTGGCAGGATATCAACCATCCCAACGGCGCCGTCTACGACCAGTTCCTCCTCACCGGCGCGGCCGGCACCTTTACGGCCGACCCCGGCCAGATCGCGCGTTGCTCGTTTCTCGATAACAACAACAGCATCGTCCAAGTGGAGATGTTCGGTGCTGGCGCGATCACCATCGTGCTGGATGGCGCCACGGGTCCGATGGCCCCGGCCCTCTACAACCAGCCCGGTGTCCAGTACATGAAGGGCAAGGCGACGATCATCCTGGCCGGGTGCGACGCCTCCACTCATTTCACAATCTATTCGGTGGGTACGTTCAACAATCCCGGCGTCACCCGCCCCGATGAGACCTACAACGGCTGGGCCGATGTGGCGGCGGCGGGCATCGTTTCTTCGAGTGGAGCTCTTGGCGGCATCCATCACGGCAATGTAGCCTACAGCGCCTCTGCGGGTTATACCGGGATCTATGCACCGACTGTGGACTTCGTCGCCAGTCTCGTGGTGGTTCACGGGGTCGAGGCGAGTGGGACGGCTCAGCCCTACCTCAATTTCCGACTGGGCGGCTCTGTGGGTGTGAAGATCGCCGGCGGCTCTCTCGCCCAGCCCAACGGCGACAGTGTGACCGTCGGAGGGCTCGCCGAAGTCCAGATGGGGGCCGGCCAGGACTCCTGCGGTCGGGCCGCCCCGGCGCAGGCCATCGGCACCCGCCTGCTCGACGAAGCCGGGAACGACCGTACGGACGCGCTGGTGACGAGACCGTGAGAGTCACTCCAAGCAGTGCAGGCCTGACGCTTGACTGGCCTACTGGCCACCGACCTGGTCGGTAGGCGAATACTGGGCACTTGGAAACGAGTGGCTCAGGGCTGCCTCTCCGCCTCGGGGCTGGTGTCGCGCAGGTCGAGGCCGAGGCGCTCGAGGCGGCGGGCGGCGAGCTTGCGGAACTCGGCACGTTTCTCGGGCGGCAGGTTGGCGCCGATACGCAGGAAGCCGGCGGCGAGCGTGCGGCGCGTGCGCTGGGCGTTCTCCAGCCGCTGAGCGCGGATCTCGGCGCGGGTGCGCTCCAGCTCGGTCTGCACCATCGCGGACTGGGCGGCGTCGAGTGCGAGCTCCTTCACCAGGCGGGTGTGGATGCGGTCCATCGCGCGTTCGGAGCGGACGCCGGCCGCGGCTGGGTCGCGGACCGTCTGGCGGAAATGCCGCACGCCGTACCCCACCGTGCCGCCGACGCCGACAGCGATGCCGGCGACGAACAGAAACAACGCCGCGAGCGCGGCTTTCCAGCGTGAGGAGATCATATCTGGTCCTCCAGGGCGGACCACACGAGGTCGGCCCATGGTTCGAGTTGGCTCCAAGTGCTCAGGCCGAACCAGAGCGCGGCGGCGAGCGCGCCCGTCGCGAGGCCGCCGCAGCCGGCGAGACGGCGCGGGGTGGCGAAGAGTGTCGCGAACTCGTCGAGCCAGCTGCGGGCGGGAGCAGCGGCCGCCGCCTCGGTGCGGGCGGCGCGGAGCGCGGTGGCGACATCCAGCGGCGGCGGTGCATCGGCGCGGGCGCGGGCGACGAGCCGGTCCCATTTGGCGGCGGAAGATTCGGATTCTGGTTTCATGGCAAATCGTGGCGTTTGAGAAGGGATTGCAGCCGGCGGCGGGCGCGGAAGGCGCGCAGCTTGGTCGCGGGACCGGACCACCCGAGCAGCTCGCCGATGCGGGCGAACTCCCAACCTTCGAGGTAGTGGAGCGTGAGCAACGTGCGATCGTCGGGCGGCAGGTGGGCGAGCAGAGCCTTCGCCTCCTCGGCGGCGAGGCGGGCGGCGGGATCGGTGCCGGGTGCCACGGCCTCGGGTGGCGGCGCCTCCGGATCGGGCGAGGGCTCGGCGGCCCAACGGCGGCGCACTGCTTCGCGGCGGCAATGGTCGCGGCCGGTGTTCACCGCGATGCGGCGCAGCCAGTGCAGGAACGGCCGGTCGGGGCGCCACTCGGGCAGTGCGCGGACGATGCGGACGAACACCTCCTGCACGAGGTCGTCGAGGTCGGCGCGACGGCGGGCGAAGCGCCACATCAACCGCGTCACTTCCTCGTGATGACGGCGCACGAGCGCATCGAGCGCGGCGCGGTCGCCGGCCTGGGCGGCGGCGACGAGCGTGGCGTCGTCCGGCGCGGGGGCCGGAGCGGACGCAGGGGGCGGGCTGGTGGGCGCGTCGTCCAACGGGAGTACGGAAAACGCGCTCAGGCCCGGGCTTCAAGGAACGAAACTGGCGAGGAGGGCCGCACGGCTTATTCGTGGCCGGTGGCCTTCGTGGTCGTACGGGTGCGGACGACGGTGTCGTCGGTCCGCGAGACGTCGACCTCGGTGGTCTTGGCGTTGCCGTTGGGGCCGGTCTTCACGGTGGTGCGGGTGTGGCCGTCGTCGGTGCGGACGGTGGTCGAGTCGACAGTGGCGGTCTTGCCGGCGGCGTTGGTGACCGAGGCGTGGGACTGGCGGCCGTTCTCCGTTTTCTGTGTGGTGGCGGAATAGGTGCCGGATTGGCCGTTGAAGCGGTGGTAGGTGCCTTGGGCGGAGGCGGAGCCGTCGCCGTTGCGCTGGAAAGTACCTTCGCGGCCGGCGGTGCGGCCATCGGGCAACGTGGTCTGTGTGGCGACGGTGCCGGAATGCGTCGCGCGGTCCCAGGTGCGGTCGGCGGTGTGCGTGGTGGTCTGGCCGCGGTTGTTGGTGGTCGAGGTCTCGCGGTGGGAGGCGCCGCGCTCGCGTTCGACGGAGCGGGTGCGCGTGCGGGCCTCGGCGGGCGTGGCGGCGAGACCGAGGGAGAGGCAGACCAGACTGAGGAGCAGCGTGGAGGAGTGGCGGGTCATGGGTGGTGCGGGTTACGCTCCACCAAACGCGCGGCCGGGCCCGAGGTTTCAGGAAAAAGTGCGTTGGCCCGCGGTGCCCCCGCGCCGGCTCATTTCCGGGCTGTTTTGCAGGCCACCAACCTCCGGATGATCGAAACCTGGCCGATCTTTGTCACCGGGAACCGGATGCCACGGCCCTCGACGTACGGCCGGGCCTCGGCGATCAGCCGCTTGGTGGTGTCGGGCAGTGCTTCGGCCAGGGCGAGGGCAACGGCGCGCTCCCCGAGGACCACGGAAACCTCGAAATCACCCTGGCGCGGGATCAGGTAGGCCAGGGTCCGGTCCTTCTGCCGCAGCAGGCAGACCTTGCCGAACGCGAGTTTGGTCGGCTTCCACTCCGGTCGCAGGCCGGGGAAATCGGCGCGCAGCGTCGCGACCAGCTCGTGCCAGATCGGCGCTGTGGCGCCGAGGGCGGTGGCGAGTTCGGCAGGCGTTGGTGCGGCGACGGGCGCGGGCATCGTGGTTGCGCGATGGTTGTGACGGCGGCGCGGTGACGAGTCGAGCCGACGCTCGACGCCACGGCGGAGCCGCGGCACGATGGGGTTGATGGCGCCGTTGGCCAAACTCCCTCCTCCGCTCGTCTGGGCCGTCTCGCTCGGCGGTGCCGCCTTGGCCACCTGGTTCGCCGCTCCGCTGCAGCGGGTGTGGTTCCGTGCGCCCTGGCTGGCGGCGGGAGTCGCGCTGGCGACGCTCGCGGGCATGGGCTGGGCGACGCGCGAGTTTCGCCGCCGGCGGACGACGATCCTCCCGTTGCGCCAGCCGACGAGCTTGCTGTGCCACGGCCCCTTCCGGTTCTCGCGCAATCCGCTCTATCTCGGGATGCTGGTGCTGGCGGTGGTGCCGTGGCTGGCGTGGGGCCACCTCGGGTTGCTTTTCGCCCCGGTGCCGTTCTTCGCGTTCGTGAACGGGGTGATCATCCCTTACGAGGAAGCGAAGCTGCGCGAGCTCTTCGGCCCCGACTATGCCGCCTACTGCCGGCGGGTGCGGCGGTGGCTGTGAGCCTCAGCCGATCCCGAGCGCGGTGAGCACGTGGTTGTGCACGGCGTCGTTGCGCACGAGCGGCGGAAACGCCTCCGCGCCCGGCCCGAGTGCGGTGAAGAGCACGAAGTCGCCCGTGTGCGCGACGCCGGTCCAGCCGATCGAGATGTGGTTCTGCAGCACGGCGGCGAACGTGGGCGCGGCGGCGCGGTCGGGCTTGTAGGGTGCGGTGCCCTTCTCGCGGAGCGCGGCGTGGACCGGGGCGAGCTCCTCCTCGGTGAGCGGCAGACCCGTTCCGGCGGTCACGATCGTGCGCAGCTGGGCAAGGCTCGTCTCGGCGTTGAGATCCCGGCCCATGCGTTCGAACGAGGTGCGGAACCCGGCGAGGCGCGGCAGCCCGAGGTTGGCGTTGGCGTCGCCCACGAGGCCCGGGTTGGAATTGCCGTGGTCGGTGGTGATGACGACCAGCGTATCCGGATTTTTCTCCTGAAACGCGAGCACCGCGGCCACGGCGGCGTCGAAGTCGAGCATCTCGTGGAGGAGCGCGGCGGCGTCGTTGGTGTGCGCGGCGTGGTCGACGCGGCCGCCTTCGATCTGGAGCACGAAGCCGGCCGGGCGGCGGCTAAGGCGGGCGAGCGCGGCTTCGGTCATCTCGGCCAGCGTGGGCACCGAGGCATCGAGGGCCGGCTCGGTGCGATGGTCGAGCCGGTACGGCAGGTGGTCGTCGGCGAAGAGGCCGAGGAGGCGTTCGGCGTCGACCGGGGCGTCGAGCAGGGCGGCGCGGTCGAGGACGACGGTATGGCCCGCGGCGGCGAACTCGCCCGCGAGGTCCCGGTGGTCGGTGCGCAACGCCGGGAGGAAATGCTTGCGGCCGCCGGCGAGGCCCACGTCGAGGCCGCGTTCGAGGAATTGCACGGCGATCGTGTCCTCGTGGGCGCGGCTGTCGACGTTGGCGAGGAAGCCGGCGGGGGTGGCGTGGGTGAGGCGGGTGGAGGTGACCAGACCGATGGCTTTACCGGCGCTCCGCGCCTTCGCGAGAATCGGTGTCTGCGCGGTGCCGTCGGCGGTGATGTTGATGGAGCCATTGGGCACGCGGTGTCCGCAGCCCCAGGACGAGGAGCCCGCGGCGGAGTCGGTGACGAGCGAGTCGGCCGAAGCGGTGTCCATCAGGCCGACGTGGAGGTTGCCGGCGGCGACACGCGCGGCCCAGTGGCTGCGTCGATTGTGGACCTGGCGGGCGTGGAGATCGGCGAGGGTGAACGTCCCCGCGCTCATGCCGTCGGCGACCATGAAGATCAGGTTGCGGGCGCGGCGGGACCCGGTTGCGGGTGCGGCGGCGGGGCGCTCGGCGCGGAGCGGGAGCGCGGTCAGCAGGCCCGCGGCGGCAGCGGTCTGGAGAAAGCGACGGCGGGAAAGCGAAGAGGACGACATGGAAATGGCGGAGAGGCGGGTTAACAGCCGAGGCGGGCGCGGACGGCCGGCAGGTCGAGGCCGTCGATGCGCAGGAGCTTCTGGCGGGAGGTGTCGCCGCGTTCGAGGGCGATGGCGCGGCGGGGGAGGCCGAGGTGTTCGGCGAGAAACTCGACGAGCGCCTCGTTGGCGCGGCCCTCGACCGGTGGGGCGCGCAACTTGATCTTCACGGCGGAACCCATCGTGCCGGCCACCTCGTCGCGCGAGGCGCCAGGGATCACTTTCACCTCCAGGCGGCAGGACGCGACCGGGGCGGCTGGGCTGTTACGGGACGAGGCCACGGCAGCAGGAAACCGGACCGGGGGCTCAGGCGGCGTCGACCACGGCGACGCGCGTCCAGCAGTCCTTGTGGGCGGCGATGAACTGCAGGTGCGCGGGGTTCGTCTGATAGGCGTCGTGGCCGGCGACATCGTCGAACACGACGGTGAGCGCGAAGCCGTACTCGGTGTCGATCACCGGGCGGGCGGCGACCGGCGCGGGGGTGCCGATGAAAAGGTGGCGTATGCTAGGGATGGCGCGGAGCGTTTCGAAACCGGCGCGCAAGGCGGCGCGGCGCTCGGCGGGCAGGTCGGGCCGCAGGTAGAAACGGACTTGGTGGACGAGCATCCGCGCAGCGTGGCGGGCGGAGGAACCCGGATCAAGAGTGCGCATGGAACTCACCGTGCGGTCGTTGCGAGCCGGAGAAACAATCGCGCGGTCTCCGGCGGCAGGCCCAACCGACTCCTGACCAGCTCGGCGTTGCCGTCACCATCGAGATCGTAATCGATCACTTCGGTAGAGAGAGCCGTGGGCGTCCAGTTCACGAGATCTCCGGAGCTCTCGTAGAAGAGGTCTGCACTGGCGTACTTGCTGCGCCGGTGGACGATGGCGAGCGACCCTGCCGCGGTTTCCAGCTGCAGCTTTGTCAGTGAAGGGTCCGCAAAGTGTGGGTTCGCGCCGAACGCGTACTCGAGGAGGTTGTTCGTTGAGTCGGCATCCGGGTCGGCGAGTGGAAGGGCGTCGAGCCCGGTCAGGCCTGCGCCTGCGGCCCAGGTGGTGTACGAAGTCGGAGGCCGCGCCTCGAGGGCGCCGAGGTCGGGGGCCTCATCGCGGGCGACTCTCCGCAAGTCGATCCCGACCGGATCAACCGTCGAACCGGCGTCGATGGCGGCGCTTCCCGCGAGCAAGCGTCCGTTGTAGTTTGTCGCGTCCGCAAATGGATCGCCTGCGACGACGATCGCGGCTTCGCCTTGGGCCAGGGCGGCATCCCAGCGGTGGTAGAGATTGTGGTCGAAGCGATCCGCGTAGGTGGGGTTGATCCAGCCCCAGTTGGTGTTCTGACCGTGGATGATGTTGTTATAGATCCGGACCCCCGACGAAGACGCGTAGGTGGGCAGCCCGACCGCGTAGCTGGTGCAGGCGAGGGTGCGGTAGCGACCGACAAAGCTGTCGCCCTCGACGTGGAGCAGCGAGTTGTGGCGAAAGATGAAACCGCGGCAGGTATCCTTGAAATGGAGCAAGAATCCGCCGCTCGGTCCGAAGACATTGTTCTCCACGACGAACGCGCGGCAGACATTGATCCCGGTCGACCGGTTCTGGAACATGATCCCCATCGATTCGCAGTGGTAGATGGTGTTGCCGCGGATGGTCACGCCGACGTTCGCATCCACGGGTGCCGTGTCGGACTCCGGGTAGATGTGCAGCCCGTCGCAGTGGCGGTTCCACACGGGCGGATCGACGTCGTCCTCTCCGTCGTCGAGATTGTGGATGCGGTTGCCCTCCACGAGGACCTGGTCGCAGCCGGTGAGCTGGATGCCGTCGTGGCAGATCTCGTGGATGTGGTTGCGACGGAAGACCAGATCGTTGCCGCGGGCGCCGATGCCGACGGCCGATTCGGTGATGTCGCAGTCCTCCACGGTGATCGAGCGTCCGGCGCGGATGCTGACGGCCGCCTTGCCGATGTTGGCTTCTGAGCCGCTCCAAGGTCCGATCCGGCGGATCGCGCAACGTTCGATCCGAATCAGGTCGGCGTCGGCGATCCGCACGCCATCGGCGACGAGGAACCCGATCAGCCGGATCCGGAACTCGAAGTTGCCGTTCCAGACGACACGCGAGGTGTTCCAGTTGCCGTGGGCATAGAACTGCGCGATTCGCGGCGTCGCTCCAGGTGAGGCCATGAAGGTGACCCAGTCGGTATAGGGCGTGGAGATCTCGCCACCGGTGTAGTTGAAGCTCAGGTTTCCGTAGTCGCCTTCGCCGAAGACGACCACCTCGCCGCCGTGCAGCAGCGGACGGACCTTGGCGAAGGAGCGGAACGGCTTCGCGGCCGAGCCGTCGCCGGTAGTGTCGTCGCCGGTAAGCGCGTCGAGGTGATAGGTCGCGGCGGAAGCGAGTGGAAGCGTTGGTGCCTCCGTCGCACGGTAGTTCGACACGCCCAAGGTCGCGGCCGCTGACGTGAGCGAGCCGGTGTCGTCGGTCACGACCACCTTATAGATGCTTCCGTCGTCGGCCGGTGTGGTCGGCGCCGAGTAGTGGCGTGCGTCAGTCGCTCCGGCGATGGGCAGGTCGTTGCGATACCATTGGTACGTCAAGGTTCCGGTTCCGCTCGCTACAACGCGGAAGCCGGCGGTTTGTTCGGCCACGAAGCGGTCGCTCCGCGGCTGGGCGCTGATGGCCGGGATCGCACGGGTGTTTGCCGTGCCGGCAATGGTCCCGAGCACAACCGCCAACCAGAACCGTCCCGCGTCGATGCGTCGCCTTGCCATAGGGGCCAAAGAGCCGGCTGGCTCCGCCGGGGTCAATCGGGGCACCCGGCCGCTTCCCTCTTTTACGGTCTCGGAACATCGGCCGCCGGTTGAGTACCGGGTCCCCTTGAGATCGTGCGGGTCTGTTTTCGCTCGCCGCGGAGGTGGCGATGCGACTTGGCTCGGCGCGCATGAAGCTCGTCAGCTGGAACGTGAACGGCGTGCGCGCCACCCTGAACAAAGGACTGATCGAATGGTTGGAGCGCGAGCAGGCCGACGTGGTCTGCCTGCAGGAGACGAAGGCGCGCGAGGAGCAGGTCGACGTGATCTGGCCGGCGGGGTACGCGGCGCACTGGAACAGCGCGGAGAAGCCCGGCTACAGCGGCACGCTCACGCTCACCCGGCGCAAGACGCTCGGCGTGCAGCGCGGCCTCGGCGGCCTGCTCGAGGACAAGGAGGGCCGGGTGCTCACGACCGAGTTCGACGACTTCTTCCTTGTGAACGTCTACACGCCGAACGCGAAGCGCGAGCTGGAGCGGCTGCCGTACCGGCACAAGGAGTGGGACCCGGCGTTTCTGAAGTTCCTGAAACAGCTCGAGGCGAAGAAGCCGGTCGTGTTCTGCGGCGACCTCAACGTGGCGCACACCGCGATCGACCTCGCGAATCCCAAGAGCAACGAACGCACGCATGGCTTCACCTGGGAGGAGCGCGAGGGCTTCTCCAATCTCGTCGCGGCCGGATTCGTGGATACATTCCGCGAACTGCATCCCGGGCAGGGCGGGCACTACTCGTGGTGGAGCCACATGAGCAATGCCCGCGCCCGGAACATCGGGTGGCGCATCGACTACTTCGGCCTCTCGGCGGCGTTGCGGCCCCGGCTCAAGAACGCGTTCATCCAGCCCACGGTGATGGGTTCGGATCATTGCCCGGTGGGCGTGGAACTCGCCTGAGCGCGTCGCTCCGTCCCGCCCCTGCCTCCGCCCGGTCGTTCCGCCCTCCTTCCGTCTCCGATGCTCCGTTACCTGCTCCGCCTCAGCCTGGCCTTCGTGCTGCTTTCCGTGCTGCTCGCGCTCGCGGGCTTCTTCCTGCCCCGCTCGTACCGCGTGGTGCGCACGGTGGCGGTGGCGGCGGCGCCGGAGGCGGTATACCCATTGGTTGGTGACTTGGGCCGATGGCGGGAATGGAGCCCTTGGTTCGCGCGCGATCCGCAGATGGAGACGCGCTTCTCGCCGGAGCCCGCCGGCGTGGGCGCCTGGACGGAGTGGAACAGCCGCAGCCAGGGCGGCGGGCGGGCCGAGGTGCTCGCCGCGCAGGCGCCGGAACGCGTGCGCTACCGGATGACCTTTGTCGGCCTCCCGGTGGAGACGGAGGGGACGTTCGAGTTCGTGGCGCTCGGCGGGGGGCGCGGCACGAGCGTCACCTGGACGAGCGAGGGTCGCCTGGGCTGGAGCCCGTTGGCGCGGTGGTTCGGCCTGCTGTTGCGCCGGGCCGAGGGCCGGGAGCTGGAGCGGGGGCTGGAGGCGCTGCGGGTCCGCGCCGAGAAGCCGGGCCCGCGCTGAACGCGAAAAATTCTTCTAGGTCCGAGCGGCGGGAGTGTGCCGCTTGACCGGGCCGGCGCACCCGCCATTTTGGGCGGTGCGCCAACCCCTGGCGCATGCAGTGAAACCCCTTACTCCCATGAATTGGAAAATCGAGATTCTGGAGAACCATACCGGGGAACTCGGCGAAGCCATTCGGCACGAGGACCACCTGATCGAAGCGGAAGAATATCACTACGACCAAGGGCAGGTGTTGGAGGTTTATGTGCACCGGGCGGACGATCCGGCTTGGCACATTTTCACCGACCTCGACTCCGGCCATCGTTTCAAGATCCCGCCGGTGAAGTACCGGCAGCTCGCCTGAGGATCGGCGGGACCGGAACGATCCGGTCCGGCGGACGCGTCCCACGGACGGTCCGTGTATCCATGAGATCGGCGGCGTGCCCCCTCCACGGCGGGCGCCGCCGGCTCGGTTTGCGCTGTTGCGCGGGCCGGTGAGGCGCGCGAAAGTCGCCGCATGTTGAAGCTCCTCATGACGGGGCCGTCGCGGCTGACGCTGGCGGTCGCGGAGAGCGTGACCGGCGGCCGGCTGCAGGCGCTGGTGACCGCGGAGAGCGGCGCGTCGACTTTTTTCCTCGGCGGCATCACGGCCTACAACTTGGTGCAGAAAGTCCGGCATCTGGGCGTGAGCCGGGAGGCGGCCGAGCCGGTCGATTGTGTGTCCGCGGAGGTTGCCTGGCAGATGGCCCGGGGGGCTTGCGCCCTATTTGGCTCCGATATCGGAGTGGCGACGACCGGTTACGCGGAGCCGTTCCCGGAGCGGGGCGTGCGTGCTCCCGTGGTCTATTGGGCGATCTGCCAACGGCCCGACGCCGGGGCGGCGATCCGCCGGGAGGGGTGCATCGCCGCGCCAAGGGGCGACCGGGCGCAGGTCCAGGCCGGGGCGGCGGCCGCGGTCTATGCCGCGCTCGTGGAACACCTCGCCGGCTGGAGGGCCGGACATGTTTGAGACCGCACCGGAGTATCGGCATACTGCTGGCGCTGGCGCCGCGATGGTGCATGGTACGGCCTGACTCGTACTGCCGTGGCGATGCCTGCCGAAAACACCACCAACCGGGAAGTGAGACCATCGTGACCGAAGACGCCAACCTGCTGCCCGCGGGCCTGCTCCCACAACTGCGGAGCGCCGTCGATGCGCATTCGATCGTCAGCCTAGCCGATGCGCAGGGCGTGATCGAGTTCGTGAACGACCGCTTCTGCGAGACCACCCGGTACACGCGCGAGGAGCTGGTTGGACAACCCTACCGCATCATCAACTCGGGCTTCCACCCTCCCGAGTTCTGGCGGGACCTCTGGACGACGGCGTTGGCGGGACGAATCTGGCGAGGGGTGATCCGCAATCGGGCGAAAGGCGGCGCCCTATTCTGGGTGGAGACGACGATCACGCCGGTGCTCGACGAGACCGGCCGATTGCAGGGCTTTCTCACGATCCACACCGACATCACCCGGCTCAAGCGGGTGGAGGAGGAGCTGAGCCGCCTCACGCGCGACCTCGAGCGACATGTGCGGGAGCGGACCGAACAGGTGCAGCAGAGCGAGAAGCTCTACCGGCTGCTGCTCGCCTCGGTGACGGACTACCACTACACCGTCGAGGTTCGGGACGGGCAGGCGATCGCGACGACCCACACCCCGTCCTGTCTGGCGGTTACGGGGTATTCGATGGAGGAGTTCGCGCAGAATCCGAGTCTGTGGATCGCGATGGTGCCCGATGAGGACCGGACCGCGGTGCTGGGCCACGCCCAAGCGGCGTTGGAAGGCCGCAATCCGTCCGCGCTGGAGCACCGGATCTTGCGCAAGGACGGCCAGGTGCGCTGGATCCGCGACCGGGTCGTCATCCGGCGGGATGCGGCCGGGCGGGTGGCCTTCTACGACGGTATCCTGACCGACATCACCGAGGAGAAGCTCGCGCAGCAGGAGGTGCTGCAATTGACCCAGGGGCTGGAGCAGCGGGTGGCGGAGCGCACCGCGCAGCTCAAGGCGGCCCACGACCAGCTTCGGATCCTCTTCGAGCATGCCCCGGTCGGGATCAGCTGGGTCGAGCGGGGCACGCCCGATGTCTACCACCTCAACGACCGCTTCTGCCAGATCATCGGCCTCACCTACACCGAGGCGCGCAACTACGAGAACATCCTCGCCGCCACCCATCCCGACGACCGCGAGGACCAGGAGGAGCTCATGGCGCAGCTGCGGCGCGGCGAGATGGACAGCTTCTGCCTCGAGAAGCGGTATGTGCACAAGGACGGGCGGATCGTCTGGGGCCAGCTCACGGTCGCGGTGCTGCGCGACGAGGCCGGGCGCATCACCCAGCATTTCGCGATGCTGGTGGACATCACCGACCGCGTGCGCGCCGAACAGGAGGCCCGGGCGAGCGAGCTGCGCTTGCGCCGGTACTTCGAGAACGCGAGCGAGATCCTCTATTCGCTCGATTCTCAGGGCGTCTGCACGTTCGTATCCCCGGCCTGGACGCTCAAGCTCGGGCACGCGCTCGGCGACGTGGTGGGACACTCGTTCACCGAGTTCGTCCATCCCGAGGACGTGCCGGCCTGCCGGACGTTCTTCCACGAGGTGCTCGAGGCGGGCATATCCAACCATTCGATCGAGTACCGGATCGCGCATGTCGACGGGGACTGGCGGTGGCATGCCTCGACCGGCTCGGTCATCCGCGACGAGAAGGGTGTCGCGATCTTTTTCGGGATCGGGCGCGATGTCACCCGGCGGCGGGAGGCGCAGATGGAGCTGCGGGCCTCGTTGGAGCGCCGCGAGGAGCTGGAGCGCATCATCGCACGCTCGCCGTCGGTGGCGGTGCTCTGGAGCGCCCAGGAGGGCTGGGCGGTCCAGTTTGTCTCGGAGAGCATCTCGCAGTTCGGCTACAGCGCGAAGGATCTCGTCAGCGGTCGGGTCCGGTTCGTCGACCTCCTGCATCCCGACGATGCGGCGCGGGTGATGGACGAGGTGCGCGCCCACTCGGCCGCGCGGCACACGGAATACCGGCAGGAATACCGGATTGTGCGCAAGGACGGCCAGGTGCGCTGGGTCGACGACCGCACCGCGGTGCGGTTCGACGGCGCCGGGCGGGCGACCCATCACGAGGGCATCCTGACCGATGTGACCGAGCGGAAGGAGGCCGAGGAACGGGAGCGGATCGGCCGCGAGCGGGACCTGCGGATCGCCCACGAGGTGCAGCAGCACCTCCTCCCGAACGTCTATCCGGATATCGGTGCGGTGGAGACGGACACGCTTTACACGCCCTCGCGCCTGGTGGGCGGCGACTACTACGACTTCTTCGAGGTGAAGGAGCGCTGCTGGGGCTTCGCCGTGGCGGACGTGTCCGGCAAGGGGACCGCGGCGGCGCTGATGATGGCCTCGTGCCGCACCGCGCTGCGGGTCAAGGCCCAGGGCGGCTGGGATCCGGCGACGGTGCTGCGCATGGTGAACTTCATCGTCCAGCCGGACATGCCGAAGGCGATGTTCATCTCGGCGGTCTACGGAATCCTGGATCTGGACACCAATGTGTTCCGTTTCTGCCGTGCCGGGCACGAACCGGGGCTGGTGGTGCGGGCGAAGACCGGCGAGGTCGGCGAGCTGTGCCCCTCGGGCATGGCGCTCGGGCTCGACCCGGGAGCGCTCTTCGACGAGACGCTCGAGGAGGCCGTCGTGACGCTCGAGCCCGGCGACCTGCTGGTCCTGTACACCGATGGCATCACGGAGACGGCGAACCCAGAGGGCGAGGAGTTCGGGCGGGAGCGTCTGGCCGAGGTGCTGCGGGAGTCGCGGCGGCTGCCGTTGGCGGAGATCCGTCAGCAGGTGGATCGGGCGCTCTGCGCCTTCGCCTTCAATGCGCCGGCGGCCGACGACCGCACGCTGCTGTTGGTCCGGCCGCGGTGAGCGGCGCATGCGCGCGGCTCACCCGAGACGTGGGTCGAAGAAGAAGAGGCGCTCCTGCCCGGTGCGCAGGGCGCTAAAGGCGGGATGGCGGGGATTCAGGAGGTAGTTCGCCTCCTCCGGCAACAGCACGCTGGGCACGCGCAGCACGGGGTGCGCGGCGCGTTGCAGCCAAGCGTGGCCGACTTCCTGGGGGCCGCGTGATGGCGGGAACTGCATCCAGTCGACCGGCAGCTCGTCCTTGGCCGCTTCCTCCACGGCGGCCGCATCGAACTCGACGCGGTGCAGGGTGAACGCGGCGGCGCGCAGCGGCCGAGGCAGATGGGCGAGCACCTCGAGCGCCGCGAGGGCGCGGCTGCTGGCCGCATAGACGACCGGCGAACCGGGCGGGTTCCAGCGGCCGCCGTGCAGCCGGGCGCCCTCGCCGTCGAACGCGTGCCCGGACAGCTCCGCGCGGACCAGCCGCCACGCGGCGAGTTTCACGCGTAGACCCCGTGTTCGATGCGGCCGAGGAGGCGCTCGACCTCGCGGGCGCCAGGCTCGGTGTCGCACAGCGCCAGCGGGCTCGACCCGGCCAGCGCGACCTGCGGCTCCTTGAACCACTCGGCGGCGGCGCCATCGCTGCCGAGCAGGCGCCGCGCTTCCTCGAAAACACGGCGCAATCGAGCGAGCCGATCCGACTCCTCCTTGCTCAGCCGGCCTTCTTCACGCCGGCGTTGCAGGGTTCGGGCGGGCAGCGCGAGCACCTCGCCGAGCAGCGACGTGGTGAGCTCGAGGCGGCTCTGGAGTTCGAAGAACGCCGCGATCGGCAGCCCGTCCCGAATCGCCTGCGCGAGGTCGAGCGGGCTCGCGAAACACGCTGTACCGTAGAGCGCGGCCGACTCCTCGACCGCCCTCGGTGGCGTAGCGGGATCCGGCTGGTCGGGGCGGCGCGGCTTGTTCTTCATTCCGCCACTCTCGGCCAAATGGCACCGAGTGCAAATGCCAAACGCCTAGCGACAGTCGTTTGTTTGGAATCGCGTCACAGGCCGCATCCGTCGATCGCGCAGCGCTCGGCGGGGCTGGCGGTTTCGGGCACGGGTTTTCGCGCCGGCTTGAATGGATTCCGCCTCAGCTCTTCGAGGAGGGCCGCGAAGCCGAGCGGGCGGCGGGCGAAACGGTGCAGCAGCCCGAACCCAAGGACCGCCGCGGAGCCGAGCACCAAGGCGGTCGGGCTGGGCCGCGTTGCGCCGACGACCAGCGCCGCCGTTCCCGCCGGAAGCGTCAGCGCCCACGCCACAAAGGCCAGGTGCGTGAGAATTTCGCGCGGTGAGCGCAGAGTCATGTCGCGATGGGAGACGGGGCGGGATTTCATGGTGCTCGTCCGGCAAGCAGCCCGCATGCCGAGCTCAACGGGCCACGGCGGGGGCCGCCGTCGCGGGGCCCGGTGGCGGGATGAGCGAGTACATCACGGGCGTGACCAGGCGCGAGAGCAGGAGCGAGCTGATCAGGCCGCCGAGGATCACGATCGCCAGCGGCGAGAACAGCTCGGAGCGCTGGAGCGCCAACGGCATGAGCGCGCCGACCGCGGTGCAGGTGGTGAGCACGACCGGCAGGAAGCGGGTTTCGCCCGCCTGCTCGATCGCGGCCTTCAGCGGCACGCCCTTCTCGCGGAGCTGGTTGGTGAAGTCGACGAGCAGGATGCTGTTCTTGATCTCGATGCCGATCAGCGCGATGAAGCCGATCGTGGCGGTGAACGACAGCGTGTAGCCTGTGATCCACAGGCCGACGAGCCCGCCGATCACGCCGAGCGGGATCACCGAGGCGACGATCGCCGTGCCGCGGAAGCTGTGGAACTCGAGCACGATCACCGCGAGCACGCCGAAGAGCGCGACCAGGATCGCGGTGCCGAACCCGCCGAAGGTGCGGGCGCGGCTCTCCGCCTCGCCGCCGAGTTCCCACCGGTAGCCGGTGGGTAGCGCGAGGGCCGCGAGGCGGCGGACGGTCTCGGCCGTCAGCCGGTCGGTGTTGTAGCCGTTTCTCACCCACGCCTTGACGGTCACGGAACGCTCGCGGTTGAAGCGTTGGATCACCGGCGGGGCGGATTCGAACTCGAGGGTCGCGACCTGGTCGACGGGCACGTAGGCGCCCGAGACCGTGGGCACGAGGATGCGGTGCCAGCTGTCGAGCGAGGCGCGGTCGGCGCGGGGCAGGGCGAGCTGGAGGTTGTACTCGTCGCCGTCCGCCTCGCGGAAGCGGGCGACATCGAGTCCGGCGAAGGCCAGGCGCACGGCGCGGTCGAGCTCGGCCTCGTGCACGCCGGCGAGGGCGGCGGCGGCGCGGTTGAGGCGCAGGCGCAGGTCGGTGCGCGCGGTGCGCAGCGGGTTGTCGATGTTCTCGGTGCCGTCGATTCCGGTGAGCAGAGCCTCCACTTCGGCGCCGAGGCGGCGCAGCGTGTCGAGGTCCGGCCCGAGCAGGCGCACGGCGATAGGGGCGGCGATCGGCGGGCCGTTCTCGAACTCCTTCAACTGGATCTGCGCGCCCGGGATCTGCTCGAGCTTCGCGCGCAGGCGGTCGAGCAGGGCGGGGCTGGTCGAGGGATCGAAGGTGCGCAACGAGGCGAAGACCTCGGCGAAGTTGGCCTTCTGCTGCTCGCCGTTCTCGTTGTAGTAGACCTGCGGGTTGCCTTTGCCGACGGTGGTGAAGTACCAGACGATCTCGGGCGTGCGCGCGAGCACGGCCTCGACCTGGCGGGCGATCCCGTCGGTGGCGGCGACGCTGGCGCTTTCCGTGCCGCGGATCTTCACGAGGAACTGCGGCAGGCCCGCCTTCGGGAAGAGGCTGAAGCCGATCCGCGGGATGAGCAGCAGCGAGGCGCCGAGCAAGGCCGCGGCGAACACGAGCGTCTTCACGCGGTGCTGCATGCACCAGTGCAGCAGCGGCCGGTAGGTGGCGTGGATCGCGCGCATGAGGCCGCGCAGGATCGCGTTGCCCTCGGCGTCTTCGTGGCCGCGCAGCATCCGGCTGGCGAGGAACGGGATGATCGTGAGCGCGACGAACATCGACGCGACCACGGTGTACATCACCGACAGCGGCAGGCCGCGGATGAACTGCCCGGAGTCGCCCGGCATCATCGCCAGCGGCAGGAACGCGAAGAGCACCGTCGCCGTCGTGCCCACGACCGCCACCGCGATCTGCTCGGTGGCTGCGATCGCGGCCTCGACCGGCGGGTGCCCGAGGCGCCGGAAGCGCGCGATGTTCTCGGCCACGACGATCGAGTCGTCGACCAGCAGGCCGAGCGCGATGACCATGCCGACGATGGTGAGCTGGTTGAGCCCGTGGCCGGTGAAATGCAGCAGGCTCACGCCCATCGCCAGCGAGAGCGGGATCGAGAGCGCCACCAGCAACGAGGCGCGGAAGCCCAGCGGCAGGATCGTGATCATCACCAGCCCGATCGCGATGAGGAAGTCGGTCTCCAGGCCGCCGATGCGGCGCGCGACGTTCTCGGCCTGGTCGAACGCGAGCTCCAGGCGCACGTCGCCCGGCAGCTCGCCGCGGAACGCCTCGAGGCGTTCGCGCACCTTGTCGCGCAGCGCGAGGATGTTCTGGTCGTTGAGCTGGCGCACCGTGACGAAGACGGCGCGCTCGCCGTTGAACCGGCCGAACTGCTCGAGTTCCTCGGTCGTCCACGCGACCTCGGCGACGTCGCCGAGGCGCACCACCGCCGCGCCGGCGGCGCCGAGCGGGAGCTGGCGCACCTCGTCGAGGTCGGCGAAGGAGCCGGTGGTCTTGAGATTGAAGCGGCGCGCGCCGCTCTCGACGGCGCCGCCGGGGATGTTCGTGTTGCCGCCCTGCAGCGCGGCGATCACCTGCGCGAGCGGCAGGCGCATCTGCGCGAGCTTCGGCAGGTCGAGCGACACGCGCACCTGCTTCTCCGGGTAGGCCCACTTCTGCACGTCGCGCACTCCGGGCACCGCCTCGAGCCGCTCGCGCAGGCGCTCGGCGAGGTCCTGGAGGCGGCCGTAGCTGGCGTCGGGCGACACGAGGGCGAACTGGAGGACGGCGACGTTGTTGGTCTGCCAGCGGCGCACCTCGACGGAGGCCGTGTTGGCCGGAAGGCTGCCGCGCACCGCGTTCACCTGACGCAGCACGTCGTTGTATTTCGTGTCCGGATCGTGGCCGTAGAAGAACTCGATGCCGAGCACCGCCACGCCGTCTTGGACGGTGGTGTTGAGCCGGTCGAGGTCGTCGAGCTCCTTGATGGCGTCCTCGATCGGGCGGGCGACGAGGCGTTCCATCTCCACGGCGTTGGCGCCGGGGCAGACGACGATCACGGTCGAGGCCGGGATGAGCAGCTTCGGATCCTCGGAGCGCGGGATGGCGCGGAAGGAGTTGTAGCCGACCGCCGCGAGGCAGAGGAACACCAGGATGGTGAACTGGTAGTTGCGGACGGAGAACGACGTGAGCTTCATGGCGCGGGCCTACGGGGCGACGGCAACGGGGGCTCCGTCCCGAAGGAACTCGGCGCCGGCGACGACCACGCGCGTGTCGGCCGGCAGGCTTTCGGCGAGGTAGGCCGTGCCGGCATCGATCGCCAGGACGGTGACTTTTTGGCGGCGAACCGCGAGGTTGTCGGCTCCGAGCAGGAAGAGGTGGGCCAACTGGCCGTCGCCCTCGACGAGGGCCGCGACCGGGACGGCGGGACGCGCGGGCACCTCGCCGGGCTGCAGCTCCAAGTCGACGACCGAGCCGGAGCGCAGCGCCGCGGGCGGTGTCGCGAGCCGGACCTCGATTTCGGTCGTGCGCGTGGCCGGATCGGTGGCGGCCGAGATCTGGGCGAGCACGCCGGCGAGCGGCGCTTCGCCCGGGGCGGAGACGGTGGCGCGGTCGCCGACCCGCAATCGCGTGGCGGCGCTCTCCGGCACGCCCGCGCGAGCGATCCAGCCCTCGTCGTCGGAGGCGACGAGGAGGGCGACCTTGTTGGCGGGCACGGCGTCGTTGGGCTCGACGAGGCGCCGGAGAACGGCGCCGGCGGAGGGCGCGACGATTACGGCGTGGCGCCGGTTGAACTCGGCAATGCGCAGCGCGGCTTCGGCGACCTCGAGGCCGGTGGCCGCGTTCTGGGCCAGTTCGGTCGAGACGACGTCGCTTTCGCGCAGGGCGGCGGCGCGCTCGAGATCGCGGCGGGCCTTCTCCACGGCGCTGCGGGCCTGGGCCAGTTGCGCGTCGATTTCGGCCAGGTCGAGTCGGGCCAGCTCCTGGCCGGCCTCGACCCGGTCGCCCGGCCGCACGGCGACCGTCTCCACCAGGCCGCCGACCTTGAAGGCGAGGGCGTATTCGGAGCGTCGGGTGACGACGCCCGGCACGCGCACCGGGATGGCGCGGGTCGAGACGACGACCGGCTCCGCCCGGACCCGCACCGGCGGCGTGGCGGCGGCCGGCTGCGCGGCGGGACGGCCGCAGGCGGCGAGCAGAAGGAACGGCAACAGGGGAAGAAGGCGCGTGGCCATGGCTGACTGACATAGTGTCAGGCAGCGGGGGAGCGTCAACCGCGTTTCCCGGCCAGCGAGCGGCGCAGGAGGGCGAAGCCGGTGTCGACCGTCTTGGGCAGGTTGAGACCGAAGCAGTCGCAGAGGTGCGGGCCCTTCACGGCCAGCAGCTGGGCGAGGCCGTGGCAGAAGGCCCACAGGCAGGTGCCGACCACGTGGGGATCGCCGACATCCTTGCGGATCGAGCCGTCGCGGATGCCCCGACGCACGCAGTCGGTCTTCAACTCGTCGATCTCGCGGTGCAACGCCTCGACGCGTTCATAGACCTCCCGCGCGCCGACCTCGTCGGGCGGCTGGGCCTCGTACATCGCGAGCAGCTGGAACTGGTCGGGCGCGTCCTCGTGCAGGCCGAAGTAGGCCAGCCCCATCGCCTCGAGCTGGTCGAGGCCGACCCCCTTGGGGTCGATTTCGCGGATGAACCGGTTGCGCAGCTCCTGGGTGGCGCGGAAGACGCATTCGAGGAACAGCGTGCGTTGGTCGCTGAAATGGAAATAGACGAGCGGCCGGCTGACCTTGGCGGCCTTGGCGATCTGCCCGAAGGTCACGTTCTCCAGCCCGTGTTCGGCGAAGAGCCGGCAGGCGGCCGCGACGATGTCGTCGCGGCTGTGCTCGCGGGAGGCGGATCGGGCCGAGGGGCGGCGCGTGGGCATGGGCGCAAAGTGTGCCGCGCCTGACAGATCGTCAACGGCCGGAGCAGGGTCTTCGGGGTGCAGCGGCCAACTCTTGCCGGGCGCCGCGGATGGAATCCCGCACCTCGGACGTCCGCGCGCCACGCTTTCGAGCGCCGAAGCCCGCGCCGTGGCGTGAGCCTTCAGGCCGCGATGCCCGTTCAGGCACCGGTCACGGCGGTGCGCACCAGCGCCGCGATGGCTGGCGGGAGATCGAGCGCGAGGGCGAACTGCTGTGCGGGGGCGCTCATCTTCTTCCACGTGCGCTGGAGGATGCCGACGAACTTCTCCTGGGGGTAGTCGGCATGCTGGGCGGCGAAATCGGCGATCTCGTTCTCGAGGAAGACCAGGCACGCGGCGTCCTCGAGGGCCTGGGTGCCGGCGTTGGTCTTGAGCTCGGTCTTGGACACCCAGGTGGCGACCTCGGCCGCCGAGGCGGCCGGTACGCCGGCCTGGAGCAGCAGCTCGCGGGCGCGTTCGGACTGTTTCACGTAGAGGGATTTTCGCCACGCGTGGTAGCCGGGCTTGTCGAGCGGGAAGCTGTCGCGTGGCACTGACCAGCGCTCGAGGTGTTGGCAACGCGCGGCGAGGCGGAGCAGGGGAGTGGCGTCGGGCACGAGGCGTGCGACCCAGGCCTCCATGCGGTCGGCGTAGATGAGTTCGGCGGGGCGGCCCTCGGCGGTGCGCTTCGGGTCGGCTGAGTGGGCGGTGTCGACGAGGGAGCGGGCGTGTTGGTAGCAGTCCACGGCGGGGCAGCGTGTTGGCGCATGGACCGGGCGCAAGCTGATCGGGGGAGTAGATTCCATGCGCCGTCCTGTGTCTCCCGGTCGAGAAGTTCGCTTGTGGCCGCGAACGGCCGGGAGAGGCAGACGGGCGTGCGCTGCGATCCTGCGGGTTCCTGGCGTCTCGACCAACTGGCGGCTGTGCTGGCTTCCCCGGTGCCACCATGCCCGACCGCGTGAAGGACGAGGCTGCTACGGGACCCTCTTCGCCGCCTTCGGGATGATCTTTGCGGCGTTTTGTTCCCTGGCAGCTGGCGTTCGAGCTGCGGCTGCCGGATGTGCGCACTGCGGAGCCGTTGGCCGAGCGACGCTCCGGTCCGCGGGCGGTACGGTTCGCGATGGAACGGCTGGAGAGCGGCCAACCGATGCTTGTGCTCGTCGATCCAAAGAAACCGACACGGACTCTGTGGATCGAAGCGCTCCGCTGAGAGTAACGAGCGGTGAGGGACGAGGGCCAGAATACCGGAAGCTGCGGCAATAGCGCCGCAGGCGGTGGGATTGGCCTCCGCAGGTCCGGCCCTCGACGCTCGACACTCGCCACTCGGCTGGTTGGATGCGACCGAATCCATGGAGATCCCCGCCGACTGTCTCAACTGCGGTGTCTGCTGCTTCTCGAAATCCGCCACCTACATCCGGGTGAGCGGCGACGACTGGGCGCGGCTGGGCGACGACGCCGAACGGGTCGCGCGTTTCGTGGGCCAACGCGCCTACATGCGCATGGAGGACGGCCACTGCATCGCCCTGCAGATCACGACCCGGCGCGGGCAGCCGCCGGTGTTCTTCTGCGAGATCTACGAGAAGCGCCCCCAGGTCTGCCGCGACCTCAAGCGTGGCGCGCCGGAGTGTCAGGGCGAGCTGACGACGAAGGCCCACCGCGTGGCGGACGAGTACGGAACGTAGGGAACTCCCGGGCTCGTTCGTCCGCGCCGGGGACCGCACTAACGAACGAGTGAACCGCTCATGGATCGGTAGTTGTCGGATGGCGATGCGGCGCGTCAACGTGGCGGATGCAGGGCGCGGTCGGAGGGGGCGTCTTCCTCGGCCGTGGGCTCCTGCCCAAATCCAACATCCGAGAACCATGAAATATCTGAAATACCTCCTGTGCGCCGGGGCGGCCGTCGTCGCCGTCCACGCCGCCGAGACCAGTCCGATGGCCGCTTGGCCGAAGGCCTATTCCGTCGAGATGGAAGTCAGCGCCGCGGGCAACAAGACCGCGACGAAGATGTTTGTCGACGGCGACAAGCAGCGCATGGACATGAACGCCGGGGGGATGGAAATGAGCACCATCATCCGCAAGGACAAGAAGCTCACCTATTCGCTCATGCACGCGCAGAAGATGGTCATGGAGAACCCCCTCCAGGAGCCGCCGGCGGCCCCGGCCGCGTCCGGACCCGCGCCCGTGTGGGAGAAGGTCGGCTCTGCCACCGTCAACGGCGTGGCCTGCACCGAGTACAAGGTGAAGGCGGGCAACGACGTGACGACGTGGTTCCTCGGTGGCGACAAGCTGCCGGTGCGCATGGTGGCGGCGGGCAACACGACCGACTGGAAGAACTTCAAGGCCGGCGCGCCCGACGCCGCCGTGTTCGAGATCCCGGCCGGCTACAGCAAGCCGGGCGAGGCGCCCGCGGGCGGCAGCACTGCCGACAGCGGGTCCGCGGGCTCCGCGAACTCCGGCGCCGCCGCGCCGGCGGAGCAGCCCAAGAAAAAGAAGGGCCTCGGCGGGATGCTCGGCCGCTGAGGCGCGCCCGGCTTTTCCGACCAGGCCACCGACGGAGAAACAGTGCGGCCCTCTCGCTCGAGAGGGCCGTTTGTTTTGGGC
This sequence comes from Verrucomicrobiota bacterium, assembly GCA_023446735.1. Classification (GTDB taxonomy): domain Bacteria; phylum Verrucomicrobiota; class Verrucomicrobiia; order Opitutales; family Opitutaceae; genus CAJCBL01. The sequence goes on from JAEXPQ010000047.1 coordinate 26,102, forward strand.
GTTCGGAGCGGACGGCCGCGGGCGCGGTCTCCGTGGGGGTCAACGACCGCGCAGGCGGGACAGGAATCCGCGGACCACGCCCTTCGGCTGGGCCGGTGCCGGCTGCGCGCCGGATCCCTCGTGGCGGGCGGTGCCGAGATTCTGCTTCTGGGCCTTCGGCTGTTGCTGGGCCGGGCGCGGGCCCTGGCCGCCTTGGCCTTGGGAAGACCGGCCGTGGCCGCCGCCCTGAGCGCGACCACCGCCCTGGTGCCCGCCGCCGCCGAACCGGCCGCCACCCGGGCGACCGTGCTGCCCGCCGCGGGCGAAGCGGCCCTTGCCGCCGGCTCCCTGGTTTTCGGGCCGCGGCGGACGTGCCTCGTAGGGGGCGTAGTTGAAACCTTCGAGCTTGAGGCGCTCGATCGGCTTGCCGACGAAGCGCTCGATGTCGCGCACGTCGCCCTCGTCCTCGGGCGCCATCAGCGTGAAGGCGTCGCCCACGGCCTGCGCGCGGCCGGTGCGGCCGATGCGGTGGACGTAGTCCTCGGGGTTCTTCGGCACGTCGTAGTTGATGACGTGCGAGACGCCGGCCACGTCGATGCCGCGGGCGGCGATGTCGGTCGCGACCATGACCTCGTAGCGGCCGCTCTTGAAGCCCTCGAGCGCTTCGACGCGCTGGTTCTGCGAGCGGTTGGCGTGGAGGACGGCGACGGAGTGGTTGGCGGCCTTCAGGCGGCGCGCGATGCGATCGGCGCCGTGCTTGGTGCGGGAGAAGATCAGCACACTGTCGAAGTCGGTGCGCTCGAGCAGCGCGAGCAGCAGCTCGAATTTCTGCACCTGAGCGACCGGATACATCGCGTGCGAGACGGTCTGCGCGGTGGCGCGGTTGGCGCCCACCTCGATGCGGACCGGGTCGCGCAGCGCGAACGCGGCGACGGCGGCGATCTCGGGCGGCACCGTGGCGGAGAAGAAGAGCGTCTGCCGCGCGTCCGGGCAGGCGAGGATGATCTTCTTCACGTCGGGCAGGAAGCCCATGTCGAGCATGCGGTCGACCTCGTCGAGGACGAGGATCTCGATGGTGTCGAGCTTCAGGCCCTCCTTGAGGAAATCGAGCAGACGGCCCGGGGTGGCGGCGATGACATCGACGCCCTTGCGCAGTTCGCTGCGTTGGTGGCCGTAGCCGACGCCGCCGTGGACGACGAGCGGGCGGATGTCGGTGAAACGGGCGAGGTCGCGGAAGGAGGTCTCGACCTGGGCGGCGAGCTCGCGGGTGGGCTCAAGGATGAGCACGCGGGCGCCGCGCGGGGAGTGCTGGCCGAGCTTGGTGAGGATGGGCAGAGCGAACGCGGCGGTCTTGCCGGTTCCGGTCTGCGCCGAGCCGATGAGATCCTTGCCGGCGAGCACGGTCGGGATGGCGCGCAGCTGGATCGGAGTCGGGTCGGTGTAGCCCATGGCCTGGACGCCACGGAGAATGTTCGGCGCGAGGCCGAGAGCTTTGAATGGCATGAGAAAGCGGGGAGTTTTCAGGAAACGCTGCCGAGGGCGACGGTATTCTCGGACGGCCCGGCGCTCAATCGTTTGCGATTCGGGCCGATTAAGGTCGGTCGCCTATCCTTCCCGTGCGTTATCCCAATCTCGCCGGCCGTCTTGTTCGGTGCGGATGCTCGTGGCGGAGCATCGGGCCGGGGTGCGCCTTCGCGCTGCTCTGGCTGATGGCTGCGCAGCCGGGCGCTCGTGGCGGCGAACCCGCGGGGGAGCCGGAGGAATTCGCGGTGCGCGTCTTCGACAACAAGGACGCGTTGCCCAATCCGGTGGTGCGCAAACTGGTGCAGACGCGCGACGGCTATCTGTGGATTCCGACGGACGGCGGTCTGGCCCGGTTCGACGGGGTGCGCTTCGCTGCCTTCCGCACCAGCAACACCCCGGGGTTGCCCGTCAACGCCATCCGCTGCCTGCGCGAGGCGCCCGACGGCACGTTGTGGGTCGGAACCCAGCGCGGGCTCGCGCGCCACGCCAACGGTATCTTCACCACTGTCGCCGGACTGGAGAATCCCATCAGCGGCATCGAGATCACCCCGGACGGGCGCCTCTTCGTGAGCGCGCTCACCCATGGGCTCTGGGAGCTGGTCGACGGGCGGCTCGTCAACCGCAGCGACGGCAAGACGATCCAGCCCGACGAGCCGATCCAGATGATCCACGCCGATGCGAGCGGGCGCGTCTGGATCGCCCAGCGCGGCGGACGGGTGGTCTACTATCAGGACGGTGGCTTCGGTCGGCCGGAGTGGAGCCTCCGGGTGCCGGAGGTGAACCGATTCCTCGAATACCCGGCCGGCGTCCTCTGGATCGCTTCGGTCGGCGGGCTCTGGCGAGTGCGCGACGGCGTGTTGCAGGCCGTCGGTCCCGCCCGCGGCCTGAACTCCGAGTCGGTGACGGATCTCCATGTCGACGGCAGGGGACGCCTCTGGGTCTGCGCCGGGAAGGTCTACATGACTCCCAATCCGGAGACCGGCCAGTTTCGTCCGATCCCGACACCCGGAATCGAATACCCCCGCGGCCTGAGCGGGGATCACGAGGGCAACCTCTGGCTCGCATCCTCGGGCGACGGCTTCGGCCGCGTGCGGCCGACCCCCTTCCGTTCGCTCCTCAACGAGGCGGGCTCCCCGCTGGATGCCGCACGCTCGATCGCCCTCGGGCCCGATGGAGCGTTGTGGGCGACGGTCCAATCGCGCGGTCTCGTGCGGCTGGCGCCCGACGGACGGGAAGAGGTCCACCCCGTTGGCACCGGCCGCGAGGGCGATCTCCAGTCCGTTCTGGCGACGCCGGAGGGCGACGTGTGGGTCGGCACGCGCGGGGCTCTGGCTCGGTGGCGGGACGGGCATTTCGAACGCATCGCCGGCCCGGCCAACACCAAGGCGATTCATCGCGACCGGGCGGGCGATGTCTGGTTCGGGACCGGCAACTCTGGCCTCTATCGCTGGCATGCCGGCGCGATGGAATCGTGGAGCGACCGGATCGGCGACCCGACCTCGTTCGTTTCCTGCTTCGCCGAGGATCGCGACGGGGCGTTGCACATCGGCGTTAGCTCCACCGGGATTGCCGTTCTGCGCGGGGGCAACGTCCAGATGATCACGCAGAAGGACGGGTTGCCGGACAGCGAGGTGCGTTACCTGTATCCCGACGGTGAGGGCAACCTCTGGGTGGGCGGCAAGCGCCGCGGTCTGGCGGTGCGGCACCAGGGACGCTGGCACAATCCCGACCGGGTGATCGAACTTTTCACCGATCTCGTCACGGCTATCGCCGAGGATGATCGCGGCAACCTCTGGATCGGCGGACCGAAAGGGCTCGCGTGGGCCAAACGCGCGGAGTTGCTCGCCTTCATCCTGGGCGAGGCCCCCGCGGTGGCGGTCCAGTTTGTCGGAACCAACGACAACGTGCGTTCCGGCGCGATCGGGTTCGGCCACCAGCCCGTGTGCGTGCGCGACGCCGCCGGGCGGATGCTCTTCGCCGGACGGCGGGGTGTGGTCAGCGTCTGGCCGGATCGGCTCGAGCGAAATCCGGTGCCGCCGCCGGTGGTGATCGAACGGGTCGTGGCCGACGATGTCCCGCTGCTGCGGAACGCGGAGGGCTTCGCGCTCGCCGCCGGCGTGCGCGATGTCGCGATCGACTACGCCGGGATGAGCTTCGTGCAGCCCGAACAGGTGCGTTTCCGTTACCGCCTATCGGGCTACGACCGGGAGTGGGTCGAAGCGGGCGCCCGCCGCACCGCCTACTACACCAAGCTGCCCCCGGGCCGCTACCGTTTCGAGGTCACCGCCTGCAACGAGGACGGCGTGTGGAACACCGTCGGCGCCGCGGTCGCGGTCGTGCAGTTGCCGCACTTCTACGAAACCTGGTGGTTCCTGCTCTTGGCGACGGGCTCGATCGTGGGCGGCGCGGTCGGTGTCTTCCGTTGGCGCACGACCGCGTTGCGGCGCCAGAACGAGAAGCTCGAGCAGGGCATCGCGACGCGCACCGCAGAACTCCGCCGCGCCAAGGAGGAGGCCGAGGCCGCCAACCGCACCAAGAGCATGTTCCTGGCGAACATGAGCCACGAGATCCGCACGCCCATGAACGGCGTGATCGGCATGACCGACCTCCTCATGGGCACGCGCCTCACCGAGGAGCAGCGCGAGTACGCCGAGGCCGTGCACAAATCCGGCGAGACCCTGCTCACCGTCATCAACGACATTCTCGACTTCTCGAAGATCGAGGCCGGCAAGCTCGCGCTCGAGCGCATCGAGTTCTCGCCCCGCGCCGGCGTGGAGGATGTGCTCCAGCTGCTCGCCGAGACCGCCCACCGCAAGCAACTCGAGCTCGCCCTCTGGGCCGAGGACGACGTGCCCGAGGAGATCCTCGGCGACCCCAACCGCTTCCGGCAGGTCGTCACCAACCTCGTCGGCAACGCGATCAAGTTTACCGAGCGCGGCGAGGTCTTCGTCACGCTCACCTGCGAGGCGGCGGCGGAAGGGCGACGGCAGTTGCGGCTCGAGATCCACGACACCGGCATCGGGCTCACCCCTGAGCAGCAGGCGCGGCTCTTCCGCTCGTTCACGCAGGCCGACAGCTCCACCACGCGCCGCTTCGGCGGCACCGGGCTTGGGCTGGCCATCTCGCGCCATCTCGTCGAGGCGATGGGCGGCCGTATCGGAGTCGATAGCACGCCAGGCCACGGCTCGACCTTCTGGTTCGTGCTGCCCGTGGAGCTTGGCGGCGCGCCGGCGCCGGCGACGATCGACCTGCGCGGGCGTCGCCTTCTGATCGTCGACGATCATCCCACCAACCGGCGTGTGCTTCTGCGGTTGCTCGCCCGCTGGGGCGCCCAGGCGGAGGAGTCCGCCGATTCGCGCGAGGCCCTCGAACGCCTCCGCGCCGCCGCGCAGGCGGGCCGGCCGTTCGAGGTGGCGTTGCTCGATTTCCAGATGCCGGAGATGGATGGCCTCGGTCTGGCGCGGATGATCCGCGCCGACCCGCAGGTCACCGCCACGGCGTTGATTCTGCTCAGCTCGGCCCTCACCGCCGACTCGCGCGGGCAGGTCGACGAACTTCGCTTCGTCGCCGCCTTCCAGAAGCCCGTGCGGCAAGCCTCGCTCCTGCGCGCCCTGCATCGGGTCTTCGACCTGCCGGCGGCGGAAGCCGCGCCGCCTTCCGCCGCGCCGGCCGCCGCGACCCCCGCTGCGCCCCGTCCCGCCGACCGACGGTCGGGCCGTATCCTGATCGCCGAGGACAATCCCGTGAACCAGGCCGTGGCGCGCCGCATGGTCGAGAAGGCCGGCTTCGAGGCCGTGATCGCCAACAACGGGCTCGAGGCGCTCGCGGCCGTGGGCCGCGAGGAGTTCCTCCTCGTGCTCATGGACTGCCAGATGCCGGAGATGGACGGCTACGATGCCACCGCGGAGCTGCGTCGCCGCGAGGCGGGCACAGGCCGCCGCCTGCCGGTGGTCGCCGTCACGGCCGGTGCGATCGAGGGCGAGCGTGAGCGCTGCCTCGCCACCGGGATGGACGACTACATCACCAAGCCGGTGCGCGCTGCGGTGTTCGAGGCGCTCATCGCCCGTTGGGTGAAGCCACCGGCGGCGTAGCTCGGCGGCCGCGCGATTCGGCCAGTGCACTGGGGGTCTGCAGCACAGGAATGGCGTGCGTGTGAGCGGGCGAATGACGAGCGGCGGTATTCTCCGACGGAACTCCTTCTATCGGGCCGATCGAGTAACCGGCGGGAGCCCCGGGCCGGTTTGCTCCACGCCTCCTCCTTCTGGAGCTTTCGGCCCCCCGACTTTCCTCTGTTCGCCGTCGCCGCGCCCTACAATGTCCGGATGTTTAGTCTCACGACCGTGAGACTAAACATCCGTAGCGAATCCCCGCCGCTCCTGTCCAGTGGCAGTCTCGCGTTCTTCCCTGCGGACGTTTGTTCTCACGGTCGTGAGAGGAAACGTCCGGCGGCGGTGGCGCTTGGCTGGTGGGACGGAATGAACGACTTCGGTCCGGGGCGGGCCCGAACACTGCAGGGCGCCCGGAATCGAAGGGGCTAGTTTCGCACCATGGCCGAGCGGGTTGGCGAGGATCCGTGCGCCTGGTCCGAGGCCGGATCGCACGAACTGGAGCGGTTTCCCTGTGGCGCGTCGTGCCCAGCGGTCTCTCGAAACGCTGTTCCCTCAAGTACTCGGATGCCCTGCGGCTTCCGTAGGTTCCGGCTGCTCGCTCTCTGGCTCTCACTCCTTCGGTTGCAGCGGCGCGGCCTTGTGTCAGCTTCGGCTCATGCGTGCGCTGCTGCCATCAACCTCCCAAACCGGATGGCGGCGCGAGCCGCACTCGATCGCGTGGCGCCAAGGGGGCGCGGAGTCGTGGCGTTTCGTGTTCGATCCGGTGGCGGGGAAACCGCACTTCGCCGTGCTGGCGCCGGGAGGAACGAATCTTGTGGCGATCCGTCCGGAGGATCATGTCTGGCACTACGGTCTTTGGTTCTCGTGGAAGCTCGTCAACGGCGTGAACTACTGGGAGGAGCTCGGCGCTCCGCCGCGCGCGGAGGGTGCAACCCGCTGGAGCGCGCCCGAGATCGCGACCCAGCCCGACGGCGCGGCAACCATCCGGCTGGAGGTGCGCTATGTCCGGCCCGACGGCCACGTTGAGCTTACGGAAACGCGCGAGGTGCGCATCGCCCCGCCCGCGGCCGACGGCGGTTTTTCGATCGATTGGCGTGCGCATTTCGTGGTTGGCGACGCGCCCGTGGTGCTCGACCGCACGCCGATGCCGGGCGAACCGGGCGGGCAGGTGAACGGCGGTTACGGCGGGCTCGGCCTGCGGCTTCCGACGGCGGGAGAAACGCTGGAGCTGGTCACGCCGGACGGTGTTGTGACGCGATTCGCGCACGAGCGCGCGCGGCCGAGCGCTGCGGCGCTTGGATGCAATCTCTCCGTCGGCGGACAGGCGCTCGGCGGCGTGGCCATGCTCAACCTCGAGCCGGCCACCGGTGCGGCGAAGCCGATCCCGTGGTATGCGGTGAACGCACCGGGGATGCGTTTCGTGTGCGCCGCGCTGCTCGCCCCGCAACCGCTCTCGCTCGAAGCCGGGGCGACGCTCGATCTGTGTTACCGGATTCTGGTGCGCCCGACGGCGTGGACGCCGGAGGCGCTGCGCGCGGCGGTGGAGAATCGCGACCAGGGCGAACCTTCGCGATGAGGATGATCGGGGCGCGTCTTCAGGTGCGCCCCGGCCAGGGCTCGAAGCCTTGTTTGGCGGGGACGTAGAGCGGGTGGCGCGGGTGGCCGTCCTGCGTGGTGCCGAGGCAGCTGAGCTTGTGGCCGGCGAGAAGCTGCACGACGGCATCGGCGCGGGACTGGTAGGTGCCGGTCACGCCCCAGGCGGCGACGACGCGCTCGCAGCGTTCGGCGGCGCGCAGGAGCCAGGCGTCGTTCTCGGGGCCGACGGGATCGTCGGCCTTCATCATCTCCTCGGGGTAGGGCGTGCGCAGCGCGAAGAGGTTGGCCATCCAGAAGCCATCGAAGCCGGCGCGCTTGGAGAAGTCGGCGATGCGCGTGAGCGTGGGGTCGAGCTTGGCCTCGTCGGCGGTGCTGGGGTTGAGGCCGATCCAGAGGATGAGCCGGTCGCCGAAAAGCGGATTCCAGCGATGGATCAGGCTGTAGCGATGGCGGCGGTCGGGCGAAAACTGGCACTCGTTGTCCACGGCGGGGAGTGAGGACGAGCGGGCGAGGGAAGGGAATCGCGGAATGCGCGCGCGGCGGAACAACCGCCCGCCCCGGGAGACAAAGGGCGCACGTTTCCCATGCCTCACCGGATTGCCGCGGCCCTGATTGTCCTGAGCGTTCTGTGTTTCTCCGGCTGTGCCACGGTGCGCCGCGGGGTGATCCAGGGGACCGACCACGGTGCGCCGGCTGCGACGGTGGTGCCGGCGGCGGACGAGGAACTGGTGTCGCTGCGGACCGCGGACGGCACCGCGATCGTGGCCCTGTTCGGTAAAGCGACCGACAGCGCCGGTCACTTGTTGGCCGATACTGCGACCCGGCCGACGGTGCTCTATTTCTACCCGGGTGGCTACACGCTGCAGCGCAGCCGTCCGGTGTTCGACGGCTTCCGACGGCTCGGCTGCAACGTGCTCATTCCCGAGTACCCCGGCTTCGGGATGAGCGGGGGAAAGGCCACCGAGCGCGGTTGCTACGCGGCGGCCGATGCGGCGTGGGCCTGGCTGGAGGCGCGCGGCGACATCGACCGCAGTCGCCTCGTGCTCGCCGGCTGGTCGGTGGGAGGTGGCGTGGCAGTCGATCTCGCGGCGCAGCAGGCGCCGGCCGGTTTGGTCGTGATCGGCACCTCCACCCGAATCCAGGATGTGGTGCGCAACTTGGCCGATGCTCGCGGTTCCACGGCGTGGATCCCCTCGTGGTTCCTTCGGACGGTCACCTCGCAATGTCGGCTCGACAGTGCGGCGAAGCTGGCGGCGGTGCGATGCCCGGTGCTGGTCGTGTACGGTGCGCGCGACGAACTGGCGACGAAGGCGATGGCGGAACGGTTGGTCGCCGCCGCGCAGCCGGGTGCGATGCTGGTGCGGATCGACGGGGTGGGACACGGCGATTTCTTTCGTACGAATCCCGACGTCCTCTGGCAGGAGCTGCACTCGTGGCTGGAAGCGCTCGGCCTGCAGGAAGGCCGGAGGCGGTAACTCCCGCGAGAGGCGCGATCCCCGCCCGCCAGGTCTCCAACGAAGCTTGTCCGCACACAGCGGCTCAGCGCACGCGCGTCCACTCAGTGGCCTTGGTACCGCCGACGGGGGTGGCGTAGAGGATCGGCCAGCCGCTGGAGTTGGGACGGATCTGGTAGTTGAAACTTGCGGAGCCAGTGGCGTCGGTGAGCGTGAGCACGCCGTTGGCGGCCTGCCAGCGACCGCCGCCTTCCGAGCCGCCGCCCTGCGAGGCGTAGCCGGCGTTGCCGGTCTGGGCGCCGCCGGAGTCGCGGAAGGTAAAGCTGTGCGAACTCTCGGCGTTGCCGGAGAGGCCGTAGGTGCCGTCCGCGGCGAGCGTGATGAAAGTGGTCTTCTCCGAGGAGGAGCTGCCGCCGTAGGACTTGTACTCCCAGTTCTTCCAGGTGCCGACCAGCTCGGCGGGGGTGCCACCGGAGTTGCCGGAGGTCTGGTCCGTGGCGGATGGTGCGCCTTGGTCGAACGAGCCGAAGATCTCCCGCAGTTGCCCCTCGCGGGCCGCGATGCGCGACTGGTCACCCACGGCGGTGAGGCTCACGATCGCGCGGTTCAGCACGGTCGTGTAGACGCGCAGGCGCATCGGCGCGCCAGTCGGGCCCGCTCCCTCCCACGCGAGCGAGACGCCGGCGTGGGGGCCGGCGGCGACGGACTCCGCTCTCCCAACACGTTCAAAACCCGGAGCGGTCTGCATCACGTACTGCTCGAGCAACTGCTCGACGGCTGGATCCGAGGCCGAGGCGATGCCGCCGGAATCCGAAGCCGTGACGAGATAGGTCTCCTGCGGGGCCCGGGTGTCGGCCGGCTGCAGGGTGAGCATGCCGGCTGCGGCCTGCGATTCGTCGATGCGCCAATTCTTTGGGTACGCGAAGGAGAAGCCGCTCGAGTGGGTGTATTTGGTCAAGGCGGGGCGGGCGACGGCGCCGGGGGGCGTCTCGGCCGTGCCCGCAGTGGAAGCGCGTTTGGCGGCGAGCGGGTTTGCTCCACCTGTGCGTTTGAGGGTGTAGCGGGCGTCATCGGTGATGAGCGTGAGGGCCTGGCCGCCGTCGGTGGCTTCGAAGGCGAACACGCCGTCGGGCGTGGTGAACTGGCCGCGCAGCGTGCGGCCGTCGAGGCGGGCGGTGAACGGGAACGTTTCGGCGCCGAAGACGATGGCGCCCCTAAACGAGCCGGAAGCGACGGCCTCGCTCGTGAAGGTCAGCTCGTCGTTCTTGAAGGTCCCAATGAAGGGCTCGGCGCCGCAAAGGAGACCGGGGCAGACCACCAGCACCAGCGCCCACAGGAGGAGTAAGGGGTTCCGCATCGGGTCGGGAGCGTACGGAATCGGCCGATCGAAGGAAGGAAATTGATACGGCGGCCCTCGCGAAGGGCCGGCGGTTTGCCTCTTTGCACGGGCGGGGCGGGTGCTACGGTGGCGGGGCCGATGCCGGACATCGTCCTTGCCACCTTCAACGCCAAGTTCATCCACGCCTCGTTCGGGCTGCGCTGCCTGCGCGCGAACCTCGGCGAGCTGCGCGAACGCTCGGCGCTGGCGGAGTTCACCATCGGCGAACGGCCGCTCGACGTGGCCGAGCGGATCCTGGCGTTGGAGCCCCGGATCGTCGCGCTGGGCGTGTACGTGTGGAACGTGGTGCCGACGACCGAGCTGGTGGCGCTGCTCAAGCGCCTGCGGCCGGAGTTGATCGTGATCCTCGGCGGTCCCGAGGTGAGCCATGAGGTCGAGACGCAGCCGGTCGTCGGCCTGGCCGACTGCACGATCCGCGGCGAGGGCGAGCGGGCGCTGGCCTCGATCTGTCGCGAGGTGCTCGCCGGCCAGCCGGTGCCGGCGAAGGTCGTTGACGGGCTCAAGCCGGACCTCGAGAAGACGGTGCTGCCCTACGACGAGTACACGGACGCCGACATCGCGCATCGGTTGATCTACGTGGAGGCGTCGCGCGGGTGTCCGTTCTCGTGCGAGTTCTGTCTGTCGTCGCTGGACGACGGCGTGCGGCAATATCCGCTCGGGCCCTTTCTCGCGGCGATGGAGCGGCTGCTCGCGCGCGGGGTGCGGCACTTCAAGTTCGTCGACCGCACGTTCAACCTTCATCTGCCGACCAGCCGGCGCATCCTCGAGTTCTTCCTCGCACGGATGGCGGGGGCGGAGGCCGGCGCTACGCCGATCGCCGACTGTTCACCGCCCACCGTCCTCGGCCAGCGGTACGCCGGGCTGTTCCTCCACTTCGAGATGGTGCCGGATCGCCTGCCGCCGGAGCTGCGCGAGCTGCTGGCGCGCTTCCCGGCCGGTTCGCTGCAACTGGAGGTCGGCATCCAAAGTTTCGATCCGGCGGTGACGGCGGCGATCGATCGCCGGCAGGACCTGGCGAAGATGGAGGACAACTTCCGTTTCCTGCGCGGGCATACCCAGGCGCACGTGCACGCGGACCTGATCGTCGGGCTGCCCGGGGAGACGGCGGCCGGTTTCGGCGCCGGCTTCGACCGGTTGGTCGCGCTCGGCCCGCAGGAGATCCAGGTGGGGCTGCTGAAGAAGCTGCGCGGCGCGCCGATCGCGCGGCACGACGCGCCCGAGGCGATGCTTTACTCCCCCGCGCCGCCGTACGAGATCCTGCGCAACCGCCTGATCGACTTCCCGACCATGCAGCGGCTGCGGCGTTTCGCCCGTTACTGGGACCTGGTTGGGAACAGTGGCAACTTCGTGGAGACGCTGCCGCTGTTCTGGCGCGGGGCGGCTTCGGCGGGCGGCGCCGTCGTGGCGGCGCAGCTGACGCGGAACGGCGCCGACGGAGCGGCGCTCTCCAGCGGAGGGCCGGGGGAACTGGGTGCGGTGGCTTCGCCCTTCGCCGAGTTCCTCCATTTCTGCGACTGGTTCCATGCGCGGGAGGGCCGGCACCATGCCCTGGCGCTGAGCCGCACGATGGAGCGTGTGTTCGAGTTTCTCGTCGCCGAGCGCCGGTTGGCGCCCGCCGAGGTGGCGGCCTCGCTGTTCCGCGATTGCCGCCGCATCGGCTACCTCGAGGTCCCGGCGGCGGTGCGTCCCCATGTGGCGCCGCGGTCGTTGGCGGAGCTGGCTGCGCGGCGGGGCGCATCGACGCGGAACACGCAGCGCCAGGGGCGTCACCGCGCGGAGTGAGGGTGGCGATTGGGCCGTCGCGGTTGCACGGAGCGGCGGGGCAGACGCAAAAAAGCCCCGGCGGCATCGCCGGGGCGCTGGTGGAGCGGACTCCGTTCAGGCCTTGGGCGCCTCGGGGGCCAGGGCGGGCTCGGCGACGGGCGGCAAGCCGCTGCCGCAGCAGTGCTTGTACTTGCGTCCGCTGCCGCACGGGCACGGGTCGTTGCGGCCGATCTTGAGCGGCAGGGGCATGGCGCTGCCGGCGGGGGCGGCGGGCTTCTCCTTCTGCTGCGAGAGCCAGAAGCGGTGCAGCTCGAGCACGCAGGTGGTGATGACCTGCGGGGGCGGGCCGTCCGCGGCGGTGAGTCGGGAGAGGATGAGGGCGTGCAGCTCCTTCTCGGGTTCGAGGTAGGCGCGCAGGAGGGCGAGGAACGGATCGGCCGGCGAGCCGATGACCGGTTTCCACGCCTCGGTGTCGAGC
>JAEXPQ010000051.1 GCA_023446735.1 Verrucomicrobiota bacterium
ACTTCGTGACCTTGAGCTTCCCGAAGGCCTTCGGCGGCGACTTGCGGTACGAGGCAAGGATCTTGGCGATCTTCGCGGCGCCGGCGGCGCCCTCGTAGTAGATGTTGCCGACCGTCTCGGTGTAGAAGCCGAACTTGAGGTAGATGCCGTCGAGGTACTGCGTGATGCTCTTGCCGGCCTTCTTGGCGGCGGCGGCGAGCTCGCAGAAGATGAGGCAGGCGGTGTTGCCGTCCTTGTCGCGCACGGTGTCGGTCGGGAGGTAGCCGTAGCTCTCCTCGCCGCCGAAGACGTAGAGCGTGCTGTACTCGAGGAGCAACTCCGCGCGGATCTCTGGCGAGGTGGCGTCGTAGTCGAGCGCGACTCCCTCCACCTCGAACAGCTTGGCCTTCATCTGCGCCTCGTAGCCGGCGATCTTGGCGCCGATCCACTTGAAGCCGGTGAGGGTGTTGATGACCTTCAGGCCGTGGGCGTGGCCGATGGCGTCCTGCAACTGCGAGGTGACGAACGTCTTGATGAGTGCGGCGCGCTTGGTGCCCTTCTTCGGGAGCACGCCGAGCTTCTTCATCGCCGAGATGCGGTACTCGGCGAGCAGCGCGCCGATCTGGTTGCCGGTGAGCAGCACCATCTCGCCCTTCTCGTCGCGCACGGCGACGCCCATGCGGTCGCAGTCCGGATCGGTCGCGAGCACGACGTCGGCCTTGGTCTTCTTCGCGAGCTCGACACCCATCGCGAGCGTGGGCGCGTTCTCGGGATTCGGCGACTTCACGGTCGGGAAGCGTGGATCGAACTCCAGCTGCTCCTGCACCGCGGTGGCCTTGACGCCGAAGCGCTTGAGCAACGGCAGCGTGGCGACGGCGCCGGTGCCGTGGACGTTGGTGAACACGACCTTGAGCTTGGAGCCCTTGAAGATGTCCGGATCGATCACCGCGGCCGAGGCGGCCTCGAGGTAGGCGCTGTCGGCGCCGGCGCCGAGGGTGGTCACGGCGTCGAGTTTCTTGGCGAAGAACTTCGCCACCTCGTCCCAGGCGACGTTGTCGACCTGGCCGATGATGCCCTTGTCGTGCGGCGGCACGACCTGGCCGCCGTCGGCGAAGTAGACCTTGTAGCCATTATCGTGGGGCGGGTTGTGGCTGGCGGTGATGACGATGCCGGCCGACGCCTTCAGGTAACGCACCGAGAAGCTGAGCTGCGGCGTGGAGCGCGGGCCGTCGAAGATGAACGCCTGGCCGCCGAGCTGCGCCCACGTGGAGGCGGCGAGCTCGCAGAAATGGCGCGAGAAGTGGCGCACGTCGTGCGCGATCACGAGGCGCGGCAGGTCGTAGCTGCCGGCGGTGCAGAGGTACTGGCGCGTGTAGCGGAAGAGGCCGATCGTCGCGCGCACGACGGTGAAGTCGTTGAGCACGTTGCAACCGACGGCCGGATGCTCGGGCGAGCCCTGCGTGCTGAGCGTGCCGATCTCGGCGGCGGCGGTGGCCTTGCCGATCGTGCGGCCGCGCATGCCGCCGGTGCCGAACTCGAGCGTGCGGTAGAAACGGTCGTTGAGCTCGGGCCATTGTTCCTTGGCGACGAGTTCCTCGATGGCGGCGCGCGCCCAGTCGGGCAGGAAGCTGCCGCCCAGCCAGGTGCGGAGGTTCTGCGCGGTGCTGGGGAGGATCTGGCCGGCCTGCTCGGCCGCGGCGATGGAGTCGATCGTGCTCATGGTGTGCTACGTTTTCGGAGTTGGGGGAATTTTGAGAAAATGGAAGACCGTGTAGGAGCCTGCTTGCAGGCGATCTGGGCTCCGAATCGCCTGCAAGCAGGCTCCTACCCAGGATTGGTTGGTCAGCCCAGCACGAGGCCGGCGGCGATGGCGGGCTTGGTCTTCAGCGCGGCCCAGGCGGCGCGGAAGCTCGGTTCGTCGTCGCCGAAGAGCGGCGACACCTCGAGCGCGAACGGCGGCAGGCCCGTCGCATCGGCGGGCACCTCGGCGCCGGCGGCGCGCAGCCAGCGCACGAACTGCCGGAGCTGGTCGTCGGCGCAGGTCTTGGGCGAGTCGACGCCCTCGGCGTTCTTGACCGGGCTGAAGTCGTCACCGCGCGGCGCCTCGATGGTGACGGCGTTCTTGGCGAACGGCAGCGCGTCGAAGACGAACATCTCGAACTTCACGCCGTTGGCCTTCGCGGGCTTCACGGGCGTGCCCGCGGCGTCGATGCACGGGATCTTCTTGTCGGCGCGGTGGAACGGCAGGGCGTCGTCGCCCTTGGCCATGCGCTCGATGAACGAGCGGCTGAAAACGTGGATCGCGACCGAGCCGGCGATGAAGCGCAGGCGGCCGGTGGCGCTGTCGACCTCGCGTTGGCGCTCCATCGGGAGATCGCTGTACTCGACGACGAGCAGCTTGCCGCGCTGGCGGCAGAAGTGGCCGACCTTCTCCTCGGGATACGCCTTCGGGATCATCTTGCTCGACATCTCGGCGCCGGCGCGGAGGTGGAAGCCGATGAACGTCGGGTCGACGCAGCGCACGAGCGGGTTGTCGACCTGGAAGTAGCTGAGGACGTCGATGCCCTCGCGGCGCATGATCTCCAGCGCGCCGCTGCGATCGAGCGCGCGCAGCGAGCCGCCGTGGCCGTCGGGACTCATCGCGATGGAGGACTTCGTTTCGAGGATGATCTTCCCGTCGAGATCCACCGCCGGCATGCGGCCCTGGCGGAAGAAGTGCACGCGGTCGGCGCCGAGGCCGAAGAACTGGTTCTCGACGAAAAACGCCTCGGTGGCCGCGTGGTTCACGTGGCTGGTCATGATGAACCAGTGCAACGGCTTCCCGTAGCGGCGACCGGCGGCGAGGATCTTCTCGGCGAAGACCTGGAAGAGCGATTTCTGGAGGACCGGCGTGACCTTGAACGTGCCCTTCGGTCCATCGTAGCCGAGGCGCGTCCCCTGCCCGCCCGCGACGACGAACGCCGCCACGCGCCCGGCGCGCAGCGCGTCCTCGCCGAGGCGGCGGGCCTCGGCCCACTCCGCGGCGTTGCCACCGTTTTCCGGCAGCGGCGCGTACGGCGCCGGCTCGAGGTCGGTCAGGTCGACCGCGGCGCCGGTGTTGCTCCGGACGAGCGTGTCGGTGAGGCGGGCGATCTCGGCGAGATCGATCTCGGCCGCCTGGGCGGCGAGCTGCGCCTGGTCGGCGGCCGAAAGCTCGGCCCAAAAACGGAAGACATGGCCTTGTCCGGCCTGGTTGAAGGACTCGATCAACTGCGCGGTTTCCATGGGAGCGGGCTAGCGTCCTGAAGAGCGAAACCCGCGCAACGGCAAAGTCGCGCGCCACCGAGGTGTGACATGAGCGGGATTGCTGCTCCGGGTAGCTGGACGGCGAAGCCGTTCAGCCGATCTCCGGAGTAGCTGGGCGACGGAGTCGCTCAGCCGGCTGAACCGCTGCGCGGTTCAGCTACTTGCCGCTTGCCGACGCTCGCCCCTCGGCTTGCGTCCCAGCCATGCCGCACGACTACCTCCGTCGCCTGGCCGCCGCGAACTACCGCGGCACAGCCGCCGTGCACTGGAGCATGACGGTCGACGGACGCAGGACCGGCTGGCTCGACGCGGCGCACCACGCCGCCGTGCGCGAACTGCTGCTGCACACGCTCGCCCGCTACCGCCTCGTCTGCCCCGCCTACTGCCTGATGCCCGACCACGGCCACTTTCTCTGGCTCGGAACCTCCCCACTCGCCGACCAGCGGAAAGCGGCGGCATTCTTCCGCCGGCACTGGAATCTCCTGCTTCGCGCCAAGGGCTACAAACTCCAGCTGCAGGGCTATGACCACGTGTTGCGCGAGGAGGAGCGCCAACGCGGCGCCTTCGCGGTGATCGCCGCCTACATCTTGGAGAATCCGGTCCGCGCCGGAATGGCGGCCGACTGGCACGCTTATCTCTTCTCGGGTGCAGTGGTCGTCGGGCGACCGGAGTTCGACCCGCGCGCCACGGACTTTGGGGAGCGATTTTGGCGACACTGGAATTCACTGATCGAGCCGGCGGCTGGAGAACCTGAAGACGGTTCCCCGCAGAGCGCAGAGGACTGAATCGCTGCGCGATCCAGCTACGCGGAGCCGCCCATCGTAGCTGGACGACGGAGTCGTTCAGCCGGCCCCTGAGAAGGTTGAATGACTTCGTCATCGAGCTACGCCCACACCGCACCACACACCCGCCCACTGCCCAAGTACCATGACCAGATCGAGCGTCTACCCACGCGCGATCGGCAGGGTGCGCCAACCAACGGCGCCGTTCAATCGCTCCGGGGCGCGAAGCCCATCATGCCGCGGATGAAGTCGGTGCGTTTCCGGTCGGTCAGCCGCTCGAGCAGACGGAAGGCGACCTCCATCCCGGTCGCCGGGCCCCAGCAGGTGATCACGTTGCCATCCTCGACCACCGGCTCGTTGACCACCGCGGCGCCGAAGCCGGCCAGCGTCTTCTGGCGGATGCGATCCTTCTGGTTGTAGGTCGTGCAACGCCGGCCCTGCAGCACGCCGCTCTTGCCGATCAGCAGCGCCCCCACGCAGATCGCGGCGATGAGTTTCCCCGCGCGGTCGAACTGCCGGATGAGCTCGAGCAACCGCTCGTCATAGGCCTCGCGGTAGAAGTCGAACTCGACGAAGCCGCCCGGGAGCGCCAACGCATCGAATTCCTCCACGCGGATCTCGTCGATCAGCAGATCGACCACCAGACGTTGGTCGAACGTGCTGACGACCTCGCGGGTGAACCCGGCGGTGAACAGCTTCGTGGAGCCGTCGCCGTCGACCAGATTCCAGCCGATGACGTCGATGAACGCGCTGGCTTCGTAGATCTCGAAACCGTGGGGCAGAAAGAGCAGGACCTTTTTCACGGAGAGCAGAAACGGCACAACGAGAGCGAAACGCGAGACCTTCGCGGGGCCCGCAATGCCGTGCAAAGTGCAAAGCTTGCCCCCCTATTCCGGCCCTTTTCCGCATCAAAACGACGAAACTGGAGTCGTGCTGACACGCAGAGCCCGTCACGACCCTTCCGGTTTCGTGATCTGGAAGGTGTCGAGCACGCCGCGGAAGGAACCGTCGAGATTGAAGGCCATCATTTTCACCGTGCAGGTACGCCCGACGACTTCGACCTTCATGTACTGGTTGACGAGGCCGTGGTTGATCGCGCTCGGCTCGTTGCTGAAGCCTCCCACGGTGATATGCGGCCAGTCGTAGACCAGCGGCTCAGCGGTATCGAGCCAGCTGCCGCCTCCCGTCGTGACGTAATAGACATCGTTCCGGAGGCCGCGTTCATAGCCATGCATATGGCCGCTGAAGAGGACCGCGACCCCGGCCTGCTCGAGGTACGGCACCAGGCTTGTGCGCAACTCGCTGTTGCCCGTGTTCCAACGCTCGCACCACGGCGGCGTGTGGATGAACGCGAAGATGAACCGCGCGGCCTTCGCCGCATCCGACGCCAGATCCTCGCGCACCCAGCCGGCGACATCCTCTCCGGCCGTGAAGTAGTCGATACACAAGAAGTGGCACCCGGCGTAATCGAACGAGTAGCTTCCATTGCCGGCATCCTTCCCCGCGCGATCCTTGCTCGGGAGATCAACGTAACTGCGGATCAACGAGCCTGCGCCCCCGTCGTGATTCCCCCACGCGACGTAGAAAGGCACACGCGCACCGACGATGCGCACCGGCCGATCGACGAAATACGTCCACACCATGCTCGCGGAGTTCCCGCTCTCCGCCAGGTCGCCGGTGGTCAACGCCAGGTCGACGTGCTCAGTCTCCACCATGTGCCGCAGGAATGATTTCGTCGGCTCGTCGCGATCCGCGGGATTGTCGGTGGAGCCTTGGCTGTCGCCCCAGACGCCGAAGGAGAAGTCGACCGTCGCCGCCGGCGCAGTGCGAAAC
The DNA here is from genome assembly GCA_023446735.1 of Verrucomicrobiota bacterium. Taxonomy (GTDB): domain Bacteria; phylum Verrucomicrobiota; class Verrucomicrobiia; order Opitutales; family Opitutaceae; genus CAJCBL01. The sequence continues at coordinate 5,880 of JAEXPQ010000051.1, forward strand.
GTCTGGTCCGTCGTGACGGCGCCGCTGCTGTGCACGCGGTAATGGTAGGTCGTGTCCGGCATGAGCCCGGTGACGACGGCCTTGTGGACAACGGTTCCCGCCGCAGTGCTCGCCGGAACCGATACCTGTGCGGTACCGTAGGCGGTGGTCGCACCGAACTCCACGGTGTCCACCACGAGCCGGTCCGTTTCCCACATGAGCGTGACCCCATCCGTCTTCACATTCTGGAGGTACGGCAGGGTGAGGAGCGCGCTGTCGGCCGGGGAGAACCCTCCCAACGCCGCCACCTCGGCATCGCTCAACGCGCGGTCGAAAAGCGCCAGTTGGCTGAGATCGAGGGGCCGGCGCTCCCCGTCCTCGTCGGCGAAGAGGAGCAGGCGAGAAAGGAGCGCAAAGCGTCCGTCGAGCACACCGGCGGTGCCACGCAGGACCGGCGCCCCATCGAGGTAGACGTCGTAGCGGTTGCCGTTGTCGACCACGAGCGCCAGCCGGTACCAACGATCGACATCCAGCCCCACCGCGCTGTAGCCGGCCGTACCGATGCCGAGGCGACCGGAGCTGTTGAGGAAGAGGTCGCCATCGTCGGTGTTGGCCGGAGTGGTCTGTAGAAGACTGTTGAAGCCGCCAAACGCCGGCACGCGAAGATCCATCAACACCGTCCAGCGATTCACGCGGGTACCACCGCCGTTGGCCGCGATGCCATGGTCGATCCCGAGGAGGTCGCCGGCGGCAAGGGTGATCGCACCGTCACCCGCCCCGGCGCCGCTGCTTCGTGTCGGGCTTCCCGTTACATTCAACGCCGGACCGAACAGCGACGCATACGGAGCAGAAGGATCGTCGAAGGTCCAGAGCCCGACCGGCAGCGGCGAGGGCTGAACGTGGAGAACCATGGCCGAGCTTGTGACGACCCCGCCGGCATTGCGCACGGTGACCGTGAACACCGCGCCGTCGTCGGCCGCGGTCAACGGCGCCGTCGTGAACGTGCTCGCCGTCGCCCCCGCGATCGCCGTGCCGTTGCGGGACCATTGATACGCCAAGGGGCCGGCACCAAAGATATTCGGCGCGAACTTGGCCGTGAAACCCGCGGCCACCGTGCGCTCGGCCAGCGGGACCGCCACACTCGGCGGCGCGATCGCGACATCGAAGGCCGACACGCGCCAGAACCGCCGCCCCTGCATCCCCGCACCCGAACCAAGGACGACGCGGCTGCCTTCGGTAGCCGCGCCAACAACCCCATCCGGAAGCGCTATCCAGTCGACCAGATCCGCGCTCGTTTCGACAAAGTAGCGCCGTCCCTCCTCCATCGGCCAGGCGAGCCGCAGGTCCCCCGCGGGATCGCGGACCAGCCTCGCGTGAAACCCGGCGCCCCCGGCGCCGAAAGCGACCGGGACGAAAAAGAAGACGAGGAGCTGAAACACCAGTGGAAAGGAGAATGGCTGGGATCGCATGGCGGGCCGGCGTGGAGGGATCGCAATGGGGCCGACACCCGACCCTCGCGACAAGCCCGGAGCGCCCGCAACCACAAGGCCCCACCCAACCTTACCGTCCGTTCACGGCCCGGAGTCCGCCCGCGGCCGGCTGGGGTGAAACGCGGTGCGGAAGTGCGGTCCCGGGGAGGGGAGGCGGCCCCGGCCTCGAAGAACGTTGGCAGGTCCGGTCTCCGACCGAACCTAGCACCGGATCGAACCAACCCGGACGGGAGGAGACCCAACGGTGTCCGGTTCCTGATCACAGGAAGGACCGATTGAAGGGGGCACGTCGTAACATTCGAAATCGCCCTTCAGGTCCGGAAGATTGCTTTAGGCTGCGGTGTTGCGATGACAAGGCCCCCGGCGGTTGAGACACGGCAGGCCAAGCGGACGTTACGTCCGCGATCAGACGGTAACGGGCAGGCCCTTCCGGCGGGGAGAACCTCCCGCACCTCACGCCTTGAACAGGTCCACCGGCTGGAACACCGCGATGCCGGCGGCGCTCAGCGCGGCGAGGGCTTTGTCGGTGTTGTCGAAGCGGAAGACCATCACGGCGGCGGTACCGGGGCGCTCGGCGAAGGCGTACATATACTCCACCGACACGCCGGCCTTCTCGAGGAGCACAAGCACGCCGGCGAGGCCGCCGGGCTTGTCCGACACCTGGAGGGCGACGACCTCGGTGGTCGTGACCGCGTAGCCGGCGGCGGCGATCGTCGCTCGGGCCCGGTCGACGTCGGGCGTGAGCAGGCGCAGCAGGCCGAACTCACCGTTGTCGGAGAGCATGAGCGTGCTGAGGTTCACGCCGGCGTCGGCCAGGGTGCGGCAGAGCGCCGAGAGACGGCCGGGGCGGTTTTCGAGGAAGACGGAAAGCTGGGTGATTTTCATTTTTGGGGTAGAAACTACGGGGTATCGGCGGGCCTACGAGGTAGGGACGTTTCTCCGAAACGTCCGCGGGGGGGTGGGAGGAAACCC
>JAEXPQ010000249.1 GCA_023446735.1 Verrucomicrobiota bacterium
CCCCCGAGCCGGAGCGGCGCCAGCCCGAGCGGGCCCCGGAGTCGGAGTTTCGTCCCGCGCCGCAGCAGGAGGTCCTGTCCTTTTCTCCCGACGACGAGCCTGCGCCTGAACCGGTGTTCGAGCGCGAGCCGGCGGCGCCCGCGTTTCGCGACGAGTCGGCCGCTTCGGCCGTCCCGCAGTTCGCACCGGCCCCAGCCGAAGGCGCTCCCGTGGCCGAGGGTGGCACGCCGCCGCCGGCAGCGGGGTCCGATCAGTCCGGTCCGGGCGGCGGTTTTCCGCCCGGTGGAAAACGTTTCGGCCGCGACTACTGGAAGCAGCTCAAGCTTGAGAAGAAGAAGGCCAAGCTGCTCCGCCAACAGGGACAGGGAGGCCACCAGGGCCAACCGGCGCCCGGCGGCGGCCAGCCCGAGCAGGGCGGCGGTGGTCATGGCGGCGGCCAGTTCGAGTCCGGCGGCCAACACCACCGCGGCGACCGGGGTGATCGCGGCGATCGCGGCGCCCGTGGCGGTAGGCACGAACGTGGCAACCGTTTCGAACGCGAGCGCGCGCCCCAGCAGCCGCCCCCGCCGAATTTCGTGCAGGTCAGCGGCGACCTGCCGCAGACGGAGCGCTTCGTCGATCTCGCCGCGCTCGACGCGTTGGCGGTGGAGATCGCCTCCGGCGGCGGCGAGCCGATCGCGATCTGCGATCTGGCGCCGAAGTCGTTGGGAGACCTGACCGCGTTCGCTCGCGCGCAGGGCGTGGTCTTCGACGGCGTGCCGAACCGACACCAGGCACTCAAGGGCGTGCTGCAGCACGCCGCGGAGCAGAAGCGGCCGATCGTCGACCGCGGCTGGCTCGACCTCACCGATCGCGGCTACGGCTTCATCGTCCACGCGCACGACAACTACCGCCTCTATCCGGACGACACCTTCGTGCCGGAGAGCCTCGTGAAGAAGTACGGCCTGAAACGCGGTGTGCAGCTCGAGGTGCAGGTGCAGGCGCCGCAGGGCAACGAGCGTTGTCCGGCCGCCGTGAAGATCGTGTCCGCGATGGGCCGCGCGCCGGAGCTACTGGCGAGCGTCACCCCCTTCGAGGAGCTCGAACCGTATTACCCGCTCAAGCGCATCCTGCTCGAGGTCCCCGGCTCCGAATCGAAGGACATCTCGATGCGCCTGGTCGACATCGTCACCCCGATCGGCTTCGGCCAACGCGGCCTGATCGTGGCGCCACCGCGCACCGGCAAGACGGTGCTGATGCAGAACATCGCCAACTCCGTCTCGGACAACTTCCCCGAGGTGAAGCTCATCATCCTGCTGGTCGACGAGCGGCCCGAGGAAGTCACCGACTTCCGGCGACACACCAGGGGCGAGGTCGTGAGCTCCACGTTCGACGAGTCGCCCGAGAGCCACGTGCACTGCGCGGAGATGGTCGTCGAGCGCGCGCGCCGCATGGTGGAGCAGGGCGAGCACATCGTCATCCTCCTCGACTCGATCACCCGCCTGGCCCGCGCCTACAACGCGCTCACCGGCAACTCCGGCAAGATCATGTCCGGCGGTCTTGAGACCACGGCGCTGCAGAAGCCGAAACGCTTCTTCGGCTCGGCCCGCAACATCGAGGGCGGCGGCAGTCTCACGATCGTGGGCACGGCGCTGATCGACACCGGCTCGAAGATGGACGAGGTCATCTTCGAGGAGTTCAAGGGCACCGGCAACATGGAGCTCCATCTCGACCGCGATCTGGTCAACAAGCGCATCTTCCCGGCGGTGAACATGGATCGCTCCGGCACCCGCAAGGAGGAGCTCCTGTATCATCCCGACGAGCTCCAGCGCATCTTCTCGATGCGCCGCTCGATGCAGGGTCTGCCCGGCACCGAGGCGATGGAGATGGTCATCAGCCGTCTCAAGAAGACGAAGTCGAATGTCGAGTTCCTGATGGGCCTCAACCGCTGAGCCGGAGGCGCCGCACGAGAGACCGCAGCCCGCGTCCACCGTGCACCCCGCCGCCGAAACCGTCGTCCGCCTCGCCGAGGAGCGTCGTCTCCTCGCGCCGGCGGTGGCCGCCGAGGTTCGCGGCCGATTGCGGGCGCCGGGCGTCTCGGCGGCGCGTAGCCTGCTCGCCGTGCTCGACGCCGCCGCGGCGCTTCCCCCCGAGACCGCGCTGCGCCTGCTTGGCGAGGCGCTGGCGTTGCCGGTGGTGGGCGCGGAGGCGCTGGTGCCCGATCCGGAGGTGCTGACCGCGGTGAACGTCGCCGCGGCCCGGCAGGCGGGCGTCCTGCCGCTTGCGCGGCGAGGGAGCGCGTTGCGCGTGGCGGTCGCCGACCCGTTCCATCCGGTGCTCGACGGGCTCGCGCAGGAGGCCCAGGCGGCGCTCGATCTGGTGCTCGCGCCGGAGGAGGCGATCCGGCGGGCGTGGGCGCAGCATCATGCCCCGGTCGCCCAAACTGCTTCGACGGCGGTCGCGGAGGCCCCGACGGTACGGTCCCAGGATCGCGACGCCGCGCCGATCGCGCGGTTGGTGCAGCAGCTGGTCGAGGAGTCCCTGCGACGCCGCGCCTCGGATATTCACATCGAACCGCTGGGCCGGCGCCTGCGGGTGCGGTTGCGCATCGACGGGGTGTTGCAGGAGATGGAGGCGCCGCCGCTGGCCGTGCAGGCCGCGCTCGTCTCGCGGCTCAAGATCATGGCGGGCATGGGGCTCGACGAGAAACGGATCCCGCAGGACGGCCGCATCCGGCTGCCCTTGGGCGGGCGCGAGCTCGACCTGCGCGCCTCGTGCCTGCCGACCATCCACGGCGAGAGCATGGTGTTGCGCGTGCTCGAAGGCGAGAAGCTGCGGCTCGACTGGTCCGCGCTCGGCCTGTGGCCAGACGACGAACAGGCGCTCGCGCGCGCCGTGGCGGCGCCCGACGGCCTCGTGCTCGTGACCGGGCCGACCGGTTCGGGCAAGACGACGACGCTCTATTCGTGCCTGCACCGCCTCAACGAGCCCGGGCGCAAGATCGTGACCGTGGAGGACCCGATCGAATACCAGTTGCCCGGCATCAATCAGGTGCCGGTCCGGCCGGAGACGGGGATGACCTTCGCGGCGGCGCTGCGCGCCCTGCTACGGCAGGCGCCGAACGTCATCATGGTCGGCGAGATCCGCGACCGCGAGACGGCCGAGATCGCGCTCAACGCCGCGCAGACCGGTCACCTGGTTTTCAGCACACTGCACACCAACGACGCCGCGGGCGCGGTGGCCCGGCTCCTCGACCTGGGCGCGAAACCGTATCTGCTCGCCGCGACTTTGCGCGCCGTGGTCGCGCAGCGCCTGGTGCGGCGCATCTGCCCGGACTGCAGCCGGCCGTGCGAGCCGGCGGCCGCCGAGTGGCGAGGGCTGGGGCTCGCACCGGAGGCGGTCGCGCAAGCGCGGTGGCGCCGCGGCGAAGGGTGCCCGGGATGCCTCGGCAGCGGCTTCCGGGGCCGCCTCGGCCTCTATGAGGTGTTGGTCGCCGACGAGGCCCTTGGCCGGCTGATTTACGACAACGTTACCGCCACGCAATTGCGGGCCGCCGCACGCCGTTCTGGAATGCGCACGATGCGCGAAGATGGCCTGCGTAAAACGCTCGCCGGCTGGACCACGATCGGCGAGATTCTGGCCCACACCGTCGGCGACACCGGCTAATCCCGCCCCATCCCTTTACCCGCCATGAGTTACGAGATGAACGATCTGCTGGAGCTGGTCTGCGAGGAGAACGCCTCCGACCTGCACATCCATGTCGGCCAGCCGCCGACCCTGCGCATCAGCGGCACGATGACGCCCATCGACGGCACCCCGCTGACTCCGTACGACGCCGAGCAGCTCATGCTCTCGATCACGCCGGACCATCACCAGCAGGGGCTCAAGCTCAACGGCGGCGCCGACTTCGGTTTCGCCTATCTCGACAAGGCCCGTTTCCGCGTCGCGGTCTTCAAGAGCAAGGGCTCGATCGGCATGGTGCTCCGCCAGATTCCGAACCGCATGTTCGGTCTGCGCGAGATCGGCCTGCCCGACAAGGTGAAGGAGCTGCTCTACCGGCCGCGCGGCCTGATCCTCGTGACCGGCCCGACCGGCTCGGGCAAGTCGACGACCCTCGCGTCGATGATCAACTACATCAACGAGAACCGCGAGGGGCACATCATCACGATCGAGGACCCGATCGAATACTACCACGAGCACAAGCACTGCGTGGTCGCCCAGCGCGAGATCGGCGTCGACGTGCCGAACTTTGCCGAGGCCATCCGCCGCGCGCTCCGCATGGATCCGGACTACATCCTGGTCGGTGAAATGCGTGATCTGGAGACCATCGAGGCCGCGATCACCGCGGCCGAGACCGGTCACCTCGTCTTCGCGACCCTGCACACCAACGGCGCGGCCAAGACCATCGACCGTATCGTCGACGCCTTCCCGTCGAACATGAAGGAGATGATCCGCACCCAGCTTGCCTCCTCGTTGGTCGCCGTCATCTCGCAGGTGCTCTGCAAGAAGAACGGCGGCGGGCGTATCGCCGGTTTCGAGCTGATGGTCGCGACGACCTCCATCCAGTCGCTCATCCGCGAGAACAAGACCTTCCGCATCACCTCGGACATCCAAACCGGCGCCAATCTCGGCATGATCACGCTGGATGCGCACCTGCTCAGCATGGTCAACCGCGACATCATCTCGCCGGACGAGGCGGTGGAAAAGGCGCAGGACTCCAACGCCATGCGCGAGCGCCTAGTCGGCATGGGGATGCAGCTGAAGGACGTTTGAACGCCGCGGGGCGCGCCGCCCGAGGCCAACCGCCATGTTCGCCCAGCGCAGCCGCGAGGTTGGCGAGCTCCTACAACGCCGGGGGCTGGTGACCGCGGGACGATGGGCCGAGGTGAGCGCCCGCGCCGCTGCGGCGGGCCTGGCGCCGGTCGAGCTGCTGGCCGCCGCGGGCGAACTTCCCCGCGCGCGGGTCCTGGCCGCGATCGCGGCCGAACTCGGGTGTTGCCTGGTCGAGACGCCGCCGCGCCGGCTCACCGCCGAGCTGGTGGCGACGGTGCCGCCGGAAACGGCGCGGCGCCATGGAGTCGTCCCTTGGCGGGAGCGGGGCGACTGCCTGGAGGTGTTGCTCGCCGATCCGTTCGCGGTGGTGGATACGGCCGAGCTGGCCTTCGCGCTGGGGCGCGAGGTCCGGCGGTGTGTGGCCGACCCGGACGCGGTCGCCGCGTTGCTGCAGGAACATTACGGCCTCGCCGCCGCGGACTGGGCGGCGGCGGTCCCGGCGCCCGAGTCGGTCGGCGCCACGGCGGCCGGGCCGACCGCGCTTTCCGCGCAGACGGAGAGCCCGCCGGTGGTGCGCTACGTGGACGAGATTCTCGAGGCGGCGGTCCGGGCCGGAGCCTCGGATCTCCACCTCGAGCCGTTCGAACGCGTGTGCCGCGTGCGCTGCCGGGTGGACGGGGCCCTGCGGGAATGGCCGTCGCCGTCGCCGGAGCTGGCGCTCGCCGCGGCGTCGCGCCTGAAGGTGCTCGCCAACCTCGATGTCGCCGAGCGGCGCGTGCCGCAGGACGGGCGTATTCAGCTTCAGGTCGACAGCCGGCCCGTGGACCTGCGCCTCTCGACCCTGCCGACGCAGTTCGGCGAGAGCGTGGTGCTGCGGGTGCTCGATCCCGTCCGCGCAGCGGGGCTCGGCCTCGATGCGATCGGGTTGCCGGCGCCGCTCTTGGCGGAGTTGCGCCGGGTGATCGGTCGCCCGAGCGGCATCGTCGTCGTGACCGGGCCGACCGGTTCCGGCAAAACCACGACGCTCTACGCCTGCCTGCGGGCGATCAACGAGGCCGGCGCCAAGCTCCTCACCGTCGAGGATCCGGTGGAGTACGAGCTCGAGGGGGTGATGCAGGTGGCCGTGAACCCGGTGGCGGGGCTCACGTTTGCGACCGCGCTGCGCTCGTTTCTCCGGCAGGATCCGGATGTCGTGATGGTCGGCGAGATCCGCGACGAGGAGACGGCGCGCGTGGCGGTGCAGGCCGCGCTGACGGGGCATCTCGTGTTGACCACGCTCCACACCAACGATGCCGCCGGCGCCGTCACGCGGCTGACCGATCTCGGGGTGGAACCGTACCTGGTCGCGGCGAGCCTCGAGGCGGTGTTGGCGCAACGGCTTGTGCGTTGCATCTGCCCGGACTGTCGGCGCGAGCGGGTGGCGACTCCGGAACTGGTGGCGCGCCTGCTGCCCGCGGGGCGGTCGACCGCCGGGCTGCGCTTCTACGTGGGGGCGGGGTGCGCGCGGTGCCACGGCACCGGCTACCGGGGCCGGATGGGATTGTTCGAGTTGCTGCGGGTCGACGACCCGCTGCGGGAGTTGATCGCCCGCGGGGCTGGCACGCAGGAGCTGCGTGATCTGGCGCGGGCGCGAGGCATGCAGACCCTGCGCACGGCCGGTTTGGCCGCGGTGGCCGCCCGAACGACGACCGCCGAAGAAGTCCTCATGTACACCTGAGGCGGTCCGATAGAATCGGCGGCCGAGAAACGGCCGGCATGACCACAGCGCACACTTCGGAGCCCTCCGCCGCGGACCCGCGTGCCCAACGCACGCTCCAGCGGGTGACCGAGGGTTTGGCCAACGGGGCGGTGGCCGGGATCGCGGAGATCGTGAAACTGGTCGAGGCGCTCGCCGCCAACGCGCTCCACATCTCGGTCTCGGAACTGGCCGAGTTGATCGAGAAGGACGTGGTCGTCACCAGCAAGGTCGTGGCCGCGGCCAACACGCTCGGCTACAACCCCTCCGGCGTGGAGGTGACGTCGATTTCCCAGGCGATCCAGGTGATCGGTTTCGCGAAGATTCGCATGCTCGCGCTCTCGCTGATGCTGATGGAGAACGCCGAACGCTCGCAGGGCGCCGCGGCGCAGCGCGAGACTGCCACGCTGGCGTTGACCAGCGGCATGCTGGCGCAGGCCTGGGCGGAAGGGCAGGGCCGCGGGGACGCCGAGCAGGCGTTCCTCTGCGCCTCGCTGCGCAACTTCGGCCGCCTGCTCATGGCGGCGCTCCTGCCCGAAGAGGACGAGTCGGCCCGGGCCGGGGAGCAGGCCGCGGGCGATGCCGACGCGGCGTACCGCGCGGTGTTCGGCCTCACGCCGTTGGAACTTGGCTACGAACTGCTCAAGAGCGCGAATCTGCCGGAGCCGCTGCTCCAGGGCTTGCGGCAGTTCTCGCCCGCGATGCTCGAGGCGGCGGTGCTGGCGCCTTCGGACGAACTGCTAGTCGCGGCGGAGTTCGCGGTGCGGCTTTCCCGGATGGTGCTGCAACCGACGCTCACGCCGACCCAGTATTCCGACCAGTCGAGGGACCTCGTGCGCCAGTTCGGGCGGCATCTCCGGCTGGACGCCGAGCAGCTCAAGGCGATGTTCGAGCGCGCGGAGCAACGCATGTCGGCCTTCGGGCAGGCGTTCGGCCTGCAGACAATGAGCCGCGGGGTGACGGCGCGTCTCGCGGCGCGGCGCCAGGGCCGACCGCCGCCGGATACGGTCGGGTCCGCGC
>JAEXPQ010000295.1 GCA_023446735.1 Verrucomicrobiota bacterium
GGCCCCGGTCGCCGCCACGCCGCAACCGGTCGCCGCCGCCGCCGCGCCCGCCCAGCCCGAACCGCTCAAGATCACCCTTCAGCTCGAGGACCCGCGCGTGCTCGCCTTCCTCGACGCCGCCCGCATCAACGGTATCCGCTCCGTGGCCGACGACGCGAAGCTGCTCATGAACAACAAAGTGTTCCGCGCCGGCGCCGTCGTCGACCGCGAGCTCGGCCTCAAGCTCGTCGAGATCCTCCCCACCGAACTGGTCTTCGAGGACTCCCGCGGTATCCAGTATCGCAAGGTGCTCTAGCGCGGGCCACCCGCGCGCGACGAACGCCACCGCGACCGCCGCTCCCGTCGAACGGCGCAAGAGTTGGGCTGGCGTGCCGGACGATGCTTCCGCCGTGGATGGCCGCCCGCTCACCCGTCCCGACCAAGCGCAACGGGAGGGCGCGACGCGACGCCGCAAAACCCGCTCGACCGGGCTTCCCAGCGCTCGCTTAATCCGGGCGTGCGTGCCGTCCGCCCAACCTCCCCCAAGGACCAGTCCTCCTCGTCCGTCGACCACTTCCGCCCGGGCAACAAACGCCCGGAACTGCATCCGCTCGAGAAATGGACGCTCGGCCTAGTGACGCTCCACCTCGTCTTTCTTCCTTGGGCGCTCGGCACGATGCACCTGTGGAGTCAAGGCGTCAGCCTCGCGTTGGCGCTCGCCGGATTTGTCGCCGCAGCCAGCCCACGCACCTACACCGAGGCGCAGACCTCCGGCCTCCCCGTCCGCGTGCGGCCGTGGCAGCGCCTCTGGCGTTTTCCCCTCTTCTGGCTGGGCCTCGCGCTTCTCGGATACATCGGGGTGCAAGGCGCCAACCCAGCCTGGGTCTACCGCAGCAACGCCTCCTACTGGTGGATCGAGTCGGTCGCGAACCTCGCGTGGCTCCCCGGCGGGATGGAAGTGCCCTTCGCCATCGCCGGCCCGTGGCGCTCCCTGCTTGTCTTCGCGTCGCTGTGGCTGACCGTCTGCTCCGTCTGGATCGGCTTCATGCGGCGCCTCACCTTCCGCCTGCTCTTCACCTTCCTCTTCGCCAACGGCTGCCTGCTCGCCGTCCTGGGCCTCGCCCAACAGATCACCCACGCCACCGGTATCTTCTGGTTGATCAAGGTCAGCAGCCAGTCGTTCGTCGCGACCTTCATCTACCGCAACCACGCCGGCGCCTACCTCAACCTGATGCTCGCCCTGGCGACCGGTCTCGCCTGGTGGTCCTATTCCCGCTCCAACCGTCGTTTCGAGAAGTCCAGCCCGGCGGGCGTGTTCGTGTTCGGCGGCGTGCTGATCGGCACCATGGTGCTCTTCACCCTCTCCCGCGGCGCCGCGCTCACCATGCTCGGCTTCATCGTGCTCGCCGGCCTGGCCTTCGTCTGGAACCAGTTCCGCCAGCCGAACCACCTGCGCAATCCCATCGTGATCGCCGTCCTGCTCGTCCTGATGACGGGGTTCGTCGGCACCGGGCTCTACTCGCTCAAGGTCGAGAATGTCTGGAAGCGTTTCCAGGGCATGATGGTCGACCCGGTCGCCTCCGCCCGGGATCGGACCGAGGCGCACGCGGCCGCCGCCGAGATGCTGGCCGAACGCCCCGTCCTGGGCTGGGGCGCGGGATGCTTCCGCTTCGGCTTTCCGCAGTACCTCTACCGGCATCCGTCGATTTACTACGCCGGGCGCGATCAGCGTAAGCTCTGGGAGCACGCGCACAACGATCTCCTCCAGTTCCCGATCGAGTTCGGCCTCGCCGGTTCGGCACTGCTCCTCGCCGGAGTCGGCTGGCTCCTGTGGCAACTGGTCGTGCAGCGCTTCTGGAACAATCCGCTGGCGCTGCCCGCCCTGCTCGGCACCGGCATGACCGTCGTCCACGCGTGGGCCGACTTCGTCTTCCAGAATCCCGCGATCCTGCTGACGTGGGTAGTCGTGCTGCTGGCCGCCGGCCGCTGGGCCGAACTCGACCAGCAGCCCGCCCTCCGCGACCCGCGCTGACCCGCAACCGGGCGCGAGAACCGCAGAGCGGCACAAAGCCTCGCGCGGCGGCGGCGAACGCCCCGACTCCTGCCGTGGCGGCGCGCGAGGAATCAGTTGCGCTCCGCGTCCCCTTCCTCCGACCCGGTCCGGCCGGAGGAGCCGCGCAACCGTTGGCGCAGCGGCTCGGGCAGCTCGGCCCACGCCCCGGGATCGAAAGCGGGCGAGTCCTCGGCCAGCCCGAAACCGAACACCGGGTCCGGTTCTTCGCGCTTCGTCGGCGGGACCGGGAGCCGCTCCAGAGCCTCGCGCAATTCCGCGGTCAACCGCCGCACCATCTCCTGCCGCGAACGTGCGGCACCGATCCATTCGTCGAGCGCCTCGACCAGCCGCAGTGTATCCGCCGAGGAACGCACCAGACCGGCCGCGGTGCCCGCCGCCCGCGCCAACGCCGCCCCATTGGCCGCCACCCCGATCTTCCCCCCGGTGACCACCCCGGCCAACAACGAGTCGCGCAGCTCCCCGAGGTGCTCGTTCTGGCGCCGCAACGCCCGACCCAGCAGCTCCAGAGTCGGTGCCGCCGCCAGGACCTCGACATGCGCCTTGGAACGCGCGGTCTCCAGTTTCGCGCACGCCTCGTCCACGCCGCGGAGCAGAAGGTATTGTGCGCCCATCGTCACGCCGCTCGCCAACAACAGGGTCGAGAGCAGAATCGCCACCCCGGCCAAGGCCGACAGCCCGACGTCCATCGGAGTCGCGACAAACTGCGTCGCCACCATCCAGGCTCCGACCTCGGCCACTCCGATGGCTCCGGCGCTGACGAGGAAAAGCAGGCTGGTTCTGTGGCGCGGCATGATCCACCGCCCAGCAGGCGTCGTGCCGGTCCGGGCCGGTCGTGAACCTCAGCCGATCCTCGTCTTTCGCACCATCCGCAGCATCGACTCGCTCGGGTTGAGCCGCTCCACCTCGGCCAACGGCACCCACGCCACGTCGTGCGACTCGTCGCTCACCTCCAGCGGTTCGGCCGGATCGGCCTCGATGAGGAACCGCAGATCGAGATGCCAATGCTCCGGCACGGCTCCGCGGGCGGGGATGCGGTGCCGATCGACATCGAAGGGCGCCCGGCCGAGCGGCCGCAGCCGCTCGAGCCCGGCCTCCTCGCGCGCCTCGCGCAGCGCCACCGCCAGGAGATCGGGATCGCCGTCGGCATGACCGCCCAACTGCAACCAGCGATCCAGTTTCCGGTGATGCGTGAGCACCACGCGTTCGCGGCGGGGATCGACGACCCAAGCCGAACCGGTGAGATGTCCTTCGAGACAGCTCCGCTCGAAACAATCCACGTGGGCTTCGACGAAGCGGACGATCTCCGCCGTCATCTCCCGCTCGAGCGCATCAAGCGGCAGCGCCAGATGCGCCCGCAACAACTGGAGAACCGGGTGCCGCTTCATCGGGTTTCGAACCACTTGGTCTCCGCGGCGATCGGCGCCGAACCGACCAGATCGAGCACCTCCTCCACGGATGTCGCCACATGGAAGAGCTCGAGGTTGCTCGGCTTGTTGAAACGTTCCGCGATCATCCGGTCGAAAAAACGCAGCAGGTCGTCGTAGAAGCCGTCCTGGTTGAGAAACACGCAGGGCCGCCGCAGCACGTCGAGCTGCCGCAACGCGAGGATCTCCATGATCTCCTCGAGCGTGCCCCACCCGCCCGGCAGGGCGACGAAGGCATCCGCCCGCGATTCCATCAACAGCTTGCGTTCGCGCATCGTGACGACCGTCAGCAGCTCGTCGGCCTCGTCGAACGCGAGCTCCTTCACCTTCATGAACTCCGGGATGACGCCGATCACGCGCCCGCCGGACTCCTTCACAGTGCGCGCCACCGCGCCCATCAAGCCCGTGCGGCCGCCGCCGTACACCAGCCCCCAACCACGGGCGACCATCGAGCGCCCCAACGCTTCGGCCGCCGTGAAGTATTTGGCGTCGAGCCGATCGCTCGACGAACAGTAGACACAGAGGGTTTTCGACATGGTTCCGGAATAGCCGTCCGAGACAGGCGCCGCCGGGAGTGATGGTCCGCCCCGGCGCAACACCAACTCCGACGCCGAGGATGGTGGGCGATACAGGACTCGAACCTGTGACCCCCTGCGTGTGATGCAGGTGCTCTAACCAACTGAGCTAATCGCCCGAACGGGAGTGCAGGAAAACGCATATTCCCCGGGGGAAATCCACAAAAATCTTCGACCGTTCGCATTCCGCCCGGAAAACAATCGGACAAAAAGACCGAGGGGGTCCCGCCGGCGTGGTGTACGTCAGTGCGACGGGCCATTCCGGCCCGCCTCGAATCCCAACACCACCGTTCCCTCCATGAAGAAGATCCTCCTCCCCCTCCTCGTCCTCGGCCTCGTCACCACCGCGTTCGCCGGCACCTGCGGCTCCGGCTGCGACAAGCCGCAAGCTCCGGCCTGCAAGTGCGGCGACGCCTGCAAGGAAAAGTGCGGCGACAAGTGCGCTTGCGAGAAGAAGCAGTGCGACGCTCCGAAGACCGAGAAGAAGAACTGATCAGCCTCCGCTGCCCCCCACGCACCCGCCCCTACCCGGGCGGGTTTTTGTGCCCGTCCGCGCCCCGCCGTTCCAAGGACCGCGCGCGCGAAAGGAAACGGCCGTGGCGTTCGCCCCGGCGCGGCCGACCGTGGTCCCGCCGAGGGCCGCCACCCCATCGAACCACGACCCCGAACAGTCTGGATACAGCTCCCACCCGTCCCACATCCGTCACTTGCGGGTGGCCACCGGTTTCTTGCGCGCCGGGAACAGTTCCCGGCAGATCGGACACACCGTGCCGTCGCAGCCGCGTGCCGTGCAGCAGTCGCGCCCGTAGTGGATGATCCGCAGATGCAACGCGTTCCAGTCCGCGCGCGGGAACAGGGCCTTCAGATCACGCTCCGTCTGCTCGACGCTGCGGCCGTCGCTCAGGCCCCAGCGCTGCGCCAGCCGGTGGATGTGCGTATCCACGGGAAACGCCGGCTCGCCGAACGCCTGCGCCATCACGACCGACGCCGTCTTGTGGCCCACCCCCGGAAGGTCCTCCAGCGCAGCCCAGTCGCGCGGCACCTGTCCGCCATGCCGCGCGACAAGAATCTCGCTCAGCCCGCGGATCGCCCGCGCCTTCTGCGGCGACAACCCGCAAGGCCGCACGATCGCCTGGATCGCCTCGACCGGCACCCGCGCCATCGCCGCCGGATCGCCCGCCAGGGCGAAGAGCTCCGGCGTCACCTCGTTCACCCGCTTGTCGGTGCACTGCGCGGAGAGCAGGACCGCCACGAGCAGCGTGTACGCGTCCCGGTGCGCGAGCGGAATCGGCGGGTCCGGATAACGCTCGGCGAGGCGGCGGGCGGCGAGGTCGGCGCGCTGCTGGCGGGTCATGCCTCAGGAAGGGCGCGCGGCGGCGGCGGCGCAAGCCCGCCGGCAGGCCGGGGTCTTGTCCTCATTCGGGTCCGAACCGGTTGCCGAAGGTCCGGCCTCGCCCCACCGTACGACCCCGCGGCCCAGAACCGGCGCCACGTTTCTTCCGCCTCCTCAGCCTCCATTCCACCATGACAATTACCAGCGCCAACACCGCCCGCCAGGCCCCTCCCGAACGCGCCGACGCCGCCCGCGCCCGCACAGATCGCGCCGAAATCGCCCGCGCCCGTCAGGAGCGCAACAATGCCGAGGAACAGAAGTCGGTCGCCGAGCTGCGCCGCGACGAACCCTCGCCGCGTTCCGACCGTGCCGACGAAGCCCGCGAGGCCGCTCAACGCGCCGCCCAACAGGAACAGCAACAGCGCAACGGCAAGGTCGGCACCTCGCTCGACGTGAAGGCCTGACGCCCCGGAGGACCCGCCGGAGCCCCATCTGCACGGCGCGCCGCCGCCTTACGGACGGCCCGCGCCCGCGCGCTCCCACTCGTCGGCGAAACGCTGCGCCAGCCGCCCAAGGGCCGCCTGCACGGATTCGGCTTTCGCCGTCACCCCCGCGGTCTGCTCCGCCCACGTCACCACGGGAATCGTCTTCAACGTGCGATGCGCCCGCGGCGGTCTCACGGTCTCCCGCAACTGCAGATCGAGGATGAAGAAATAGCTCGTCCGCCCGGACAGCGAGAGGTTCGCCGAGATCTCCAGCACCGGCGACTGCGGATTCCGCTCCAACATCGGCGGAGGGATGATCCGCACGCCGGCCGGCTCCAGCACCCCGCGCACGGTCGCGACCAGCGCCGTCTCCGTCAATCCGAGCTTCGCGCCGTCGGGCGACAAGCCGCGGACCACCACGCCCACCTCCCCGAGCCCTTGCAGCACGCTCAGCTCCGCGGGCTGGCCCAGAACCGTCAATACGCCCCACAGGGCCCAGAGAAGCGGAAGGCGCAGGATCGTCATCGGAGAAAAGTCGGTACGGATCAGCTACACCGCCTCCGGCACGAGCCAGTCGAGCTGGTGGCGGGCCCCGGCGTCGAGAGCGAGCAGCCCGCTCAGGCACGCCAGCACCGGGCGCAGCGCGGCGTCGAATTGCCACGGCGGATTGAGGATCGCCAGACCGCAACCGACCATGCCCGTCTCCGCCTCGGACTGCACGCGCAGCTCCGCGACCAGCGTCGGCGCCGGCCGGCGTTCGCGCAGCCGCAGGAACAGCGGCGCGGTCGCGGCGCGGTCGGTGAGCGGATACCAGATCGCGAAGACCGCCGCCGGGCTGCGTCGCAACCCCTCCTCCACCGCGTCGGCCACCCGTTTCATCTCGTCGGCCGCCTCGAACGGCGGATCGATCAGCACCAGGGCCCGTTTCTCGAGCGGCGGCAGCATCGCGCGGGGCGCGCCGTAGCCGTCCATCCGATGCACCCGGCACTTGCGCACGCCCGCGCACTCCCGTTCGAGCGCCTCCGCCTCCTCGGGCTGCAGCTCGCAGAACGCGCAACGGTCCTCGGGCCGCAGCAGCTGCAGCGCGAGCACCGGCGACCCCGGATAGTAGCGCGGCGAGTCGGCCTCCGCGCCGGCGGCCCGGTTGTAGTCGCGCACCGCCGCCACGTAGTCGGCCACCGGCGCCGGCAGATCCCGCGCCGTCCACAACCGCCCGATACCCTCCGGCCACTCGGGCGCACGGCCGGCCGTCTCGGCCCGCGCCAGGTCGTAGCGGCCGCGCCCGGCGTGCGTGTCGACGAAGAGGAACGGCTTCGGCTTGCGCTGCATCGCCCGCACGAGCTCCCGCAGCAACACGTGCTTCAGCACGTCCGCGAAGTTTCCGGCATGGAACCCGTGCCGGTAGTTCATCGCAGCGTGAAACCCGGCGGCACCGGCACCTTCACCACGGTCTTGCGCACCAGGACCGGCTGCGCCTCCGCCAGGCGCAGGCACGGCATGTGGCCGTCCGGCGGAAACAGAATCACCAGCTCGCCCGGCACGAGCCGCAGGCGCGACGCGAAATCCGAGTCCGCGTACTTCACCAGGTCCTTGTCGGCCGCGTAGTCGACCGCCACGCGCAACCGCTCGATCCCGAGCACCTCGATCGCCTCCTCGCCCTCGACCAGCGCCTGCACGTCGATGTAGCGCCGGTGCGATTCGAAGAAACAGTCGCCGCGGCCACGGGTCCGGTAGACGGACTCCATCGCGTAGACGCCATTGCGCAGCTCCTGCCGCCGCGTCTCGCCCTCAGCCATGCCCAGCAACCCGGCGTGCTCGGCCGTGCCCTTGGTGAAGCAATGCCGCAGGTACTCGAACGCTTCGGCGAAAAGCGGAAGCTCGCGAAAGAGTTCGGAAAGGTCGCCGTAGGAACCAAAGACCGCCATGGTGGCCGGACACGTTCCGGCCCGCGCGGCGCGGCTCAAGCTAATTTCACCGCAACCCGCCGTCCGACGAGCGGGCGCCACCGGACGGGCGTGGCCTGGTCGCGACCGGCCCCGCCAGACAGCGGCGTTCGCCCACGTCAGCGCGGGGTTTCCCGGGCAAGCCGTTCAGGGCCGGTCGCCAAGCGAGCGATCAAGCGCCTCGAGCCGGGCGAGAAGCTCCCGGTTGAGCGTGGCTTGGCTGCGCACCTGCTCCTGCAACTGCGCGAGCTCCGCGTCCTTCGCGTCGAGCCGTCTCTTCAGTTCCTGGATCGCCGCCAGCGCGACGCCGTCGGCATCGACCGTGGCGATGCCCCGGTCAGTCCCGCCCAGCTGGAAGGCCGCGAAGAAATCCTGGGCCATGGGGCCGAGGTGCGTGACCTCCTCCCCCTGGTACTTCCAGGTGTAGAGCGGCAGCTCGCCGACGAGCTCGAGGATCGACCGCGTGTCCGTCGGCTTGATATCCGTCTTGCGGTCGCGGTCCGATCCCTGGGTGAGCGTGCCCCGGAGCAAGGCATTGCCGTTCTTGAAAACCACGAAGGCATCGGAACGCGCGCTCGCGGATTGTCCGTTGCCGACGACGAACAGCCGGTCGCCCGTGTTCCAGGAATCCGCGGAAAGTGGCGGCGCATCCAGGTTGAACATTCCGGCGGCGGTTTCGCAAAACGAGCGGGCAACCGTGCCGTTGCCCAACGCCGTCGAGAAGCGACCCGACGCGGTCGTCTGGCCGCCCATCGCTGTCGACGCGATGCCCGAAGCCGTCGTCTTGTTGCCGAGCGCGGTGGCGGCGAGGCCGCTCGCGGTCGTCCGGATGCCCAGCGCGATGGACTGGTTGCCGCTCGCGGTGGTGTAGCTGCCCAGCGCAAGCGAGGAGGCGCCGCTCGCCGCCGCGTAGCTGCCGAGTGCAAGACCGCCGGATCCGCTGGCCACCGCCGAGTGGCCCATCGCGATGGAGAGGTCCCCGCCGGCTTTCACCGCATACCCCATGGCGATCGCCATGACGCCGGCCGCCTCCGCCTCCATCCCGCTCGCGAAGGAAAGCGGGCCGCTGGCGACCGTGTTGTAGCCGAACGCGGTCGAAAAGACGCCGAGCTTGGCCTGGTCCCACTGCTGGCCATCCACCGAACCGGCGCGAAAGGCGGAATAGCCCGGGATGAACTGCATCCGGGTGCCCGGACCGACCCCCAGCGCCACGGTGGTCGTGCCCGGGAACGGCTGCCCGGTCTCCGGGTCCGGGCCGGTGCCCCGCACGATGATCCCATCGTTGCTGGTGAAGGTATTGTGGTGGTCGAGGACTGCGTACCGGGGCGAAGTCGTCCCGGTAGTCTGGGCGTGGAGGCCGGAGACGGCCGCGGTGGCCGTCACGACGGCCAGCATCGTTTTGCTTAGTTTCTTCATTTTTTCGGTTGTTGTCCTGCCGCGCCGGCCCGCCTCCCGATCCCTTTGTATCCTCAGGCTCGTGCCGCCGTCATCGACGGTCGAAGACCAGGAGGTTCCAAGCCCGCGCGAGTTCCCGACACGCACTGGCGGGCAACCCAGCCGGTTGCACCTGAATCTGGACCAGTGGCGACCCCGGCCCGCCAACGGGCCGCGGGCCCCGGCGAACAGCCCCACCGGGCCGCAGGGCCGTCGGCCTGAGAGCGGGACAGGGACTCCAGGCCGCAGACAAGGCTTTCAGCGCGCCGTTCGGCGGCGTTCCCAGCCAGGCTGGTTGGCCCGCACCTCCACCGCCGCGAAAACTTTCGCTCGCCCGCGCCGGGCGGCTTCGCCGAAAGTACCGGCCACATGAACGTCGAGATCGGTTTCTGGAAACGCACGGAAGACGGCCGCAAACTGCAGGTGCGGCTGCGTGTGTTCGGCGGCAACATCATCTGGGAGTGCCAGCCCGCCCGTTTCCAGGCGTGGGAGCCCTACCTCACGCCCGACGACGAGGACTGGGGCAAGGTCATCGCCGAGGCCAACAAGCGCGAGCCGCGCCGCGTGATCCACGACAAGATCCTCGCCCTCATCCGCCGCCGCGGCCGCGCCGCCGGCGCCGCGGAGGACTGACCTCACCCGAGCCGTTCGCGACAGCGCGACCAGACCAGCAGAAACGACGGCGCGAAATCGCCGGGCCGCTCCGCCACCCAGCGGTCGATCTCCGCCAGGGAGCGCCACGCGACCTCGCTGATCTCCTCGGCGCTGGCCTCGATCGGCCCGTCGTGCCGGACACGATAGACCCACACGAACTCGCGGCCGGTCTCCTCGCAGGCGTCGATCCGGCAAAGGCGCTCCGGCACCGCCGCCACCCGCACTCCGATCTCCTCGCCGAGCTCGCGCACCACCGCGGTGTCGTAATCCTCGCCGCGATCCACATGCCCCGAGGCGGAGGCCGCCCATTGGTTCGGATACATGTCCTTCGACGCGGATCGCTTCTGCAATAGCACCCGGCCGGCTCCGTCCGAGACCAGCACGTGCACGGCCCGGTGCAGGAGCCCGCGGGCGTGCACCTCCTGCCGAGGCGCCGCACCCACGACCCGATCCTGTTCGTCGACGACATCGAACCACTCTTCGTTGGCCATATCCGGTTATGGCGCGCTTCCCGCGCCCGGGGCAACCCTGCGCTCCACCTCGGCCCGCCGGCCGGCCCACACCATTGCGATTGCCGCCCCGATCTCGTTCAGATCGCCCCGAAATGGCCGAGAGTAGAGAGGCCGAATCATGTCCACCTCCCTCGATCCGGGTCGCTGCGCGGTCCTCCCTGCCCACACCCGCGGACTCCGCCGGGCCCTCGGGGTGTTAGGTGCGGTCGTGCTCGCCCTCAGCGCCCGGGCCCAATCCACCCCGATCGGCGCCGCCGCACCCGGCCTGAGCGAGACCGGGGTGCCGGAGTTCATGGTTCTCGCTCCGGCCGCCCTGGGCTTGAGCTCTCCGCCGACCGATCTTCAGGCGCTGCCCGACGGCCGCCTCGTCGCGCTGGCCGGGCGCGAGTTGGCCTTGGGCGACGGAACCCGTTGGGAAGTTTTCCGGCTGTCGCCACAGGATGTGGCGCCCGGATCGAACTCGGTCGCGATCGACGCCGAGGGGAAGATGTACGCGGGTAGCGCCGGCACGTTCGCCCGGATCGAGTTCGGAGCGGACAACCGCTGGAACCGCGTGCAACAGGCCGACACCCCGCAAGAAGGCATCGTGCCGGTCTCCGTTCACATGGTCGGTCGGGACTGGTATTGGCACGGGGGCAGCGGCGCCGTGGTCAGCTGGCGGCCGGGGCGAACAGCCCGGATCGTCGGCCACATCACCGACCTCGAGCGCGCCATCGCGGTCGGCGACGACCACTTCTTGAGCGACCGCGCCGACGGCTCCTTCTGGCGCGTCGGACCCGGCGGCCTCCAGTCGGTCATCCGCGCCGGCGATACGAACGTGAGCCGCAGTATCACGTGCGCGTTGACGCTGCCGGACGGCCGGGTGGCGGTGGGCACCAACGGAAACGGCCTGCAATCGCTCGTCGACGGACGGCTCGTGCCGTTCCTGTCCGGCGGGCCGCTGGCCGGCCGCAGCCGGATCAACGACCTCTGCCCCACCGTGCCCGACCACTATGCGGCGGCCGTCGACAACCTCGGCATCGTCTTCTTCGACCGCACCGGCCGCACCGTGCAGGTGCTCGACCGTGCGCTGGACCACCGGCTCGCCCGGGTGCGCCGCCTGTTCTACGCCGAACCGGGCATCGTCTGGGCCTTGCTCAACGACGGCATCGCGCGCGTCGACTTCCCGTCTCGCATCTCCCATTACGAATCGATGGTTTCCACCGGGCTGGTCTTCGCCCAGCCCTACCGCTTCGAGGGGCGCCTCTGGCTTCTGGGCGACGGCCAGGCCCAGCGCGGCATCTACGACGCGGACGGACGGCTGCTGCGCTTCGAGGTCGATTCGCCGCCGGAACAATTTCTCTGCTCGCTGTCGACGGCGACCGGCTCGCTGCTGGCCTGCGGGCGGGTGGGCGTCTTCCGACGCGAAAACGACAGCTGGCGTCTGGTGGTTCCCGGAATCGTCAACGCCCACCTAAGCTCCACACCCGACCGGGAGGGCCGGTGGCTGTTCGTCGCGCAGGACAAGGTCGGCTGGCTGCGCCCGCGCGGCACCGCCTACGAGGTGGAGACCCGACCGGTGCGCGATCTCGGCGGAGTGTACGGCGGCATCACCGACGCCCAGGGTGCGCTCTGGGCCGAGCTCGGCACCGCCCGCGTCGCACGTGCCGAGCTGCTCGGCGACACTCCCCGCATCGAGATCTTCGGCGCCGAGCACGGCCTGGCCGGAGGCTGGGCGCAACTGTCGATGATCGCCGGAGAGGTCCACGCCAACACCGTCGCCCGGCTGCTGCGCTTCGACCGCGAGGCGCGGCGCTTCGAGCCCGACCCGAACTTCGCCCATCTCCTGCCGCGCAACGAAGTGGACGTGCTCGGCCGGCCCGCCGTCGATGCCTCCGGCCGGCTCTGGGTCAGCACCGACGAGGGCCCGCAGCTCTTCGAACGCCACGAGCGGCGTCTCCAACGCGTCCACGAGAGCTTTCCGGCCGGCCTCCAACCGCTGTTCTACACCCCGGACGCCGGCGGCCCCGTCTGGTTCCACCAACGCCTCCAATTGGCGCGGTACGATCCGTCGATGCCGCTGCCCGCGCCCACCACCCCGCGGATCGTCATCACCCGGATCCACCTCACCAACACCAATCGCACCCTGCATCTCCCCGCCGCCCCGCTGGCGCCGTGGCCCGCCCACGACAACTCGCTGACGGTGCATTTCCTCGCCGTGCACACCCCGGCCGCCCGGACCGTGACCTTCGAGGTGCAGCTCGGGGGCGCCAGCAGCGACTGGATCTCCACCGGAGTGATCGGCACCGCCACCTTCGACCGGCTGAAAGAAGGCCGCTACCGCCTCGGCGTGCGGCCGGTCGTCGGCGGGGAGCCCGGCGAGGCGACCTACCTGCCCTTCGTCATCGAGCCGCCGTGGTTCCGCACCCACGCCGCCTATGCGTGTTTCGCGCTGGCGGCGCTGGGCTTCATCGCGCTTGTCGCCTGGTACGCCGGCTGGCGCGAACGCCGCGACAAGGCCAAGCTCGCCCACCTGGTCGCGCAACGCACCCGGGAGCTCAACGACGCCAACCGTCTGCTCGAGACGAACATGGACTCGACCCTGCGGCAGGCCGAGCGGCTGCGCACCAGCGAGGAACGCTACCGGCAGCTCAGCGCCGAGCTCGAGCGACGTGTGGCCGAGCGCACGGAGGCGCTGCTCCGCGCCAACGAGCAGCTGGTCGCGACCAATCACGAGCTCGAGGCCTTCTCGTACTCGATCTCCCACGACCTCCGCGCCCCGCTGCGCAACATCAACGGTTTCGTCGACCTGCTCCGGCGGCGCAACCGCACCGTGCTCGACCCGGAGAGCCTCCGCTTCTTCCAGATCATCGCCACCGAGACGATCCGCCTGAGCCAGCTCATCGACAGCCTTCTGGCGTTCGCCCGCCTGAGCCGGGCCGACTTCAAGTTCGAGCGCGTCGCCCTCTCTTCGCTCGTCGCCCGGGTCGTCGCCGAGCTGCGGCCGGAGTTCGAGAACCGGATCGTCGACTGGCGGATCGCCCCACTGCCGACCGTCTACGCCGACACCGCGTTGCTGCGCCAGGTGGTCACCAACCTCTGCCAGAACGCGATCAAGTTCACCCGCAACCGGCCGCAGGCGATCATCGAGATCGGCACGGTACCGCCTGCCACGGGCACGACCGCCACCGAGCAGGTCGTGTACGTGCGCGACAACGGCGCCGGCTTCGACCCGAAGTACGCGGGGAAACTCTTCGGCGTGTTCCAACGCCTGCACCACACCCGCGATTTCGAGGGCACCGGCATCGGGCTGGCCAACGCCAAGCGGATCATCGTCCGCCACGGCGGCCGCATCTGGGCCGAGGGCAAGCCGGGAGAAGGGGCCACCTTCTATTTCGCCCTGCCCATCCGCCACGACCACCCGAACTGATTCGGGCCGGTGCCAATTTCCAGCTGGCCGCGGACGACGCGGAACGTTGAAACATGCGCCTTCGTCCACCACCGCACCATGGCCAAAATCGAAGTCGCCAAGATCGCCGACATCCTCCGGCAAAACGAGCTCGAGCCCGCCGTCATGCGGCGCATCCTCGAGCAGATCAACAAGGTCACCGAGGAGGCGGCCGTCGCCGAGGACGAGAAGCCGCCCGCGCAGAAAAAGCAGTTCGTCATCCTCGTGTCCGATCCCGACGGCCAGATGCCCGAGCACGAGCTCGCCGGCTGGGTGCTCCAGATCCCCGAGGACGCCAGCCCGCTCTCGTTGCAGGAGCGCGTGCACAAGGCCGCCTACGATTTCAACGCCACCCGCCGCGGCCGGAAACTTCCGGTCGAAACCATGGGCGAGGCCTTCGAGTCCGTCCCGGCCAAGAATTTCAAGGAAGTCGAAGTCGCCGTGAAGACCAAGACCCCCGTCCTGGTCCTCACCACCGACAACAAGCTTCCGAAGGACGCCCCGGCCGGCGCCAAGGCGCGCGATTAGCCCCGGCGCAGGCTGGCAAAATCCCGGCTCGTCCCTAGCCTGACCCTCGCCGCATGGACGAGCCCGAGAACAAACCGCACGATTCCGGCCCCGGCACCGAAAAGCTGCCGTGGTACGAGGAGTTCGTGGCGCGCTACGTGGCGTTTCCCGCCTACTGCCGCACCACGTCGTTCGAGCGGGCCACCCGCGACTTCAACGCGGAGATCCACCGCATCGAGGAGCTCTGCGGGCGCTTCACCTCGGAGGATTTCGTGAAACGGGTGACCGTCAGTCCGATCATCGGCCTGGAGGACGACGAACGCGACTGGTCGGCGGCGATGGTTGTCGAACACTCCGTCCTCGTCGGCGAAGCCATCGGCCACATGCTCATCTTCCTCAGTCGCGGCGAACAGCCGCCCGAGGCCTTCGCCCGCGCCGCCCTGCGCCCTCGCGGCGCCAAAGGCGTGGAGGTGCTGCCGCTGCTTCGCCAATTCGGCCGGGAGTACCCGCGCATCGTCGATGCCGAGCTCGGCCCCCGGCGCGATTGCAGCCACCGCCATCCGCTCTTCGGCGACCTCGACCTCCCGCGCTGGCACTATCTGAGCGTCTCGCACCTGCGCGTGCATCGCCGCCAACTGCACGAGATCCGGCGACGCCTCACCGCCGGCCTCAAGACCGGCGGCCTCCTCGGTGCGTTGCTTCCCGATCCGACTCCGGACTTGGATCCGCAGACCTGACGGCCCCCGCCGCGGCCGCCATCCCCCTCCCGTCTTCCCCGGATCGCCGCCTGCCTGCAACCCGAGCTTGGCAATACGCCCCGACGCCCTAGCGTCGCCCCGCCCTGACGCCTGGTCCGCCCACGCCGCGCCCCCCGCGTTCCCCCTTTTTGCAAACCGCCCTCGGCAACCCGCCTTTCCGATGTCCCTGCTGCTCTTCCTCGTCGCCTCCGGCCTCATCCTGGGCCTCGCCTACCGCTGGATGGGGCGCTACCTCGCCCGTTACTTCCAACTCGACGCCTCCGCACCCGTCCCCGCGCACACCCAGCGCGACGGCCTCGACTTCGAACCGGCCAAAGCGTCATACCTCCTGCCGCAGCATTTCTCCGCCATCGCCGCCGCCGGGCCCGTCGTCGGGCCCATCCTCGCCGCCACCGCGTTCGGCTGGTTGCCCTCGTGGATCTGGATCATCGTCGGCGCGATCCTCATCGGCGGTGTCCACGATGTGGCCACGCTCATCGCCTCCGTGCGCCATGGCGCCCGCTCCATCGCCGAGGTCGTGCGCCGCTACATGAACCGCCGCAGCTACCTGCTCTTCCTCGCGTTCATCTGGGTCTCGCTCATCTACGTCATCATCGCCTTCGCCGATGTCACCGCCGGCACCTTCGTGCAGAAGGCCACCGCCGCCGGCGACGCCGCCCCCGGGCCCGCCGTCGCCACTTCGTCGATCCTGTACCTGTTGCTCTCGGTCGTCATGGGCCTGGTGGTCCGCTACGCCAAACTCGGCGAGGGGCTCGCCAAGCTGATCTTCCTGCCGCTCGTCCTCGGCGCCATCCTGCTCGGCCCGTACCTGCCCTTCGATCTCGCCGCCCTCACCGGCGCCGCCCGGCCGCAGATGCTCTGGGACTTCGTGCTGCTCGGCTATTGCTTCTTCGCCGCCCTCGCCCCGGTCTGGCTGCTCCTTCAGCCGCGCGGCGCCCTCGGTGGCTACTTCCTCTACGTGATCATCGTCGTCGGCGTGCTCGGCATCGCAATCGGCGCGCTCAACGGCTCGCTCTCGATCCAGGCGCCGGCCGTAAGCCCCGGCCATTTCTTCACCTTCTCCGGCTCGACGCCGCCGATGATCCCCGTGCTCTTCATCACCATCGCGTGCGGAGCGTGCTCGGGCTTCCACTCCATCGTCGCCAGCGGCACCACGTCCAAGCAGCTCGCCAACGAAGCCGACGCCAAGCCCGTCGCCTACGGCGGCATGCTGCTGGAGTCCTTTTTCGCCTGCATCAGCCTCGCCACGGTGATGATCCTCGCCAAACCCACCGGCCGGCCCGACCTCACCTACGCCGACGGCATCGCGGTCTTCATGAACCAGGCGACCTTCGGCCTCGTGCCGGTCGGCGTCGCCCGCCAGTTCGGCCTGCTCTGCTTCGCCACCTTCGTCTTCGACACGCTCGACGCTTGCACCCGCCTCGCGCGTTACGTGCTCATGGAGTTCACCGGCTGGAAGAACCGCCTCGGGCTCTACGGTGCCACGCTCTTCAGCGTCGGCGTGCCCGCCCTGGTCCTCGCCATGCCGCCGGCAACGCTCGACGGCAACCCCACGCCCCTGTGGCGGGTGTTCTGGGGCCTGTTCGGCAGCTCCAACCAGCTCCTCGCCGCGCTCGCGCTGCTCGGTGTGACCGTCTGGCTCGCCCGCCGGGGCCGCACGCCTTGGCTCACCCTCGGGCCCACGATCTTCATGCTCGTGTTCACGATCTGGAGTCTCGGCCTCACCCTCTGGAAACGCGGCGAGCTCGTCCTCGCCGGCACTGCGCAACCGGCCCACCGCATGGAGTTCGGCGTCGCCCTCGTGCTCGTCTCGATGGCGTTGTGGCTCGTCGTCGAAGCGCTCCTGCTCGCCCGCCGCCCCGCCGGAGCCGCCCCCGCCACGGTGCCGACTCCGGCCTGAGCACGCGGTCGCGTTCGCCCCCGCCCGGATAGCCGCCATACTCACCAAACGACTCCGCCGATGCCCGCGCCCAAGCCCCCCCCTCCCGCCCCGCTGTTCACGCCCTTCGGGGTGTTTCTCTTCGCGGTGTTTCTGCTCGCGGTGCTCGCGGCGGCGCTCAGCACGCGCGGCTTCCTGAAACGGGTCGATCTCCCGCCGCCCGGCACCTACCTCGTCATCGCCGGAAAGGAGAACGAGCTCTTCGTGAAGCTGGCCCAGCGTTCGATCAAGGGGCTCCACCGCGCCGTGGGCCTGCGCGGCCAGCTCGAGGTCCCCGGCGAGGCCGGTCCGCGCCCCCTCCTGGTCCGCAGCACCAACAGCACCGAGTGGGAGACCAAGATCAAACGCCCGCCCGCCGCCCCCGGGGGGAAACCCACCGACATCGAGTCCAACATCGTCGTGCTGATCCAGGCCGCGATTCCCGCCGATCCGGTCCTCTACGGCCGCATCGTCCCGGCCACCTTCGACCTCGACATGGTCGTGCCTCGTATCGACCCATTGAATCCGAAGGCCGGGCAGTCCATCCCCGACCGCATCCAATGGACGATGCAGCTCCAGATCCAGCCGCCCGGCTTCCAGCGCCTCTACCAGCGGGTCAACCGCATCGCCCTCATCGTCGCCGGAGCGTGCATCGTCCTCGCCCTCCTGCGCACCGGGCTGCGCCGGCTCGCCCAACGCCGAAGCTGACGACCGTCGTCATTCCTCGAACACGGTGACCGCCCACCATGGCCCGGGACTCGCGCCGCGCCATGCGTCCCACCACCAGGCCGAGACGTCCGTCCACTCCCGGCCGGCCGCGTCCGAGATCCGCTCGCGCACCCGCCGTGTGCGCCCGTCGCGCTGCGCGAGGGTCGTCCCCCAGTGGCGTCCGGTCGCATCGCGCCAGACCGGCCCCGGTTGCACCGCGTGGCCGAGCCCGCGCAGGCAGTGCGCCGCGGGATGGAGCTTGCGCGTCTCGCCCGCCACCCAGCGCAACACGATCGTCCGCTCGCCGTCGGTGAACGCGCCCACCTTTCCGGGAAACCCGGCCGCGAACCGCTCCTCGCGCGCGGTGCTCGCCAGCCGCACCAGCTCGCGCCCATCCAGTTGCGCCGGCCAACCCGGAAAGGCGTCCACCCTCCCGCCCCGGCTCGGCCCGTCGCTCAGGAGTGGCCGCACCGCGACGGCGAGCAGCGCCAACCCCAACAGGGGAACCAGCCAGTCCGCCGCGAAACGCGCGCCCCGCGGTGACGCCGCACCCGCGGCGCCGCCCGACGCGTCACCACTCCGCCGTTGCTCCCGGTCCTGCCGCCCCGCGCGCCACACCACCACGCCGAGCGCCCCGCCGAACGCCGCCAGTCCGATCCCCTGATGGAGCCATTCCGGGGGCGCGCCGCGCCGCACCTCGACCAGGAACAACGCGACGCACCGCAGCAGGTTCGCCCCGAACACCGCGCCGCCAGCCCAGCGCCCCAACGCCAAGGTCCGCCGCCGGTCGAGTCCACGCAGCGCCGCCAGGGCGCACGCCGCGAACAGCCCCGTCCACAGCATCTGGACGCCGCTGCACGGCGCGTCGACCAGCACCGTCTCGCCCGCCCAGCGCAACGCCGTGCCGCTGCGCGCGACCTCATAGCCCAGCAGGTCGAGCACCGGCACGCTGCACGCCGCCGTCACCGCGCGGAGCGGGTAGCCGAGATAGAACTGCGCCGTCGCCACCACCGGCAACGACAACAGTAGCAGGCCCGCCCGCGCTGACGCGGGTCCGGCGCCGCCGACCAGTGCCGCCAATGCGAGCATCCACAAGCCGCCGCGCACCAGCGCGGGCAACAGGTCGTAGCCGACGACCACCGTCGTTGCCGCCGCCAACGCCACCGCCGCCGCCCCGAGCGGGAGCGGCTCCCGCAGCCGTCGCCACGGCATGTACACAAGCGCAAGTGCCAGCGCGGCCAGCCCCCACGGCTCGTCCGAGCCGTCGCCGATCCGCGCCGCGAACCAGCGCCCCACCGGCCACCCCGCCACGGCCCACGCCGCGACCGCCGCCCCTCGGCTCGCCCACCAC
>JAEXPQ010000027.1 GCA_023446735.1 Verrucomicrobiota bacterium
CGCGCAGGCCGCGGAGCGTGAGGGTGAACGGATCGGTGCCGCGGGTGGCGGCGATCTTCTTGCCCTTGAGGTCGGCGACGGTCTTGAGCGGCGAGTCGCCCTTCACGAGGAGCTGCGCCCACTCGGGCCGGGACGAGACGTAGATGGTGCGCTGCGGTACGCCGTTGGTGCGGGCGATCAGCGCGGCCGAGCCGGCGGTGGAGCCGAAGTCGGAGCTGTTGGAGGAGACGAGTTCGTTGGCCTTGTTGGAGCCGGCGCTGAAGAGCCAGCGGACGGCGACTCCGTCGGCCTTCAGGTCTTCCTCGAGCCAGCCGAACTTCTTCAGGACGAGACTGCTCGGGCTGTAGGTGGCGTAGTCGAGGCGCAGCTCGGCGGGCTTGGCCGCATCGGCGGCGAGGAGGCCCGCGCCGGCGAGGGCGAAGGCGGCGAGGAGGAGGGAGCGGAAGGAGAGTTTCATTAGAGGAAAGGGATTTGAGATCTGAGAATCTGAGACTTGAGAGATGAAGTTGGGACGGAGCCGCTGGTGTGGCGCGCGGCGGATGCGGCAGGGAACGGCGAGACCGATCGTGCGGTGGACCGCTCAGGATCGGTTCGCCCGGCTACAGAGCATGCGCCGAGGAGAGGGACGACGTGTGCTCATGACGTGGTGACTGACGGCGGGAGCGCCGTGGAGTCGTCGAGGGTGGAGGTGTCGCCGCTGATCCTGCCGGTGAGGGCGAACTCGCGGAGGATGCGGCGGAGGATCTTGCCGGAGCGGTTCTTCGGGAGGCTCTCGAGGAAGCGGATCTCGCGTGGGCGGGCGAGTTTGCCGACCTGCGTCTCGATCTCGCGGATGATCCCGGCGCGGGCGGCGTCGGCGGCGTGGCCGGGCTTGAGGACGACGAAGGCGAGCACGGCCTCGCCGACCTGTTCGTCGGGCACGCCGACCACGGCGCTCTCGGCGACGGCGGCGTGGGCGACGATGGCGCCCTCGATCTCGGCGGTGCCGAGGCGATGGCCGTTGACCTTGATGACATCGTCGGCGCGACCGAGGACCCAAAGGTAGCCGTCGGCGTCGCGGCGGGCGGTGTCGCCGGTGACGAAGCGGCCCGGGATCGTTTCCCAATAGGTCGTGCGGTAGCGCTGCGGGTTGTTCCAGATGCCGAGCAGCATTCCGGGCCAGGGGCGGTTGATGACGAGCTGGCCGGAGCCTTCGCCCTCGACGACCTTGCCGGCGGCGTCGACCAACGCGGGCTCGACGCCGAAGAACGGCAGGGTGGCCGAGCCGGGCTTGGCCGGCGTGGCGTAGGGCAGCGGGAAGAGCATCGCGGCGCCGGCCTCCGTCTGCCACCAAGTATCAACGACAGGCGTGCGCCCGGCGCCGACGACCTCGCGGAACCAGCGCCAGACGGACGGGTTGATCGGTTCGCCGACGGAGGCGAGCAGGCGCAGGCTGGAGAGGTCGCGTTGGCGAAGGCCGGCCTCGCCGTGGCGGATCCAGGCGCGGATTAGCGTGGGCGTGGTGTAGAGCACCTGCGGCCGGTGGCGCGCGACGATGTCCCACGCGCGGTCCCAATCGGGCAAAGACAGGATGCCTTCGTAGACGACGGTCGTGGCGCCGGCGAGGAGCGGGCCGTAGACGGTGTAGGTGTGTCCGGTGATCCACGCCGGATCAGCGGTGCACCAAGCGACGTCGCCTGGGTGCAAGTCGAAGGCGTGGCGCGCGGTGAGGCCGGTGTGGACGAGGTAGCCGGCGGTGCCGTGGGCGATGCCCTTCGGTTTCCCCGTGCTGCCGGAGGTGTACATGAGGAACGACGGATGGTCGCTCGACAGCGAGGCGGCGGGAAGCGTGGTGTCGGCGGTGGCGGTGAGGTCGTTCCAGAGATGATCACGGCCGGCGCGCAGCTCGATGGGCGAACCGGTGTGGCGGAGGACAACGACGTGGCGCACGAGCGCGGTGCGGTTGAGCGCGTCGTCGAGGACGGGCTTGAGCGGGACGACCTTGCCGTTGCGCCAACCGCCGTCGGCGGTGATCACGACGTGGCTGGCGGAGTCCTCGATGCGGTCGAGGAGGGCCTGCGAGGGGAAGCCCGCGAAGACGACGTTGTGGACGGCGCCGAGCCAGGTGGTGGCGAGCATCGCGATCGGCAACTCGGGCACGATCGGCAGATAGACGGTGACGCGGTCGCCGGCTTTCACGCCGAGGTCGGCGAGGGCGGAGGCGAGGCGGACGACTTCGTCGCGGAGCTGGCGGAAGGTGTAGCGGCGGATCTCGCGCGGCTGGCGGGCGGCGTCGACGGCCTCGCTTTCCCAGACGAGGGCGAGGTTGTCGCCGCGGCCGGCGCGGATGTGACGCTCAAGGGCGTTGAAGGCGAGGTTGGTGCGGCCGCCGGGAAACCAGCGAGCCTCGGGGCCGGCACCGGTGAAGGCGCGCTCGGGCAGTTGGAACCAGTGAAACGAAGCGGTCTGCTCGCCCCAGAAGTCGTCGGGGTCCGCGAGGCTGCGCGCGTGCAGAGCGCGGTAGTTGGCAAGATCGGTGATCGAATCGGGGCGCGGCGCGGCGGGCGGCGCGAAGGTTTCGGTTTCGACGGGAAGGGCGGTGCTCATGGCGGTGTGGCGCGACGAGTCGGAGGCGGGGGTGCTGGTGGCGACGACTGGCGGATCAGTTCAGAGCGGATCGCCGATCTCGGCGGGCCAGTCGGTGCCGGCGATCAAGAGGCGCGCGACCTCCTCAAGGCCGGCGCGGTCGTCGTCGGTGAAGCGGTTGGTGTGCGGCGAATCGAGATCGAGGACGCCGAGTTGGCGGCCCGCGACGGCGAGCGGGATCACGATCTCGCTGGCGGAGGCGGCGTCGCAGGCGATGTGGCCGGGAAACTGATGGACGTCGGCCACGAGCACGGTGGCGTGCTTGGCGGCGGCGGTACCGCAGACGCCCCGGCCGCGGGCGATGCGGACGCAGGCGGGTTTGCCCTGGAACGGCCCGAGAACGAGCTCACCGCCGCGCCACAGGTAGAAGCCGGCCCAGTTGAGGTCGGGCAGGCGGAGGTTCAGGAGGGCGGCGGTGTTGGCGAGGTTGACCAGCCAGTCGCGTTCGCCGGTGAGCAGGCCGGTTAGCTCGGAATGCAGGGAGTGATAACGGTCGGCGGAGGTGGCGAATGTTTGCGGGCTGGTGGAGGAAAAGCTCATTTATGAGTGAAGTAGTATGGAATAGGAAAATGTAAGACAAGTAAAAAAGTAAACTAAGCACAAGGTGGCTTATGGTAACGTGATAGGATTCAGTGCGGCTCGCTCCGGTGTCGGTGGGGCAGCGAGCTGGCTTGATCGGTATCGCTTGGATTTGATCCTGCGCGTTTGCCCAGAACAGCCGCAGTCCGGAGGGGCTGGAGGCTGCGTTCGAATGGTGTTCGGCCGCGCCGGCCTGCGTCCTTGGGTTTGCGGCAAACCCTCGTGCAGAAACGAAACGCCCGCCGGGCGCGGGGCCGGGCGGGCGGAAGACGAAGCGGCGGGACGAAAGCGCGCGCTTACTTGGCGGCGAGGAGGTCGTCGATGCTGTCGGAGTCGGTGTTGATGTCGGCGAAGAGCCAAGTCGAGAGGTAGCGCTCGGTGCTGGAGGGGACGATGACGACGATCTGCTTCCCGGCGTTCTCGGGGCGTTGGGCGAGCTGGAGGGCGGCCCAGATGGCGGCGCCGGAGGAGATGCCCACGGGGATGCCGTCGATGGTGGTGACCTGCTTGGAGACCGGGCCGGAATCGGTCTCTTTCACGCGGATGATCTCGTCGTAGATCTTGGTGTTGAGCACGCCGGGCACGAAGCCGGCGCCGATGCCCTGGAGCTTGTGCGGGCCGGGGTTGCCGCCGGAGAGCACGGGCGAGGCGTCGGGCTCGACAGCCACGATCTTCACGCCGGGCTTGCGCTCCTTGAGCACCTCGCCCACGCCGGTGATTGTGCCGCCGGTACCGATACCGGAGACGACGATGTCGACCTGGCCGTCGGTGTCGCGCCAGATCTCCTCGGCGGTGGTGCGGCGGTGCACGGCGGGGTTGGAGGGGTTGGCGAACTGCTGGAGGATGGCGCTGTTGGGGATCTGCTTCTGCAGCTCCTCGGCGCGGGCGATGGCGCCCTTCATGCCCTTGGCGCCCTCGGTGAGCACCAGGCGGGCGCCGAGGATCTTCAGGAGCTTGCGGCGCTCGAGGCTCATCGTCTCGGGCATGGTGAGGATCAGCTTGAGGCCCTTGGCCGCCGCGACGAAGGCCAGCGCGATGCCGGTGTTGCCGGAGGTGGGCTCGATGAGGACCGTGCTCTGGTTGATTTTCCCGGAGGCCAGCGCGTCCTCGATCATCGCGGCGCCGATACGGTCCTTCACGCTGGAGAGCGGGTTGAAGAACTCGAGTTTGAGGAGGATCTCGGCCTTCGCGTTGTGAGCGGCGGCGGTGCGGTTGAGACGGACCAGCGGGGTGTTGCCGATGGTCTGAGTGATATCGGAGTAGATGCGAGCCATGGTAGTACTGGTTATGGGTTAGTGGTGATCGGTTATGGAAGAAAAGGAAAGGACGGGGGCGTTGCGCGGGCTAGATCACGTACTCCTCGCGGAGGGCGCGGCTGTGGCGAATGCGCAGGAGGACGGGGTCGCCGGGGCGGACCTTGAGCAGGTCGAACTCGGCGCGGGAGAGCTCGACCTCGATGTGCTCGCCGTCGGACGCGCGCTCGCAGGTGAGGTTGGCGCTCGCGCCGGCGGTGTGGAGGTTGACGACGATCCCCGGTTCGCCGCCGAGGCCGGACTGGCGACGCACGATCTCGAGGTCGTGCGGGCGCACGAAGACGGCGGAGGCGCCGTCGGGCGTGGCCAGCGCGGAGCCGGCCTCGTAGCCGTGCCACGGGAGGGCGACGCGGTTCACGTTGCCGAGGAACTGATACACGAACGGGGTCGCCGGACGGTCGTACACGACCTGCGGGGTGCCGACCTGCTCGACGCGGGCGTTGTTCATGACGACGACCTCGTCGGCGATCTCGAGCGCCTCCTCCTGGTCGTGGGTGACGAAGACGGTGGTGAGGCCGATGTCGTCGTGGAAGCGGCGCAGCCAGCGGCGGAGATCCTTGCGCACGCGGGCGTCGAGCGCGCCGAAGGGCTCGTCGAGCAGCAGCACCTTCGGCTCGACGGCGAGGGCGCGGGCGAGGGCGATGCGCTGGCGCTGGCCGCCGGAGAGCTGGCTGGGGAAACGTTTCCCGAGATCCTCGAGCTGCACGAGCTTGAGGAGGCTCTGCACACGGTCGGCGATCTCGGACTTCGAGGGGCGCGAGGCGCGCGGACGCACGTCGAGCCCGAAGGCGACGTTCTCGGCCACGGTCATGTGGCGGAAGAGCGCGTAGTGCTGGAAGACGAAGCCGACGCGGCGTTGGCCGGCGGGGGTGTGCGTGACATCCTCGCCGTGGAGGGCGACGCGGCCGGCGTCGGCGTGCTCGAGGCCGGCGATGATGCGCAGCAGCGTGGTCTTGCCGGAGCCGGAGGGGCCGAGCAGCGCGACGAGCTTGCCGGCGCCGACCTCGAGGCTGACGTCGTCGAGCGCGCGGAAGGCGCCGAAGTGCTTGGTGATGTTGGTGGCGAGGACGGACATTGCGGAAAGAGGAAGGCGAACTTCGAACTTCGACCGTTGAACAGGGAACTTTGAACGCTGGAGAGGACGGAGCTCAGGGGGTGCGGCGGGCGGATGTGCCGGCAGCGGTGCGGGTGCTGGCGACGAAGATGCGGATCAACTCGTCGGTCTCGTGGACCAGCGGCTCGATGCGTTCGGGTTTGTCGATCAAGGGGACGCGTTGAGCGAGGCGGAGCCAGCGGTCGGTCTCGCGCAGTTCCTTCAACCCGATCTTCATCTTGTGGACGAAGTCGCGCTTCGACTCGGCGGCCTGCGCCTCGGCGTGCTGGGGCAGCGGGGCGGTACCGGCCCGCAACAGCTGCCCGGCGACATGGGCTCCCGCGGCGGTGCGGTGCATCTGCTCGGTGAGTCGGATGATCCGCGCTGCGTACTCAAGCAGTCGCTCGGCGAGATCGAAGGGTTGTTCGGGCATGGTGCGGTACGTCGTCTTGTTGTTTGTCGGGCGCGTGGGCTGCCAGAGGGTTGTCGTTGGAAGTTCGATGTTCCTTGTTCGCTGTTCAA
Organism: Verrucomicrobiota bacterium; assembly: GCA_023446735.1. GTDB lineage: Bacteria > Verrucomicrobiota > Verrucomicrobiia > Opitutales > Opitutaceae > CAJCBL01. The sequence goes on from JAEXPQ010000027.1 coordinate 6,133, forward strand.
GGTTCGCGCGTCAGCGCGTAGCGCCACTCGACGAGGCTCTTGAGGACGAGGGTGGCGAGGGCGAGGAGGGCGAGCAGCGAGGCCACGGCGAAGGCGGCGACGAAGTTGTACTCGTTGTAGAGGATCTCGACGTGGAGCGGGAGGGTGTTGGTCTCGCCGCGGATGTGTCCGCTCACGACGGAGACGGCGCCGAACTCGCCCATCGCGCGGGCGTTGCAGAGGATCACGCCGTAGAAGAGGCCCCACTTGATGTTGGGCAGGGTGACGCGGCGGAACGTTTGCCAGCCGCTCGCGCCGAGGGTGATGGCGGCGTACTCCTCGTCGGTGCCCTGCGCCTGCATGAGCGGGATGAGCTCGCGGGCGACGAAGGGGAAGGTGACGAAGATGGTGGCGAGCACGATGCCCGGCACGGCGAAGATGATCTGGATGTCGCGGGCGTTGAGCCAGGAGCCGAGCCACGGGTGTTCGCCCGCGGCGAGGTACGGGCCGAACCAGCCCTGCAGGCCGAAGAGCAGCACGTAGATGAGGCCGGAGATGACCGGCGAGACGGCGAAGGGCAGATCGATGAGCGTGAGCAGCACGCTCTTGCCGCGGAAGTTGAACTTCGCGATCGCCCACGCCGCGGCGACGCCGAACACGAGGTTGGCCGGCACCGAGATGGCGGCGGCGAGCAGGGTGAGCTTGAGCGCCGCGAAGGCGTCGGCCTCGACGAATGCAGCGAAGTACGCGCCCACGCCGCGGCGCAGCCCTTCCGTGAAGACCGCGGCCAGCGGCAGCACGAGGAAGAACAGGACGAAAAGCAGCGCCGCGGCCGTCAGCAGCACGCGCGCCCAGAGCGGGTCGTGCGTGGCGCGCGGCACCGCGGAGGGGCGTTGGGCGAGGGAGCGGGTGGGAGCGGAGGACATCGCGGAGTAGCGAGTAGTGAGTAGCGGGTAGCGAGTAGACCGGAAGACGGAGCGAAACTGCCGGCGTTCAGACGCGGTGATGGCGGCGGCTCCACTTCTGGAGCAGGTTGATGGCGAGGAGCAGGACGAAGGACGCCACGAGCATCATCACGGCCAGCGCCGTGGCGCCGCGGTAGTCGTATTGCTCCAGCTTGGTGATGATCAGCAGCGGCACGATCTCGGTGCGGTGCGGCATGTTGCCCGAGATGAAGACGACCGAGCCGTACTCGCCCAGCGCGCGGGCGAAGGAGAGCGCGAAACCGGTGAGCAGCGCGGGAAACACCTCGGGCAGGAGGACGCGGGTGATCGTCTGCCAGCGCGAGGCGCCGAGGGTGGCGGCGGCCTCCTCGAGCTCGGGCTCGAGTTCCTCGAGGACGGGCTGCAGGGTGCGCACGACGAAGGGCAGGCCGATGAAGGTGAGGGCGATCACCACACCCGGGCGGTCGTAGGCGAGCTTGGTGCCGAGCCACGAGAGCCCGGGGAGCGCGCCGACTGTCTTGGCCCAGAGCGGCTCGAGCCAGGAGCCGATCCATCCGTTCTTCGCGTACAACGCCGTGAGCGCGATGCCGGCCACGGCGGTGGGCAGGGCGAAGGGCAGATCGACCAGGGCGTCGACGACGCGGCGGCCGGGGAACGGATAACGCACGAGCACCCAGGCGAGCAGCAGGCCGAACACGGCGTTGAGCGCGGCGGCCAGCAGCGCCGCACCGAAACTGAACCGGTAGGCGGCCAGCACGCGCTCGGAGAAGACCGCGGCGGAGAACTCGGCCCACGTCATCCCGAAGGTCTTGAGGAAGGCCGCCGAGAGCGGGATCAGCACGATCAGGCTGAGATAGAAGATCGAATACCCGAGCGAGAGGCCGAAGCCCGGCAGCACGGAGCGACCCGAGCCGCGCGGCACGGGCTTGTCGCGGATCTCGAGGTCGACCCGCGGGTCGGTGTCGGGCGTGTCAGAGACCGGCGGCATAGGAAATGAAGCGGCGGTAGGTGGCGGTGACGGAGTGCAAGGCGCGGACGGTGGCGGCGCGCTGGGCGGCGAGCGGGGCGAGCGCGGGGGTCTCGAAGATGATTTCGAAGGGCTGCGGGCGCTGCTCGGGCGGGGCGGCGAGCACGCCGCCGAAGCAGTCGCGGATCAAGCCGAACTCGGCGCGAAAGCCGTCGATGATCGGGTCGTGGTTTGCCGGAAGAACCTCGGCGGCGGCGGCGAGGGCGGGGCGCAGCAGCTCCTCGGCGAGCAGGCGGCCGCGAGCGTAGCCGTAGAGACCGTGGCTGGTGTCGTCGGCGTGGAGGGCGACGAGGCCGTCGAAGCTCTCGATGGCGAGTTCGCGCTCGAGCAGGCGGACCTCGGGCTGGGTGGAGCCGCGCCAGAACTCGCGGTTGAGGTCGAGCCCGGCGGCGTTGAAGCGCGTGCCGCGGTTGAGCCCGACCGGGTTGAGGCACGGGTAGAGGACGAACTCGAAGCCTTCGCCGAGCGCGGGCTCGGCGAGGAGGGCGGCGGCGAAGTCGAGCAGCGCCCAGCCACCCGCTGGCTCATCGCCGTGGATACCGGCGAAGAGCGCGAGCTTGAGGCGGTCGCCCCCGCCGCGCGGACCGTGCCAAGTGTAGCGCACGAACGGACCGCCGTCCTGCGCAAGGTCGCCGATCGTGCCCAGCGTCTGGCCGAGCAGCTCCGGGTGCCGGGCGGAGAGCTGCGCGAAGGCGGCGAGGAGCTCGGCGAGCGGTTGGGCGCGGTTCACGGTGGAAGGGATGGCGGGGGTGAGGAGCAGGCTCATGGGCGCGCGGCGTTCAGAGATGCTGGGCGTGCGCGAGCAGCTCGCGGATGCGTTGCACGATGGCGCGCAGGGCGGCGGCGTTGCCGTCGGAGTCGCGGCCGAGCGTGAGGTGTAGCTCGAACGGGCGGAAGGGCAGGTCGGGGACGAGACCGTCGATGCCTTCGGTGACGAACTCCTGCGCCTGTTCTTCGACCCAGCCGGCGGCGTGCAGCGCGGGCGCGGCTTCGTCGAGCCAATGCGAGAGCGACGTTCCACGCACTGCTCCCTGGGGAAAGCGCCATGGGCCGCGCCGTAACTTCACCACCGCGTGCGGTGCGAGGCGGCGGTACTCGCGCTCGAGCAGCGCCAGTTCGGGGCGATCGCCGGAGATCCACGAGGCGGACCAGAGGTCGCCGGTGCCGCGGTTGACGACGGGAACGACATCGAGCACGACGCCACCGATGGCGGCGGGCGTCCCGGTGGCGAAATCGAGCAGGTCGAAGGCGGCGAGGCTGGAGGCGTCGTCGCTTTCGTCGAAACCGGCGAGGAGGGAGATGCGGGCGTCGGCGTCGGTGCTGTTGGGGCCGAAGGCGATGAAGCGGGGCAGGTAGAAGCCGTGCTCGTCGGGCCCGAGGGGAGCGGCGAAGAGCGAAGCCGAGCGTTCGGCGCGCGGCGAAAGGCGCGCGAGCCGGTCGAGGACGGCGTCGGAGAAGGGCCGCGGACGAAGGGTGGACGAGGAGGACACGGCGAAGAGGAGGGGAGGGGCCCGCCGGCGCGGGCCGGCGGGCGACGTTGAAGGATGGTTACTTTGCGTAGATCTGATCGAAGATGCCGCCGTCGGCGAAGTGGGCCTTCTGGGCGACGGTCCAGCCGCCGAACTCGGCGTCGATGGTCACGAGGTCGAGCTGGGGAAACTGTTTCGCGAACTTCGCGACCGCGGCCGGCGCGGTGGGGCGATAGAAGTGTTTCCCGGCGAGGTCCTGGCCCGCGTCGGAGTAGAGGTACTCGAGGTAGGCCTGGGCGACGGCGCGCGTGCCCTTGCGGTCCACGACCTTGTCGACCACCGCCACGGGCGGCTCGGCGAGGATGCTCAGCGAGGGAACGACGATCTCGAAGGAGTCGGCACCGAACTCCTTGAGCGCGAGGAACGCCTCGTTCTCCCAGGCGAGGAGGACGTCGCCGATGCCGCGCTGGACGAAGGTCGTCGTGGAACCGCGGGCACCGGAGTCGAGCACCGGCACGTTCTTGAAGAGCGCGGCGACGAATTTGCGGGCGCCCTCGTCGCCACCGTGGTGGCGGCGGGCGTAGGCCCAGGCGGCGAGGTAGTTCCAGCGGGCGCCGCCGGAGGTCTTCGGGTTGGGCGTGATGACGGCCACGCCGGGCTTCACGAGATCGTCCCAGTCGTGGATCTTCTGCGGGTTACCTTTTCGGACGAGGAAGACGATCGTGCTGGTGTAGGGGGAGGAGTTGCTCGGGAGCTTCGTCTGCCAATCCGGCGAGAGCAGTTTGGCGGTGGCCGCGAGCGGATCGATGTCGCCCGCGAGGGCGAGGGTGACGACATCGGCGGGGAGGCCGTCGATCACGGAGCGGGCCTGTTTGCCGGAGCCGCCGTGCGATTGCTTGATGGTGACAGTGTCGCCGGTCTGCGCCTTCCAGTGGGCGGCGAAGGCTTGGTTGAACTCGACGTAGAACTCGCGCGTCGGGTCGTAGGAGACGTTGAGCAGCTGCACGTCCTTCGCGCTGGCGACGAGGGCGGTGCCGGCGAGGAGCGCGGAGGCGAGGAGGTGGGAAAGTTTCATGGCGGACGATGAGAGATTGTGGCGGGTGCGGGGCGGATCAGAACGAGACCTGGAGGCGCGAGAAGAGCGCCTGCTCGGAGTCGGCCACGGCGGTGTTGGCGGCGCCGCCGCCGTCGAAGTCGGTGTACTCGTAGTTGAGGAGGAAGCGGAGATTGCGGTTGAGGTACCAGTTCAGCCCGAGGCCGTAGGCGGTGGCGCCGGTGGCGTTGGTGGTGGTGCTCAGGCCGCCGCCGCCGTTGGCCGCGGCGACGAAGAGATCGCGGTCGAGGTCGATGCCGCTGACGCGGCCGACGAGCTCGAAGGCGCCCCAGGTGCCGGCGGCGGGATCGAAGTTGGCTTTCGGAGTCACGCCGCGGGCGGTGGAATCCTCACCAGTGAGGACGTAGCCGCCGGAGACGCGCCACGCATCGTTGGAAGCGGTGAAGCGATTGAGCGGCGCAGCGGTGCGAACGAGTTCCTGGCGCTCGAAGGCGTACTCGGAGACGAACGAGAACGGGCCGCTGTAGAGGAAGACGGCGGGCGAGACGCGGGTGTGGTTGCCGACGCCGGAGAGGGATCCGAGGTTGGCGAGCGTCTGCTGGCCGTTGGTGGCGATGTTCTGAAGCGCGCCGTTTTCGGAGCCGGAGCTGGCGCCCACGGCGAGCCCGAGGCCCTTGGCCCAGCCCTCGGACTTGGCGAAGGGCGTGAACGTGAGGCGGCCGGCGAAGGTCTTGTTGTCGTTGAGGTCGCCGCCGACGGCGCTGTTGTTGTTGCGCACTCCGTTGTACACGCCGGCCCGATACTCGACGAGGCCGCCGGCGAGGGTGCCGTAGAGCTCGACGCCGAGGTCGCGGTTCGGGAGGAGGGTGTTGACGAACGAGGACTCGACGAAGAGCCGGTCGGCACCGGGCTCGAGGGCGACGGGCGAGGCGAACTTGCCGAACTTCACGTTGAAGGCCGGCTGGACCTTCGCGGCGATCCACGCGTCGACGATGCTGAAGGTGCTGGCCTTGGTGGTGCCGTCGACGCCGGCGAACTCGGGGACGAGGGCGAAGTCGAAGTTCTTGGCCACCGTGCCGGAAAGGATGGCGCGAGTGCGGCGCAGGAGGAACTGGTTGTTGCCGGCGATGCCGTCGCCGCCGAAGTAGAAGCGGGCGTCGGCCTGGGCGAGGGCGCGCAGCTTCAGGTCGAAGGCCTTGTCGGGCGAGGTCAGCGCGAAGCCGCCCGCGCCAGCGGTGATGACCGGCTGCTTCTTGGCGGCCTCGGCGGAGGCTTCGTCCTTGAGTTCCTGTTTGCGTTCGAGCACGCGGATTTTCTGGTCGAGGAGGCGGATCTGCTCGCGCAGGGCCTGGAGTTCGGCGGATTCGGTGGCGGCGTCAGCGGCGGAGGCGGCGGTCAGGAGCAGCAGGGCCGCGGCGCCGGTGGTGCGGAGGGAGGTGGAGTTCCACATGGGAGTCGGTTTCTGGCTTGGTCTTCATGGGAACTTCCCGTGGTCGGGTCAGTTGAAGTGGAGGAGTGGTTGCGGGATCGGGAGCCACCGGTGGTGCCGGAAGGCGGAAAGGGAGTGCTCAGTGGGCGCGGGCCGGGTCGATGCGGGTCTTCTCGGTGCGCTCGATCTGGGTGACCTTGGCGTCGTGGACGACGATCTGGACCACGCCGTAGCGCAGGCCTTCGACCTTTTCGCGGACGACGGCGAGCCAGTCGGGGGCGGGAGAGGCCGGGGCGGCGGCCGGGTGGTTGGAGTTGGCGGCGGACATGGCGGGACGCGGGTCAGATGCTGTACTCGGGAATTAGCGACGCGAGGATGCCCTCGGTCGGTGGGGCTGCCGGGACGGCGGCCGGGCGCGGGCGTGGGCGCCGGGTGGCGCCGGGCAGCGGAGTGGGCGACTCGGAGAGCGGGTGGGCGATGCCGCTGGCGCGCATCTTGCGCAGGGTGACCGAGACGAGGTCGGCGATCGTGTAGCGGTCCATGATGCCGGCGATGGCGTTGCGCACATCGAGCATGATCATCCGCAGGCCGCAGTGGGCCTCGTCCGGGCAGGAGCATTTCTCGTAGGCGGTCTGGCTGACGCAGCCGATGGGCGCGAGCGGCCCGTCGAGCAGGCGCACGACTTCGCCGACCGGGATGGTAGTGGCGGGGCGCTTGAGGCGGTAGCCGCCGAACTTGCCGCGTTCGCTCTCCACGTAGCCGTGGGCCTTCAGATCCTTCATGATCTGCTCAAGGAACTTCACCGGCATGCGTTCGTTGTCGGCCATCTCCGAGATCTGCACCAACGAGCGTCCTACTTCGGCGGCGATGCCGAGGTTGATCAGGGCGCGGAGGGCGTATTCGCAACGTTTGGAGACTTTCATGGCCGAGTAAGGAATCTAGATCAAACGAGTAGGATAATGGCAATAGGGAAGTTGGAAGTTTAGTAAAGTAAATGGATTGGTCTTGTTGGGGGCGGGATCTCTTTTCTAAATAGCTGGAGTACAAGGCAAAATGGCAGTGTGCCCAGTAGGTGCATGTGGTTCCCGAGTGACGCCGGTCGAGACTCGATCATCTGCCCGCGAGCTTTCGCCTAGTGTCTCCGATCACTTCAAAACCGACCACCACGGATCGGCTCAATACTGGCCACTTTGGTCGGCGAGATTATGAGAGGAGTGGAGGATGGAGGAGAAGCTTTGAGCGCAGCGCGGCAGGAACTTGCCCGGCGTGAGGGTCCGAGCGGAGCGAGGCGGACGCGCCTCTGGCGGAAGCGGTTGGCGGGGCGCTGGGATCGCGCCTACAACGAATTCGGGAGGCGCGGTCCGTTCGGATGGTGACACCGCTTGGCCGCAACGGTGGGCATGATCACCGCCGGTATCATTCGCAACGAATCGAACACCCTCGCGCCGGACATTCCCGCTGTGTCAGCGTGCGAAAATCGGAACGCTACTCGAAACGTACGCGAACTCGCCTTGTTACGTTTTGTGACGGGTAGAAGATTGTGGCGCTGGCACGCCAAGCAGTCGCTATCGCAGGTCCCGAGGGCGAAAAGGGCGAGTTCCGCTACGATGTTGCGTTGTACGGCAAATTGCCGGATTTTCCGGGCATGGAAGTTCGGACGAAACCGGCGCGAGCCAAGAAGACGGCGGCTCGGGCGACGCTTTCCGCCGTCGCGGCTACCGCGCGGCTGGAAGCCCGCGTGTCCCCGCGGTTGAAAGCCTCGCTCGAAACCGCCGCGGCGTTGGCGGGGCATACTGTCACCAGTTTCATGATCCAAGCGCTGCAGGAGGCGGCGGAGAGCACGATCGAACGGCACCAACGCGCCCAACTCGGGCAGGAAGCTTCGGTGCGCTTCGTCGAGACGCTGCTGTCCGCGCCCGCGCCCAACAAGGCGCTGCGCGCTGCTGCGGCTCGGCACGCCCACGAGACTGCTGAATGACGGCTTACCGCTTCGAACCGCTGACCAGAAGCCACGACCGCGCCGGGTTTCAGTGTGGCGCTGCGGTGCTCGACCGCTACCTCCGGGATTTCGCGCGGAAGGACGCTGAGCGTGGTGTGGCGGCTCCGTATGTGATGGTCGAGGAGGCGGCCCCGAACGCCATCGTCGGGTACTACACCCTGTCCGCGTTCGTCGTCGCCCTGGGCGACCTGCCTCCCAAGCTGGCGTCGAAGATGCCTCGTTACCCGGATTTGCCGGCGATCTTGATCGGGCGATTGGCGCGCAGCCTCGAGTTCAAGGGACGCGGCGTCGGCGAACTATTGCTGGTGGATGCGCTCAAAAGAGCGCTCGTTCATTCCAAGCAGATCGCCGCCATGGCGGTCGTGGCCGATGCGAAGGACGATGCGGCTTTGGCCTTCTATCTTCGTTTTGGCTTCGTGCGCTTGGGGGATTCGGCGTCCCGCGTGTTCATCCCGATGGGGACGGTTGAGCAATTGGGATGAGAAGCACCGAGCGGCGGACGGTGCCTTCTGATGGGGTGGCCCTGGTGGCATTGAGCCCGGGGTAGGGCCGTGGGCTTGGTTTGCGGAGCCTGCCGGAAGGAATTCGATGAGCGCGGAGATATGTCTGCTGAAAACATACCTGAACTAATCAAAATGATTACTTTAGGTAGATCGCATGCCGCAGATCACTCCAGACCCGCTGGATCCCGCCCTCGGCCATGGCGAACTCGTTGCCCAGCTTTAGCGAGGACCTGCGGCGGTCCGTCGTCGACCTGCTTTGGCGGCAGTGGTCGGCGCTCGGCGTGGCCGGGCAGTTCGCTCCGGGCGGCGTTGCCGCCGTCGATCCGGAGGCGTTGCTGCTGGTCTCGACGGTGTTCGCGCGTCACGACGCGCGGCTCTTCGACGAGATCGCCGACTGGCTCCAGCAGAACGGCGACTGGATCAACCTGCTCCGGATGGCGCGGCTCCAACGTGAGCTTGGGCTACCCTCATCGGGACACCAATGACGTTGGTGGCGTAGGTTGATGTCGTTGGGCGTTTTCACGTTTTCTCACGGAAAAACGTGGTTTCTGAAAATACAAAACCCGCCATCTCTCTAGAGAATAGCGGGTTGGGAGCTTGGAGGCGCGGGCCGGAATCGAACCGGCGCAACTTGCTGTCACCTATAGCGCGTTACGCTTACCTATGAGAAAGTGACGTTATTGGACGGTATTGACGTAATTGCCTTGTTACAGTTTGTTACAGGTCGAAATGGCCAGCATCTACAAACGCCCCGGCTCGGGTTTTTGGATGGCCCGATTCAAGGCCCCAACTGGAGGTTGGACGGCTCGTTCGACGAAGACGCGAAACGAATCGGAGGCACGGCGGTTGGCCTTCCTGTGGGAAGGTGCAGGGGCCACACTTGCGGTCGACACTCCTGCCGGCGCTCAGCTCGACCGGGTGGTTCGGGGGCTCTTTGAGCAGTTCACCGGCCGCCGACTCACGCCGAATCCAACCCGTGAATTTGTGACGGCGTGGCTTGAACGTCAGAAAGCGACGAAGAAGCCGAAGACCGCCGAGCGTTACCGGAAGCCGACCGAGGATTTCCTCCGCTTCCTTGGTGATCGTGCTGACCACGACATCCGGAGCATCGGGATTGGCGACGTCCAGGAGTTCATCGACCGCGAGTTGCGGAAGGGGAAGTCCAACGTGACCGTGGCGCTCAACGCGAAGGTGCTACGGGCGATCTTCAACACGGCTATCCGTGCCGGGGCGATTGAGAAAAATCCGGCGGGTATGCTTGAGGTTCCCGAGGTGGTTCACGAGGAACGCGAGCCGTTCTCGGTGTCCGAGCTTGATGCGTTGTTGGCCGCAGCGAAGGGCACTGATTGGGAGACTGCGATTCTGCTCGGGGCGTTCGCGGGGCTCCGGCTCGGTGATGCGTGCAACCTCAAGTGGGAGGTCGTTGATCTGAACGAAGAGGTTCTCCGCTTCATGCCGGAGAAAACCGACCGGAAGAAGAAGACGTTGGTGATGCCTCTCCATGGTCGTCTCCGTGATCACCTCACGGTGCTTGCTCGCAAAGAGCCGGTGGAGGGGGCCAAGAGCCTTTGCCCGAGTCTGGCGGGTCGTGAGGTCGGCGGCCGGGCGGGCCTTTCGGCGGAATTCATCTGTGACGTGATGGGGCCGGCGAGCGTCGAGACAAAGAACACGGTTCCGAAGGGGGCGGGGCATAGCGTCGCCAAGAAGAGCTTCCACAGTCTTCGCCATTTCTTCGTGTCCGGAATGGCCAACGCGGGTGTTCCTTCCGACGTGCGCCGGAAGCTCGCCGGTCACGCCGATGAACGCCAAACCGCTCGGTATTCGCACCTCGAACTCAGAACGTTGCGGCGGGCTGTTGCGAAACTGCCGGTGCAGAAGAAGCGGAGCGACTGAAACCAGGGACATGCCGGGCCTGGAAATTTCTGATGGCTTCCGGCGGGGACGGTATCTCCCGTGTTTTGGGTAGGCCGAGGTGGTTGATAGCTGCAATCGTGGACGTTCTTTCTGTGCCACATCAACGCATCCCATGAACACGACACAGATGATACAGATCGGACAACCTTCCGTCGTCCCCGAGTTCCTTCCGATGCCCCGGCCAGGACAGTATTGTGAGGGACTCGGCCGGGCTTACCTCTACAAGCTGGCCCACGAGGGAAAGATTCAGACCGTCTCGCTCCGCGAGCGCGGCAAACTCCGAGGGAAGCGCCTGATTGTCGCCGAAAGCCTACGCACGTATTTGAGGTCCCAGATTGTGGTGTGAAGGCGGCATATTGGCGCGATTGAACGGACTTCGGTACGGATCACAACGGCGCGGCCCGTCGCGCGTTTGACGACTCCTGTTCGGGAGAAGGGAAATGAGAAGCGGCGGACCGGAGTTCTTCCAGTCCGCCGCTTCGAGCCGTTCAACTCCTGTGAATCAGAAGCTGAAAGTATTGGTCAGAGTCCAGCTGCGCACCGGCCCGATGCCCCACGCGGCCACGGTGCCGTCGTATTGGGTCGAAAGCGGGATGAGATGGTTGCTGTCGAAGGCGTTGCGCAGGTTGAACTGCACCCGCCAGTCGAGCTTCGCCGTGAGCTTGCGTTCGTATCCGAGCCACAGATCCACGTGGCCGGCGGTCGGACCATAGTAGGGATTCTCGACGTCGAAGCCGATCGAGCCATCGTCGTTCGTCTTCATCGGATAGCCGATGGCGATCTTGTCCTCCCAACGATAGCCGCCACCGACGTTGAAGCCCTTGAGGCGGCCCGTGCTGAAGCCGTAGTTCGTCACGACGTTGAAGCGCCAGCGACGGATCTCGGGGGTGTTGGTCCCCTCCTGCAAGCGCATCAAGGCATAAGACTGGTAGAAGTTGGTGTTCCAGCTGTTCAGTCCCGGATGTAGCGGCGTGGTCTGTCCACCGCCCCACTGCCGGATATCGCCCATGGCGGTCTTGTTCTGGTAGTGGTTGGTCAGCTCGACGAACTCCCGGAGGGCTTCACCACCGACGTTGTTGCGCTGGGCCTTGGTGTCCGAAGCATTGAAGGTGATTCGCCAACTCTTGGTCGGATTCGCGGTGAACTCATACTCCCAGCCGGTCGAGACCCGGTCTTCCGTCGCCGTGAAGTTCGCGACCGGGGTGGAGGCGATGGTCGGGGCGATGCCGGAGAAGTCGTTGAATCCCCACTCACCCAGGATCTGCTTCACAAGCGGTTCGTTGGTGTACTGACGCCACGCGGCAATCGCAGCCGCCGCCACAGCGTCGGCCTGATCCTGGGTCTCGGTCACGCCGTTTATGGTACGCGGGGCATAGCGCCACACGTCGGTACCGGTCACGGTACCGGTGTCCGCAACCGAGTTCGGATCGCCGACCTTGGTGAGATGATACTGGTACGAGTCGGCGCGGTTCTCGTTGCGGACGATGTAGTCGCCAAGGAGGAACCAGGTCGTGAGCGAGGTGTTGCTCGCGTTGAGCACCGTGGTCTTGTACTTGTTGATCTTGAGCGAGAACCTCTCGTCCTTGGTCGAGAGCATGAGGCCGCGGTCGTTGGTCCGGCCCGAGGGAGGCGGCAACGGGTTGCCGTGGATGTCGTTGCGGGTGCCGCTGACCTGGAAGTTCCGCGATTCGCTGTAGAAGAGGCTCAGGTTCACCGGGAAGCTTTCGCCGTATTTCCCGAAGAACTTGTTCAACTTCCCGACCACGCTCCAACTCGGCGAATTCGCACGGGTGAGCTGGTAGGTCCGGCCGATCGTGGAGAACTGCTGCAGTCCGGCGTCCACCTTGCCCGCGGGGATGACATAGCCGAAGTCCACGTGGTCGCGGCTGGGCCAGGTGGTCGGCACATAGCCGGTGGCCGCCCAGGACTTCACATTGTCATGGCGGATACCGTACATTCCGACGATCGCACCGTCCCAGAAGAAGGACTGGAGCACCACCGCACGGGAGTCGACCTTGCGACGATCGAGCGAGGCACCGAACGTCAGCGCCTTCTCATCGCCGTTCTCGGCGCTGAGGATGTTCACCGAGGTCGTCTTCCAGCCGGCGTAGTTGGCGGGATTCTCCGACTGGGTGAGCGCCTCGCCGTTGTAGGTGCTGGTCCACGGATCGGCCGGGTTCACACTCGATTTCCACGTGGAGTCGAAGTAGCGGAAGCTCGCCGAGCTCGGCATTTGGATCGCACCACCGGCCCGGGGCACGTAGAGACCGAAGGGCGAAGCCTCGTCCTTGAGAGTGCTGGTAAGGTAGATCGATGTGCTCGCCGCCCGCTCGTTGGAGTTCATCCCGTAGCTGCTCAAGACGCCCGCGACCGGGTTGAGCGACACGAAGGAGGTGAAGACATCGTCCGTGCCGTAGCGTTTGAACGAACGGCTTTCGGTCCGGAGCATATCCTGACTGTACAGGCCACTGAGGGTGTGCTTGCCCAGCAACTTCCAAAGCCAGCCCTTCTGGCCACCTTCATTGAAGTCGTGGGTGGCGAAGGCGCTCAAACGGGACGACTCCCGGGTGTTGGACGTGCGGCCGTTGCCCCAGGTGTTGCCGCCTTCGACGTAGGCTTTGCCGAAGTTCGGGTTTACTGCACCGCCGATCAGGTGGGTATTGATGTCCACGAAGAGCGTGTTGCCGAACGAGAACTGCTTCCGGTTGTAGTCCTCATAACTGTAGGCCGCCTCGAATCCCACCTTCTCACGGAAGAATGTCTGCGTGAGGGCGGCGTTGAAGTTCTTGAAGTTCTGACTCTCGCTCTTGTTGTCGCCCTCCAGGAGGTTGTTATAGAAATCAAAGACGGACGGGTCCGACAGCGTTGTGGCCTTCCACACGCCCTGATCGCGATAGGGCACGGTCGCATCGCGTTCGGCCATGTAGGTGGTGGTGGCCATCGTCACCCGGCGCGAGAAGGGGAGTCCGCCGATGCTGCCGTCAATGGTGCCGTTGGACCGGAGGCCGCCGATATTTGCATATTCGGCCTGTAGAAACATCGACGGTGTGGTGGTGTCCTCTGTCACTGGCATCCAGATGCCGCCGAAGAACGACGGCTGCCCCAGCCAAACCTGGGTGTTGAACTTGCCGACGTTGTATTGTCCGGCATCGGTCGGGTAATAGCCGCCGGTCTGTTTCCCGTCGGCTCCGTAGGTCGGACTGCCGTTGGCGTCGAGCTGGTAGAAGTACCCGCTGTTCTGCACCCGATTCGGGTCGTAGCCCGCCTTGTTGATCTTGGTCCACCAAGTGGTGAACTGATCGGTCGGGGTGATGGTGCGCGGATTGTTGCTTCGGATGGTGCCGTTTTCGAAGTTCACTTTCAACGAGGTGCGAGCACCACCGCGGCTGAGGAACTTGGGATCATAGCGGAGGGTGCCGAACATGCGACGATCCAAGCTGTAGGCCGGCTGCTGCTTGAATTGCTCGTCGTTGCGCAGGAGATCGATGCGGACCGACAGTTCATCGTCGAGAAGTTCCTGATTGTAGTCGATGGCGACTCGGTTCGCCCCGAACGAGCCATAGCGGAGCTCGATGGAACCGAAGGTGCGGTGCTGGGCGGACTTCGTGCCTGCGTTGATGATGCCCGCCGGGCTGCCCAAACCGAACAGGATCGAGTTCGCGCCGCGCTGCATGTCGACGCGATCGACGTTGTATCCGTCCCACGGTATGTCGGAGGTGAAGAAGTTCCGCGTGTTGTCGGCGCTCGCCAGGCCGCGGACGCGGGTGTTGCCGTTGGGGCTGACTAATCGGCCGCCCTCATCCTCGGTCTTGCCGCCGGAGATGCCCTTGAAATTGCCCTGGGTGCCACCGACCTCCGTGTTGGTGGTGTAGGCCAGGAGCGTCTTGTTGTCGGTGGCGCCGGTGTCCTTGAGGAACTCGGAGGTCACGACGGTGATGGCCGAGCCGACATCCTCCAGTCGGGTGTTGATGCGCGAACCGGCGAGGGTCTGGGTCGCCGAGTAGCCCTTGTCCGAATCAGCGGTCACTTCGAACGGGCTGAGAACGACAACCTCTTCTTCCTTCGTGGCGGTCGTGGAGGCGTCTGCGGCCGCGACCGCTTGACCGAGTGCCGACTGTGCCAAGAACGCCGGCGGGAGGATCGCGGCAAACGCGACGATCCGATGCTTGTTCCTAATAGTCATTAGTCTGTAGGTTCTGGGGGTTTGCCACCGCGTGTCTTCGTGGCGCGGCGACGGGAACCAGCACCGGGCTCGGAGGGGGGGGCGCCCAGGCTGGAATCGGGTATGGAGGAAGCGTCCCGCCCGACCATCCAGCAAGCGCTCTTAGGGATGGAGATGATCGCGACTTAGGTCGTGCGGCCGCCGGCGACTCGCCTTCCATCCGCCTGCTCTTCGGCGTCGCGTCCGCGTCTCTGTTTGGTGACCATTACTCGAGTACAACGGCCTGCTCCGTCCAAGCCGGGCCATCGATCCAGAAGCGTCCCGCCTCATAGCGCACCGGTGAGATGCCGAGCTGCGGCAGCTTTTCCCATTCCTGCAGGTCGGGGCAGTACGGATAGGGGCGCTTCTCGTCCATAAGGTAATGGCACGAGCTCCAGAGCTGGCCGCCGGGGCCCTCGAAAAGCGCGTTGTGCCCGGTCTCGCAGTACGGATCCTCCGTGTCGGCGAACTGCAGATGCGAGTAGCCGCCCTCGGTGGCCAGCTCCGGCCGGTAGCCCTTCTTGCGCGTGCCGAAGATCGGCTCGGGAGAGACCAGCTCCCACGGGCCGAGCGGGTGCGCCGACTTCAGCAGCCCGACCTCGTAGCCGCGGGTCCAGGTGGAGAAGAACATGAAGTACACGCCGTCGCGCTTGATCACGAACGGTCCCTCGATGCCGCCGATCATCCACTCGGGCCAGCCGGGCTGCTTCTTGTCGAGGAACTTCCGGATGGGGGCGGCGAGGTTGCCGGTGGCGAGGTCGATCTCGGCCTGCCAGAGTCCGTTTCCGCTGGTGTAGAGGTAGGTCCGGCCGTCGTCGTCCTCGAACAGCGTGGCGTCGTTGTTGTACTGCGGAGTCAGCGGTCCCTTGACGAGGGTGTAGGGTCCGGTGACGGCGTCGGCGACGAAGAGCCAGACGCTGTGGGTCTTCATCCCCTTCGGGTCCTCGGCGGTCACCTTGCCGCTGTTCACCGTCATCCAGAACCGGCCCTTGATGAGATGGATCTCGGGCGCCCAGAAGCGGCCGTTGTACGGGCAATCGGCCGGCAGCTTGCTCGCGTCGATGAGCCAGGAATGGTGCCGCCAGTGGATCAGGTCGTCCGAGACGAGCAGGCGCACGCCGGGATTCGGCCCGGTCCAGACCGGGTTCGAGGTCCCCGTGCAGAACCACTGTGCGCCGACCTTGATGATGCAGTGGTCGCGCAACGAGAGCGCGGGATCGCGGGTGATCGGATTGGTGTAGCGGAAGACGCGCCGGGCCGGCGGCGCCGGTTCCGCGGCCGGCGGCGTCTGGGCCGCGGCGGAGGAAACGGCGAGCAAGGCGATGGCGGAGAGGAGAGCGGAATGGAAATTCATGGGGAAGGATCGGGTTGGTCGGGTTCAGTTTGCCTCCGCCTCGCGCCACTCGAAGACCGTGCCGTCCTTGCGGTCGGGGTGCGTGCCGGGCCAGTCGGCGCCGTAGGGCTCGTTGGTCGCCGGATCGAGGCCGAGGTAGCGGTTGGTCTTCAGCGAGAGCAGCATGCACTGGCGGCGCAGCAGATCCTGCCAGAGGAAGATGCTGTCCTTGGTCTCCGTCTTCATGAGACGGACATCGGCGGAGAGGCCCGCGCCGACGACGGTGAGGAAGCCGCGGCCGTCCATCGACTCGAGCGCGACGCGGCCCTCCCCGCGGTCGTGGACGCGGAAACGGGTGCCGGGGCCGGCGAACTCCTTCGCGTCGCGCCAGATGAAGTGGAGCATGCCCAGCGGGTGGGCGTAGGCGGGCAGGTCCTTGCCGAGATTCCAGAGCGTGACGACCTTGCCGAGCGGCACGTTGGCCGAGCGGTCGGCGAGCGGCTCGGAGACGCGCCAGGAGTCGAACTCCGCCACACCGCCCTCGCGGCCGGCGGTGTTGTGGCCGAAGAGCGCGTAGCGCACGCCTTGGAAGGTTTTCATCGAGAAGCCGAGCTGCTGCGCGTCGCCGATATTCCGGAACGTCGCGCCGCCGTCGGTACTGTAGGCGAACTGCGCGAGGTCGGTGTCGAAGTTGCCCGCGACGCGCAGCAGCGCGCGGCCCGCGGCGAGCGGCACCTCCTCGGTGCGGTTGGCGAGCAGGCCGTACCAGCGCAGGACGAAGCCGACCTCGGTGCGGGCGATGCCGATCCACGAGTACGGCACGGCGAGCAGACCGAGCCCGGCGATATCGCCCGGCTGGAGGCCGGTGGCGTCGAGCGCGACGGTCGCGGTGGACTCGGGGCCGACCGCGCGCTGCGTGAGGGAGTTGCGGGCGCGGAAGAAATCTGGCGCGGGCAGCGTGTACAGGCGCAGCGTGCCGGGCTTCTCGGTCAGCGACCACTTGGCGTCGACCGGCACGTGGTTCCATTGCCAGAGCGGCCGCAGCGCCGGCTCTGAGAAGTCGTCGTTGCGCTGGTAGGTCGGCGTGGGCGGGACGTCCGCGCCGGTGTCGGGCTTGAACCAGGTGCGCGGCGAGCGGCCGAGGTTGCCCGGCAGGCCGAAGTACGGCCAGCCGTCCTGCCAGGTGACGGGCGAGAGGTAGGTCATGCGGCCGAGCGATTTCGAGTCCATCATCGAGAAGCCCCACCAGTCGCCGTTGGGCAGATCGACGATGCCGCCCTGGTGGAGCGGCACGGCGGCGAAGCCGTTGTCGCCGAAGGTCTGGACCTCGACCTTGTCGCCCGGGTTGGGGATGGGCGACCAGAAGCCAAAATTGTTCACCCAGTTTCCGCGCTGCCAGCCCATCGTCTCGCGCATGCTGATGGTCGCGGTCTCGTAGGGACCATCGACCTTGTCGGCGCGGGCGCACTGCATGCGGCCGACGGGGGCGAAGTTGGCGCTGACGATGTAGTATTTGCCGCCGACCTTGTAGAAGTGGTGGCCCTCGCCCATCGCGTTGCCCTTCGGGATGATCACGCGGTCGCTGCCCTCGACATAGCCGGTCAGGTCGGGTTTGACCTCGGTGAGATGCACCTCGTCGTAACCGTGCACGGCGTAGATGCGGTCGTCGTCGAAGAGCACGCCGAGGTCGTAGATCTTGCCGCCGAGCTTGTGGTGCCGCCACGGACCGGCGGGATTCTGCGCGGTGAAAACCTGCAGGCCGTAGTCGTTGATGTTCACGAACACGTAGAACGTGCCCTTGTGATGGCGAAGCACCGGCGCCCAGATGCCGTTGCCGTAGGCGCCCTTGTTGCCCTCGAGGCGGTACTCCGGCCCCATCTCCAGCCGGTCGAAGACGTAGCCGAGCAGCTTCCAGTTCACCAGGTCCTTCGAGTGCAGGATCGGCAGGCCGGGCATCACGTGCATGGTGCTGCCGACGAGGTAGAAATCCTCGCCGACGCGGATCATGTCGGGATCGCAGAGATCCTCGTAGAGGATCGGATTGGTAAACGTGCCGTTGCCGTTGTCGGACACCCAGGTGTCGCGGGCGGTCTCGAGCGGCGTGGGCGGGAGCTGCGGCGCATCGGCGGCGCAGCCCTGCGGAATCGGCGCGAGCGCACAAACCGCAAGCGCCAGCACTGCGAACTTCGAACGGAGTCGTTGGACGTCGGACATGAGAGGAAGGGGAGATGTCGGTGGCGGGGTGCTCACGGAACGAGGCCGGTCTCCAGCGGGCCGAAGAAGCTCTCCGGCGCCCGCGGGGAGCGGAAGCTCGCCGGACTACGCACGACATCGACGACGATCTTCTGCACGACGACCGCGGGGTCGACCATGGCCAGCTTCAGCACGTGCGCACCGGCAGCGAGCTTGTGTGCCGAGCGCAGGAAACGCGCGTTGTCCCTCGCGACCTGCATGCCGGCGAGCCGGTTGGCGAATGGCGGGCCGACCTGCTCGGCGAAGAGATCGAGCACCTGCACGGGCTGGTCGTCGAACGACACGGCGAGGCGCATGCCGCGGTTGGGTACGAAATTCAGCACCGGGCCGAGCACGAGCGTCACCTCGAAGCTGCCGTCGCGCGGCAGGTAGACCGGGTATTCGAGCGTCGGCGCCGGAGCCGGCGGCAGGATGCTCGGCGCTGTCACCGGATAGATCGCCAGCGCCGCGTCGAGGCGGCCGTAGCCGGGCACCGTTTCCCAGCGCACACCGCCGACCTCGGTCCTCCGCGTGGCCGCCGTGGCGGCGAACGCGACCGGGCCGTCGAGCGCGGCGAAATGGCCGCGGGCGGCCACGAGCTGTTCGTCCGTCGCCTTCTTCGCCACGACCGTCACCTTCACCGGCACGCTCGTGCCGGTGACAATAATCTCACCATGTGCCTCGCCCGCGGGCAGCCGCGCCCAGTCGATCTCGACCCAGTGGCGGTCGTCGCCGAGTTCGGTCTTCGCCTTCGTCAGCACGATCCATGGCTGCTCGGCCCGGATCGCGTACTCGATCGGTCGCGCGCCGACGGCGAACACGTCGACGAAGGATCGCCGCGGATGGAGCGAATCGAAGATCGGCAGCACGGCATCGCCATAATGGTCGGGCCAGGTCGAGACATCGCCCTCGACCGAGACGCCGGCGCGGCTGACGTCGTCGAGCAGCACCTCGGAGACGGCCGGCATCAGGTCGACGACCGGTGGCTCCCAGGTGTGCATGCCGAGGTGGGACTGGTCCATGAGATGGTTCCATTTTCCGCCGGCGAGCTGGTGGTTGTAAGCGTCGGTCAGGTCGCGATCCTCGCGGAAAAGCCGGCGCACGCGGTCGGCCGCGGCGTTGGTGCTCGCGCGGCCCTGCTTGCCGTAGAGCTGGTTGCGGCCGGCCCAGATGTTCATCCGCGCGACGGTCGCCGAGGCCTTCGCCGGGTGCAGCACGAGCTGGAAGAACGCGTCGCGCTGCGCGGCCGGGAGCGCGGCGTAGATCTTCTCGGCCTTGGCGACGACCTCGAGCCACGACGCCTCGACGCGGTCCGCCTCGAAATACTGGAGCTGGCTGAACGTGTCGGGCGTGACGACCTCGGGCTTGCGCCAGCCGTTGTACTTGGTGAAACGCGCGACGACATCGGCGATCTCCGCCGCGTGCTCCGGGCCGAACTCGCGCTCCGCCCAGCGGCGGGTGTAGCCTTCGACGCGGTCCTTGCCCAGCGCCGCCGGGTTCCACGCCATGCGCAGGAAAAACTCGATCGGCAGCTCGAGCGGCTTGAGGTCGCCCACGTTGACGATCCACAGGCGCGTCGCGCCGTACTCGGCGGCGAGCGTCATCTGCTCGGAGATCTTCCAGAACGGGTTGGTGTTGATCCACTGGTAGGCGAACGGCCCGCCGTGCATGTCGATGTGGTAGTAGATGCCGAAGCCGCCGCTGCGCTGCCGCAGCTCCTCGGCGGTGGGCAGGCGGCGCAGGTCGCCGACGTTGCTGTCGGCGAAGAGCACGGTGATGTCGTCGGGCAGCTCGAGGCCGGCGTCGTAGTAGCGCTGCACCTCGGAGAAGAGCGTCCAGACCTGCGGGACCTTTGTCGGATCGGGGGCGATGTGCTGGGCGATGAGCGCGCGCTGGTCGGAGATGATCTGCTCGAGGAGCTTCTTGTTCGCCGCCAGACCGCCGGCATCGGGCATCGCCATGTCGCCGTCGCCGCGCATGCCCATGGTGAGGATGTTCTCGTACTTGCCGTTGCGCGCGAGGCCGTCGGCCCAGAAGCGGCGCAGCCCCTCGGGGTTGGTCATGTAGTTCCACTCGGCGTTGCCGTACTGCTGCTTGTGGCGGGTCCACTCCTGCTGTGAACGGTCGAGCGGCTCGTGGTGCGAGGTGCCCATGACGATGCCGTACTCGTCGGCCAGGCGCGGGTTGTCGGGATCGTCCTCGTTGAAGGCGTTGTCCCACATCGCCGGCCAGAGGTAGTTGGCCCGCAGGCGCAGCAGGAGCTCGAAGACCTTGGTGTAGAACTTCGCGTTGAGGCCGCCGAATTTCTCCTTCGTCCACTCAGTGAGGCAGGGGCGCTCGTCGTTGATGAAGATGCCGCGGTACCGCACGACCGGCTCCCCCGAGGCGTGGCGGCCGGGCAGCACGTAGGCTTCGGCGCGCTTCTGCGGCGGCACATCCGCCCACCAGTACCAGGGCGACACTCCGAGTTGCTCGGAGAGTTCGTAGATGCCGTAGATCGTACCGCGCTTGTCGCTGCCGGCGATCACCAGCGCCTGCTCCACGCCCGGCAACGGCTGCGTGACGCTCGTGATGACGAAGCTCTCCCATTTCCCGCGCAGGTCGCTCGCGTCGAGCTTGCCGGTCGCGACGAGCGCATCGATCACCGCGCTCTTGCCGAGCGTGCCGACGATGACCATCGCGGGCCCAGCCGGGCGCTCGGCCGTCGCAACCGGCTTGCGGTCGGTGACGCGTTCGATGTCCGCCTGCAGGTCGCCCACGGCCCGGATCACGCCCGCCCATTCGGCGGCGTCGTACCAGAGCGGTGCGGCCTGGTCCTTCAACACGAGCGGGAAGGAGCCGGCCGGAGGCGTCGCCTCGACAACGATGGACTCCGGCAGGCCCAGGCTCGGTGCGGCCCGGCCCGCGATGGAGCCGAAGGCGATGGCGAGGCCGAGCGCCAAGAGGGAGCGGAACGAATCACGGTGCGTTGGCATAGGGAACATGAAGGGATCTCTGGCGGCGCGCCTCAGCGCGCTTGGTACGGACCGTCGGCCACGGGCTCGCCGAAGGCGGGGCGATTGTCTTCGGTCCAATGCAGCACTTGGGCGCGGGTGTGGCGGTCGGGATTGGACAACGCCTCCCCCGGAATATCCCGGAAGCCGCGGGCATGGTAGACCACAATGTCGGTCTGCCCGTCGGGCGTGGTCGTGAAGGAATTGTGACCCGGACCGAACTGGCGGTTGGCTTCGCTGGTGGCGAACACCGGCTCCGGCGATTTGGTCCACGACTTCGGGGCGAGCAGGTCGGCCTCGGCGGAGGCGGTGAGCAGGCCCATGCAGTAGTTCGCGTCGGTCGCGCTGGCCGAATAGGCGATGAACACCCTGCCGCGCCGCACGAGCACCGCGGGCGCCTCGTTCACCCAATAGACGCGCTGCTCCCACGGAAGCTCCGGCCGCGAGAGCAACGTGGGCTCGCCGACGATCGACGTCGGGCTCTCCATGCGCGCGAGGTAGATGTTGGTGCCCTGCCGCCCGGGCTCGAGCTGCGTCCACACGAGGTAGCGCACGCCGCGATGCGCGAACGTCGTGGAGTCGAGCGTGAACGTGTCCCATTTGGTCACGATCTTCCCCCGATCCTTCCATTCGCCGGCGAACGGATCGGCGGCGGCGTTCTCCAGCACGTAGAGCCGCACCGAGTGCCACGGGCCGGCGGCGTCGCCGCCCGAGAAATGGATGAACCAGCGTCCGTCGATCCGGTGCAGCTCGGGCGCCCAGACGACGCCGCTCATCGGGCCCGTCGCCGGTCGCCGCCATAGCGTCTTCGGCTCCGCGGTCGAGAGCCCCGCGAGCGTGGGCGCCCGCCGCAGCTCGATCCGGTCGTATTCCGGCACCGTCGCGATCAGGTAGTAGAACCCGTCGCTGTGTCGGAGCACCTGCGGGTCGGCGCGCTGGAGCACGAGCGGATTCGTCCACCCCGCGGGCTCGTCGGCGGACAAGGAGGCTGCGCCACCGAGCAGCGCCGCGGCGAACAGAATGGAGAGGAATCGGTTGGTCGGGATCATCGCGGAGAGCGTTGCGGTCAGCGGTCGGCCAAGTTGCCCGCGGCTTCGATCTCGGCGAGCGCGGGCGCCGCGCCGGGCCAGCCGGTGAACGTGACGCGCAGGAAGCGACCGGTGGCCACCGGCGACTCGGCGGCGGTGGTCCGCTCCGCCTCGCCGCCGGGAATCTGCGTGCAGTCGGCGACGAGCTGCCAGCCCTGCACGCCGTCGACCGAGATCTCGATCCGGTAGCGCCAGTCGCCGGCGACCGGGAAGACGAGTTTCGCCTGCTTCACCTGCACGATGCGTTCGAGGTCGACCTGCAGCCACGGCGCGGCGTCGCCGGGCGCGGCCTGCCAGAAGGTCGCGGGCCGGCCGTCGTTGGCGAGCCGGCCGCTGTGGTCGGCCGCCTCGCTGCTGGCGCGCGTCGGGTTCTCGCGCCCGAACGTCTCCGCCCCGGCCAGTCCGAGCGCATCGGAGAGGCGGACATACGGCCGCGCCTCTACCGGCGGCGTGACTCCGGGGACAAACTTCGGCGCCCCGCGCGAGACGATGCGTCGCGTCGCGTCGCGCAGGCCGGGCGAGGTGGCGCGGATCAGCGTCCGGCCGGCATGATAGGACCGGAACTCGATCGCCGCCTGGCCGTCGCGGATCGGGATATCGGAATCGGCCGCGAAGACGATGCTCGGCCCGGTCGGGAACTCGCCCGGACCGGACTCGATGGCGAGCGTGACCGGGGGGCAGTTGCTCAGCGGCCTGCCCTCCTTGTCGACCACGGTAACGACGAGGTGGGCGTCGTCGGTGCCGTCGACGCTGGCCAGCGTCGTCTTGTCGGCCGCGAGGCGTAGCGCCGCGGGCGTGCCCTCGGCGGGCCAGGCAGGCGGCGGGAGGCTGCGGTACTCGTTGCGGTACCAATACCACTGGCGCTTGGGCAGGCGGAAATAGTCCACGAGGCCCATCGCCCCGAACATCCGGCCGGCGACGCTGCCGTGGTCGAACCCGCACCAGATCGCCTCGCCGCTGCGCCACGGCTGTCGCCACGAAGCGGGCACGGCCGGATCGGCGCCGGGCGTGGTCGGCAGATCGCCCCAGCCCGGTTCGTACCGGCCGGGGCGGTCCGCGATCGTCGAGCCGTACTCGCTCACGATGCTCGGTACGCCGGGATCGGGGAAGAGTCGGGCGCCGTCGCCGTTGTATCCAGCCACATCGCCGAGCCTGTCGATCTCGCCGCGCTGGCTGCCGCCGATGACGGTCGGCCGCGTCGGGTCGAGCTCGTGGGCGTAGGCGACGAGCTCGCGCAGGAACGCGCGCACCTTCGGCAGCGCGGCGCGGTCGCTGAAGAACACCTCGTTGCCCATGCTCCAGCCGACGATGCTTGGGTGGTTGCGGTGGATGCGGATCATGTCGCGCAGGCTGGCGCGCACGCTCGCCTCGAAACCGGCTTCGTCGGCCGGGTCGCTCGGATACGCGCTGGAGGCCCACGGGCTCTTGAAGCCCGCGGTGCCCCAGAAGCAGTTCTCCGAGAGGAACAGCATCCCGGTCCGGTCGCAGGCCGCGGAGAACGCCGGCGCGTGCGGGTAGTGCGAGCCGCGGATGAAGTCGAAGCCGGCGTCCTTCATGAGCCGCACGTCGCGCGCGAAGCCGGCGCTCGTGACCGCGTCGCCCCAGCCGGCGTGGTCCTGGTGGACGTTGGCGCCCTTGAAGTAGCGGTGCGCGCCGTTGAGGAAGAAGCCGCGGTCGGCGGTGAACTCGAACCAGCGGAAGCCCAACGGCGACACGCAGTCGTCGACCGGACGGCCGGCGTCGAGCACGGTGGTGCGCACCGCGTAGAGGTCCGGGTGCTCGGGCGACCAGAGGCGCGGCCGGTTGATCGGGCCGCTCGTTTGGTCGAACTGCGCCGTTTGCCCGGCGGCGATCGTCCGCGCCGCGCGCAGCGTCGCCACCACGCGGCCGGCGGGATCGACGATCTCGGTGCGCAGCTCGCAGCGCTTGGCCTCGGCGGCGGCGTTCACGACCTCAGTCTTCACGTTCACCGTGCCCGCCGCGGCCGAGACCGACGGCGTGGTGACCCACGTGCCGTACCAGGCCACGTGGAGCGGCGCCTTGGCGATGAGCCGGACGTTGCGGTAGAGCCCGCCGTTGAAGACGTGCTCGCCGGCGCGCGGGGCGAGCCGCGGGTTCCAGCGGTTGTTCAGCCGCACCGCGACCAGATTGGCGCCGGGGCGGACGGCTTCGGTGATCTCGATCTCGAATCCGGTGTAGCCGCCCTGGTGCGCGCCGACGCGGCGACCGTTCACGAAGATCTCGGCGTCCTGGAACGCGCCCTCGAACTCGAGGAAGAGCCGCCGGCCACGCCACCGCGCCGGCACGTCGAACGACTTCCGGTACCAGCCGTCGCCGACGTAGAACGCGCTGCCCGCGGCGAAGTACGGCAGGCTGAACGTGTGCGGCAGGCCCACGCGCGACCATGCCGCATCGTCGAAGCCGGCGGACTCCGCGCCCGGATGGTCGCCGAGCCGGAAGAGCCAATCGCGGTTGAAGTTGATCGTCTCGCGCAGCGGCGCGGCGGCGAAGCCGGCAACGGCCGCGACAACAACGGCGAGTGAGGTCAGCCAACGGCGCATGGCAGTCGATCGCGAGGAGCGAGACTATCGCTTCGCCGGGAAACGCAGCAGCGTGACGGAGTGGCCCGGGAACGTGCGCGTGAACGACGCGGCGGCATCGGCGAGCGGCTCCTCCTTCGGCGCGACCTTCGTCGGCTCGGCGAGCGAGTTCACGTCGGAAGGTTCGCCGGTGATGACGAACAGCCTGCCGGGGCCGACCTGCTTCGCGCCCTTGAGATTGATCCGCGCCTCGAGCGGCGTCGCCGCGGTGTTGACGACCTTCACGATCACCTCGCCGCTGGCGTCGAGGTACGACGCGGAGGCGAAGGCCGCCGGCAACGGCTGGTACTGGCCGTCGGTCGCCTCCATCACGAGCTTGCCGTCGACGAAGCCGCAGGCGTGGTGGCCGTCGACCTCGAGTCGGAGGTCGTACCAACGACCGGTCTCGACCGTGAACGGCACGCTCGGGCCATAGGGTTCGCGCCCGCCATTCTCGGAGAACTCGCAACGCGAGACAGTGTTGCCCCAGCCGCCGAGATTCCACCAGCGGTAGTTGTCGCCGTCGACCGAATGCCAGAGGACGATGAAGCCCTCGGCGCCGCCGAGCTTGCGCGCGCGAAGTGTCACGGTGTAGCTCGCCCAGCCCGGGTCACCCGCGAGCGCCCAGGTCTGCGGGCTGTTGCCGACCGGCCGAAGCACGCCGCCCTCGGCGGACCACTTGCCGTTCGGGAACCGCCATTTTGCGGCGTCCTCGACCAGATTGGCCGAAGAGAGCTTCGTGCCGTCCTTCGCGGTGACGACGATGTCGGTGTACTCGACGCGGGTCCCGTACGAGCCCACGCCGGTGAGGCCGTGCGGATTCGCCTCCACGGGCTTCGCCACCTGCGGCACGTCGAGAGTCGCGGGCAGGACGACGTCGCCGCGGTTCCGCCCGAACAGCGCGAGCACATGGTAGCTCGGTGAGCCGAAGGAGCGGAGCGCATCATAGCCGATGAGGTTGGTGGCCCACTGCCAGCCACGCGGGTGCCCCTTCGCCGGGTCCTCGGGGTTCACGTTGGCGAAGATCGGCGCATAGCACTGCATGACGACGTCGTCGGAGTTGCGCTCGAGGCCCATGACGAAGACGGCGTCGGCCAGCGCCGACATGTGGTTCGGGGTCGGCGAGCCGCCCTGCGTGGCCCATTCGCCCATGAAGACCTTCACGCCGTCGGTCTTGCGGCCCTCGGGGTGGTCGGAGCCGACGTCGTAGCGCGTCCCCTGGCGCAGCATTGACGAGGCGCTGGCGTAGAGGTGGTCGTCGACGAGGTCGGGCTTGACGCTCTTGACCGGCATGGTGGCGATGATCTTGAGCTGCGGATACTTCTTGCGGATCGCCTCCGCCATCTGGGCGAAACGGCCCTCGTAGCTGCCGGAGCGGTCGAAGAAGTCCTCGTTGCCGATCTCGACGTACGTCAGTTTGAACGGCTCGGGGAAGCCATCGGCGGCGCGGCGTTTGCCCCACTCGCTGTCGGCCGGGCCCATCACGTACTCGATCTGCTCGAGCGCCTCCTGCGTGTAGAGGTCCAGCTCCGGGCTGCCGGCGGCGACATAGTCACCGTTGAGCGTGTAGCCGGCGAAGAGCGCGAGCACCGGCTCGGCGCCGAGCTGCTTGCACCAGAGGAGGTACTCCGGCAGGCCGAAGCCGTCGCTGCTGCGGTAGCCCCAGCAACCGGCGTGGCCCGGCCGCCGGTCGGCCCGCCCGATCATCTTCTTCCACGCGAAACGATCGGCGAAACGGTTGCCCTCGACGTAGTTTCCGCCGGGCAGGCGGATAAACGCCGGACGCATCGCGGCCATCAGCTCCATGAGATCGGGACGCAGGCCGTTGGAGGCGTTCTGGTACGTCGGCGGAAAGAGCGAGACGAAGCTGAAGTCGACGCTCCCCTGACCGCTCGCAGATAGAACGAAGCGCGCGGCGGCGGTCGACGGTGCATCAGCGGGCGTGACGAGAGTGAGCGTGTATTTCTTCCAGACGCCGGTGAGCGGCGCGGTCGCGGCCTGCGCGACGGTTTTCGCATCGGCTTCGGTCTGCAGTGAGACCGTGACCGGACCGGCGAACCCGTCGACCGCGCGGGCGTAGAACGTCGCGGTGTACTTGGTCGCCGGTTTCACCGGGATGCCCCAGTAGCCGTCGTTGGCGATGCCGCCGGTGCCGCCGGCGAGCGTGAGGCGCAGGTTGATCGGCAGCGCGGCGTCGACAGGCGAGAGGTCGTTCGTGGCCGCGCGGGCGTCGCCGACCACCGACCAGTGCGCCGGGAGGCCGCCGAGCGGCGGTTTCGGATCGCGGGCGGTGTGGCCGGCCGGCGGGTCCTGGAAGGTGCGGTTGCGCACGAGCTCGGCGTAGAGGCCGCCGTCGTAGCTGTAGTTGATCTCCTCGGTCATCAGGCCGTAGAAGCTCGCCGGGATGGCGTGCCCCGGGTGGGCGAGATCGATGTCGAGCGTGGCCGGCGTGGCCCGGCCGCTGCTGGCGGCGGCCGCGGCGATGCCAGCGGCGCAGACCATTGCAGAAATTGAAGGAAGGAGGTTTGGGCTTCGCATGTTTGAAATTCGGGTGACGGACTATTTCGAATCGGGCGTCTCACGGACGCCGTGCCGCTGAGGGCGCGGATCTAGCGGCGCACGCCGATCGTGAAGATGCCGGCGATGGGGTTCGGCAGGGCATCGGGGACTTCGATCTCGAGCGTCTCGGCAGCTTGCGTCCACCGCATCGGCCGGGTGCCGCCGAGCAACTCGACCGAGGAGATCGGCGCGGCGGCGGCCAGCATCCGCGCGGAGCGACGGGAGCGGCAACGCCAACGCGAGAGCGCCGGCGAGGATGCGGGAAACGACCAATCGCCCAACTGCGTGGATGCGGTGAGCCGCACCTCGTTGCCCGCGGTACCGGAGATGTTGGTCCATGATCGAGGTCATACAGATGACACGAAGCGGTTCATCCACCGGAAGCCTCGGTCCATGAGAAGCTCGCGCCGTTCTTGCGGTCGGTGGCGATGCCGCGGGCGCTGGTCGACATGAGCCCGTTGGCCCAGGTCTCGACCGTCACGTAGCGATGCGTGAGCAACGAGAGCAGCAGGACATCGCCGGTCTCGGTCTGCGTCCACTGGAAGGTCGCGGCGGCGCCGGCATCGGTCTTGAGCAGCCGCACGTCGCCGGCCTCGCCCTGACCGGTGACGGTGACGAAGCCGGAGCCGTCCTCCGCCTGGAGTGCCACGCGTCCCCGCCCGCGATCGAGGATGCGGAAACGGTCCGTGCCGAGCGCGTGCATCGGCGCGCGCGCCGAGCGCAGGAGGCCGTTCCAGACGTGGAGCGTCTGGCCGGTCGTCAACGAGGAGAACGTGACGGTCTTGCCGAGCGGGATCGGGCGGCCCCGGCCGTTGGCGCGCGGCTCGTCGACGACGAAGTTGTCGAAGTCGGCGTAGCCGCCGTCGGTCCCGGCGGCGTTGAAGTTGAAGAGCGCGAAGCGCACGCCTTGGAACGTCTTCAGCTGGTAGGGCATGAACAGCGTCTCGCCGAACGGCTGGAACGTCGCGCCGTCGAGGCTGTAGGCGAACGTGCCCTCATCGACGTCGAAGACGCAGCGCGCCCGCAGCCAGAGCCGCGTGGCGGTGAGCGGAAGGGATTTGGTCGCGCCCGCCGTCTGGTCGAACCAGACGAGCTCCGCGCCCGCGTCGCCGCGGCGCACGCCGATCCAGGCGTAGGGCAGGTTGAGCAGGGCGAGGCCGGCGGTGTCGCCGGGCTTCAGGCCGGCGAGGTCGAGCGCGACGGTGGCGGAGGACTCGGGGCCGACGGCGCGCTGCGTGAGCGTGTTGCGCGCGGTCCAGAAATCCTTCGCGGCGCCGGCGTGGAGGCGGAGCACGCCGGGCTTCTCGGCGAGGGACCAGCGCGCGGCGTCGGGCAGGTGGTTCCATTGCCAGACCGGCTTGAGCCGGGGGCCGGAGAAGTCGTCGCTACGCTCGAAGACCGCCCGCGGGGCGGAGGGGAAGCCGGTGTCGGGTTTGATCCAGGTCAGCGGCGTGCGGGTGAGGTTGCCGGGCAGGCCGAAGAGCGGCCAGCCGTCGCGCCAGGTGACGGGCGAGAGGCAGGTGAGGCGGCCCACGGAGTTGTGGTCCATCATCGAGAAGCCCCACCACTCGCCGGACTGCGTCCGGACGATGCCGCCCTGGTGCAGCGGCAGGCCGGCGATGGCGTCGCGCTGGGGCGCGATGAGCTTGATGCCCGGTTTGCGCCCGAGGCCTTCCAGGCGCCAGCCGGTGCCGAGGCCGAAGCTCTCGCCAGCGCTGGTCGTCACCACCTCGTAGGGGCCCTCCGGGCGATCGGCGCGCGCGACGACCTGGTAGCACATCGGGTCGTAGTTGGTGCTGAAAATGTAGTAGCGGCCGTCGATCTTGTAGAAGTGCGAGCCTTCTCCCATCCCGCTGCCGGCGGGGATGAGCACGCGCTTGGACTCGGGGAGGATGTCGCTCTGGTCGGGCTTGAGCTCGGCGAACAGCACCTCGTTGTAGCTCCAGACGACGTAGATCCGGCCGTCGTCGTCGAAGAGCACGGAGAGGTCGTGCAGCGAGCTGCCCAGCTCGGTGTGCGTCCACGGGCCGGCCGGATCGGTGGCGCGGAAGAGCTGGGTTTTGCGGCCGTTGACGTTCGAGAAGATGTAGTAGGTGCCGTCGTGGTAGCGCAGGCACGGTGCCCAGATCCCGCGGCCGTAGATCTCGCCCCCTTGCAGCCGATACTCCGGTCCGAAGTCGAGCTGCGGCGCCGCGTAGGACAACAGCTCCCAGTTGACCAGATCGCGCGAGTGCAGGACCGGGAGCCCCGGCATCGCGTGCATCGTGGTGCCGGTGAGATAATAGTCGTCGCCGACGCGGATCAGGTCCGGGTCGGAAAACTCGTCGTAGAAGAGCGGGTTGGTGAAGGTGCCGTTGCCGTTGTCGGCCATCCAGGTTGCGCGGTTCTCCGCTGCCGGCGCCACCGGGGCGCCGGCAGCGAAGTTCTCGGCGACAACCGCAGCGGCAAACACCGCGACAGGCAGGCAGGATCCGAGTGTCATGACTTTCGATGCATTGGGGATGTGACTGAAAGAATGCTCAGCGAACTCGCCGCAGAACTGTGAGCGAATGGGCCGGGAATGTCTGAAGGAAGCTCTCGCTGGACGAGGACTCGGTGACAGTCGTCGTCGCCGCCGGATCCTGTCCGTCCTGGTTGGCCACATCGGCATCTGCGCCGGTGAGAACTGTGGTGATCAGACGCATCGCCGCCCTGCTTCCACCGACAAACGCGACCGCGGCGCTGAACGCGCGGTCTTCGCCGTTGACGACTTTCACGATCACGTCGCCGGTGGCGGAATCGCGCACAACCGAGCTCGTGACGCGCATACCAGCGGGCACTCCCTCAAGCGTCGCCGGCAAAACGGTGTCGCCAGCGTTGTTGCCGAACAGACGCTGCACCTCGTAGCTGATCGTCGGGTAGACGGCGGAGGCGTCGAAATAGATCAGGTCGGGGTGCCACTGGGTGTGGTCGCGGCGCGCGAGCAGCGGGGCGTAGGAGGCGAAGCGCACGATGTCGCCGTTGCGCTCGAAGCTCGTCAGGCCGGCGGCCTCGGCCAGGGCGGAGCGCAGGGTGCTGCGCTTCTTGTCCTTGTCGTGCGCGGCGTACTCGCCGACGTAGACCTTGGCGCCGGCGCGGTCGTAACGCCCGTAGCGCTCAAGATTGTCCCAGAACCACTGCGGCGAAACGTAGTAGTGCTCATCGACCATCGGAACGCCGACCTCGCGGACGAACGCCCAGCCGTTCTCGTAATCCTCGCCGGAGGCGAACGGCCCGGAGGTGCCGACGACGACGATCTCGGGATGCTTCGCCTTGAGGACGTCGAAGATCTGCCGGAAGCGTTCGCGGAACTCGGGGGTGATCGCGTCCTCGTTGCCCACGCCGAGGTACTTCAGTCCGAAGGGGGCAGGGTGCCCGGCGGCGGCGCGGACCGCGCCCCACTTCGAGTCGGCCGGGCCGTTGGCCCATTCGATCAGGTCGAGAATGTCCTGGATGTACGATGACATCTCGTCGAGCGGCAGCCCCTCCTGCCCGCGGCCCGGGGAGTCGCCCGCGTGCTGGCAGCAGACGCCGGCGGAGACGACGGGGAGCGGCTTCGCGCCGATATCCTCGCAGAACTGGAAGAACTCGAAGTAGCCCAGGCCGTGGGTCTGGTAGTAGCCCCAGAGGTTGCGCTTGTCGCGGCGTTGCTCGACCGGGCCGACGCTGTCCTTCCAGTTGTAGAAATCGCGGGGGCCCGAGCCATGGACGAGGCAGCCGCCGGGGAAGCGCATGAACTTCGGCTTCATGTCGGCGATCACCTGGGCGAGGTCGCGGCGCAGACCGTTGGGCCGGCCCTTGAACGTGTCGGTGGGAAAGAGCGAGACCATGTCGAATGCGACGCCGCCCGTCTCGTGGGCGAGCAGGACGAAACGCGCGTCCGTGTCGGACGAGCTCGGCGTCAGCGCGACGGCGTGCTTGGTCCACGCGCGTCCGGCGATCTCGAGCTTCGCCTCGGCGAGCACGCGCCCATCGCGGGCCTCGAGCCGTACCGTGACCGGCATCGGCTTGCTCTGCTCGACGCGCGGGCCGGGGCCGCCCCACTTCGCGCCCATGAACGCCTGGTACGCCCAGAACGAGACCTCGTAGGCGGCCCCCTGCCGGACGGGGATCCGATCGAAGCCGCGGTTGGCGACGCCGACTCCGGCGCCGGGCGTCAGCACCGTGAGCATGAGATAGTGCGGGTTGGCGGGATGCACCGGGCGGTAGTCGCCAATCCCGAGGTTGCCGCTGCCACCGTCGGCCTGGACGAGCTCCCAGCCGGTGTACGGCCCCCAGGTGGCCTGGGCCGACGCCGAGTATTCGAAGGACCGGTTCTGCAGCAGCTCGGCGTAGAGGCCGCCGTCGGCCGCGTAGTTAAGGTCTTCGAAGAAGACACCGACGAGGTCGGGGCTGATCGGTTTGCCGGCGGCGGCGAGGTCGACGGAGAGACGGACCGGTTCGTCGGCCGCCGTCGCACCCGAGAGGCACAGCAGAAGACCGGACAGAAGGCGGGCCGAGAGGGAGGCGAGTTTCATCGTGGTACTTTCGCGGAGGAACGATTGGGGAGAGACGGGTGGGGATGACGCGGGGGCAGTCGGAAACGCCCCGTTCACCTGACAGTGAGGCCTTCCGGCGGGCCAAAGTAGCTCTCGGGAAGTGTGCGGTCGCTGAGGATGATCTTCTGCACGACGACGGCCGGATCGACCATCGTGAGCTTCAGTTCGTGCGGGCCGTCGGCGGCCAGCGTGTGCGTGGAGCGCAGGTAGCGGACGTTGTCGCGGGTGTAGACGCCCCAATTTCGGCCGAGGAACGTCTCGGCCTCGCGGTCGGCGAAGATGTCGACGACCTGGACGGGCTGGTCGTCGAAGGAGACGCCGATGCGCACACCGCGATCCGGCACGAAGTCCATCGCCGGCCCCAGCACGAGGGTGACGGTGTACTCGCCCGCGCGCGGCAAATGGACGGCGTATTCGAGTGTCGGTGCCGCGGCCGGCGGCAGCACGCTCGGCGCGGTGACGGGATAGACGGCCATCGCATCGGCGCCGCGCCCGTAGTCGGGCACGGTCTCCCAGCGCACGCCGGCCACCTCGGTGCGCCGCGCCGTCGCCGAGGCGGCGAAGGCGAGCGGGCCGGTGAGACTGGCGAAACGGCCCTGCGCGGACCGCGCCTGCGCCGCGGTGGCCTTCACGACGGGCACGCGGACCCGCGCGGTGCGGTCGCCCACGACCTTGACCCAGCCGGCCGAGCTGCCCTCCGGAACCTGCGCCCAGTCGATCTCGACCCAGTAGCGCCGGTCGTGGCCGCCGAGTTTCTCCTCGGTGAGCAGAATCCACGGCTGCTCGACCTCGACCCGGCACGAGACCGGGAGCGCGCCCATGGCGAAGACGTCGAAATACGAACGGCGCGGTTGGAACGAGTCGAACACCGGGAGCGCGGCGGCGCCGAAGTGGTCGGGCCAGGCGTTCTGGTCGCCATCGACGGCGACGCCGAAACGCGAGACGTCGGCGACGCGCACCTCGCTCACGGCGGGCATGGCGTCGACCAGCGGCGGCTCCCAGCTCCACTGGCCGAGATGGGTCTGATCCATGAGGTGGTTCCATTTTCCGCCGGCCAGCTCGCGGTTGTAGTAGGCGCTCATCGCACCGTCCTGCGCGAAGAGTTCGCGCACGCGCTGCGCGAGGTCGTTGGTGCTGGCGCGGCCCTGCCGGGCGTAGAGGCGGTTGCGCCCGGCGAGGATGTTCATCTGCGCGACCAGCGCCGAGGCCTTGGCCGGGTACAGCACGAGCTGATAGAAGGCGTCGCGCCGCTCGGCCGGCAGACGCGCGTGGATCGCCTCGGCGCGCTCGGCGACATCGCGCCAGGCGGCCTCGACACGCTCCGCCTCCTGGTAGTTGAGCGCGCTGAAGGTCTCAGGGGCGATCTGCTCGGGTTTGCGCCAGCCGTTGTACTTCGCGTAGCGCGCGGCGAGGTCGGCGATCTCCGCCGCGTGTTCGGGGCCGAAGTCGCGCTCGGCCCAGCGAAGCATGTAGCTGGCGACCTTGTCCTTGTTGAGCGCCGCCGGATTCCAGCCGAGGCGCAGGAAGAACTCGATCGGCAGCTCGAGCGGCTTGATGTCGCCGACGTTGACGATCCAGATTCGGGTCGCGCCGTACTCGGCCGCGAGGTTCATCTGCTCGGCGATCTTCGGCAGCGGGTTGGTGTTGATCCACTGGTAGGCGTACGGCCCGCCGTGCATGTCGAAATGGTAGTAGATGCCGGCGCCGCCGCCGCGCTTGCGCTCCTCGGGCGTGGGGAGGCGGCGGAGGTTGCCGGTGTTGTCGTCGGTCCAGAGCAGCGTGACGTCGTCCGGCGGGCGCAGGCCGGCCTCGTAGAACTTCTGCACCTCGGTGAAGAGCGCCCAGACCTGGGGCACCGTCGCCGGGTCGACCTGCATCTCCTCGGCGAGGATGCGGCGCTGGTCGGCGAAGATCTGCTCGAGCTGGAGGATGTCGGACTGGATGCTGCCGGTGCTGACCATGCCCTCGTCGCCGTCGCCGCGCATCCCGACGGTAACCAGGTTGTCGTAGGCCTTGTTGCGGGCGATTCCCTCACGGAAGAAGCGCTGCAGCGCCTTGGCGTTGGTGGCGTAGTTCCACTTGCCATTGCCGTACTGTTCGCGGCGCTTGGTCCACTCCTTGTGGGCGCGCATCATCGGCTCGTGGTGCGAAGTGCCCATCACGATGCCGTACTCGTCGGCCAACTGCGGATTGAGCGGGTCGTCCTCGTTGAAGGCGTTGTTCCACATCGCCGGCCAGAGGTAGTTGGCGCGCAGGCGCAGCAACAGTTCGAAGACCCTCGAGTAGAACCTCGAGTTGAGCCCGCCGAACTTCTCGGCGGCCCAGCCGGTGAGGCACGGAGCCTCGTCGTTGAGGAAGATGCCGCGATATCGGACCACCGGCTCGCCCGAGGCGAAACGCCCGGGCGTGACATACGCCTCCTTCCGCTTCTGCGGCGGCACATCCGCCCACCAGTACCAGGGCGAGACGCCGAGCTGCTCCGACAGTTCGTAGGCTCCGTAGATCGTGCCGCGCTTGTCGCTACCGACGATCACGAGCGCTCGCTCCACGCCGGGGAACGGGTTTGCGACAGCGGTGATGACGAAGCTCTCCCATTTTCCGCGCAGGTCGGCCACATCGACCCTGCCTCCGGCCACCAGGCGATCGATCAATGAACTCCGGCCCAGCGTGCCAACCAGCACGACCTCACGTGTCGCCGGCTGTTCGTGGATGATCGTCGGTCGCTGTCCCGTAACCGCCTCGACGTCCGTCGCCAAATCGCGGACCACACGAACGACTCCGGGAAGGTCCGACGAGTCGCACCAAATCGGACTGACCCGATCCTGCACGGCCAGCGGAAACGAGTTCGTGTCAACGGGGACGTCCGCGACAATGTCGACGGCGAGGCCGAGGCTGGCGGCGTGGAGGCTTGGAACGACAGCCTGAAGCAGGCCGCACGCAAACGCCAAAGCGGCGCGGCGCCGAGGAGCGGACGAGAAGAATGGGCGAAGGTGAGCGAGTACCATAGAGAAGCGGCGCCTCCATGGGCGCGATCGGACCGAGGCACGGTCCTTACTGTTTTGTTGTGGGGGAGGGGGCCAGCAGCGCGGACGGCAAGCGGTCGGCGAGCATGGCGGTGGCACCGCTTCGAGCCGAAGCGGTGCAGATACCCTCGGAAAAAAGAAAGGCGCCGGCCGCAAGTATCCCCCCTGCGTGCCGGCGCCATCTAGCTACTGACCAGCAACTAGAAACTGAAGGTGTTGGTGACGGACCACTCCTGCACCGGCTTGATACGAACACCCGCCCACGTCTTGCCGTCCGGCTGGACGCTGATCGGGATCAGCCCTTCGTAGTCGAAGGCATTGCGGATATTCAGCTGGATCTTCCAGTTGAGCTTCTCGGTGAGCTTGCGCTGGTATCCGATCCAGAAATCGAAGCCGTCTTCGGAAGGACCGTAGACCGGGTTTTCGATGTCGTACTCCGGTAGGCCGGCGGCGTTGTTGGCGATCGGGTAACCGATCACGATCTTGTCCTGCCAGCGGTAGGCCGCGCCGACGTTGACACCCTTGGCCCAACCGGACCGGAAGTCATAGTTGGTGATCACGTTGAAGCGCCACTTGCGCAACTCGGACGAGGCGATCCGCTCCTTGAGCTTCAGGTACGCCCAGTTCGACATGAAGGTCGCCCAACCACGGCGGACTTCGTTTCCGTACTGGTAGTCGCCGTTGAACATGCGCAGGTCGCCCGCTGCGCCGGCCATCTTGCCGTCGAGGTAGGTAACCATTTCCTCCAAGGCGCCACCGCCGATGTTCGCATAGACTGCGGTGGTCTTGGCGGCGTTGAAGGCGACGCGCCAGTTGGGCAGGATGTTGGCCGTGGCTTCGAACTCATAGCCCTCGGACTCGCGATCAGAAGTGATCGCATAGCCCTGAGGCGTCGACCAACGGGTCCGGTAGTCGACGACCTTGGTGGTGTCGGGGTCCCAGGCGGAGCTCACTTCTTTGCCGTCGGCGCCGACTGTCGCGGTCGAGGCATAGGTCGACCGGGTCGTAAGCTTCGACAGCGTAGTGGGCGAGAAGCCCCACGCTTGGAAGTAGCCCTTCTCGTCGAGCCACCCTTGGATCTCGTTCCAGGCCGAGATCGTCTGGTCGCGACGGGTCGCGGCCTGTTCCGGCGTCTCCAGATAGTCGTAGGCGGGAACCTGATCGTTCGCGTAGAGCGGCGGTCCGGCGTAGATGGTCGCGACCGGACGGTCGTTCTTGATGTAGGCCGGCGTCCAGAACCAGCGGGTGTTATAGGTGACCGTCTGACCGTTGAACACCGTGGTCGTGCCGTTCGAGCTGGCGAGCGCGCGGCTGTTCCAGTCGTAGCCGGTCATCCGGTAGAGGAAGATGTTGCGCCAGTTCATGCCGTTGACGATGACACCGGCAAAGCCGTTCTCCGTGGACTCGGTCGCGCCCGTCACCTTCGTCTTGTACTTGATCGCACGCAGGGAGAAACGGTTGTCCTTCGTTGAAAGGAGAAGACCGAACTCTTTGGTGTCGCCGGCCGGATTCGCGATCGGCGTCCCAAAGACGTCGACGCGCGTGCTCGACGCCTGGAAGTTGCTCGAATCGTTGTAGCTCAGACTGACGTTGAGCGGCACATTGCGTTCCCAGGTCTTCGGGAGCGCCTTGTTCACGTGGAAGACCACGCCGCCCGAAACCGAGTGACCCTTGTAGTAGTTGCTCGGCGTGTATTCAGGCAGCTTGTAGACATCGTCGCTCAGGACGAGGTGGCTGTGCTGCCCTGCGACGGTGCTGCGCTTCGCCGTGATGCTGCGCTGCTTCACGACGTCATAACGCCAGCCGAGCGTTCCCACGAGGGAGTCGTTCCAGAGATATCCCTGCCACGAGCCCGCATACGATTTGACGATCTGTTCGACCTTCGAACCCGAGTTGTAGAGATCGTTGCCATCCTCGTAGCGATCGAGACCGATCGTGCGGCTGGTCGTCCATCCGCGATAGTTCTCAGGATTGGAGGCTTGGGCCGTCGCCGTCGCGCCAAAACGCTCGGTATAGACGCCGGTGGGAGTCCACGCGGCGCTGGGCGTCACTCCGGTGGCAGTCCACGTCGAGTCGAACACGTAGATCGGGCTGTCGTTCAGGGTGATCTTCTTTCCCAGACCGGGGAGCTCGGCCCCGGACAGGCTGGTTGCACCAGCCAACGAGGAACCGAGATAGGCGAGGACCTGCGGCGTGTTGTAGTCGAACGCCTTGTTGGCATCACCCGAGATGTAGGTGTTCCACGCAGTATCGTTTGTATACCGGAGCCAGCCCAGGTTGTAGCTATTGAACTTGTCGTGGCTGATCACGCCGTTGAAGCGATGACGCCCGAGAAGCTTGACGAGGAACTTGTTGTCGGTGAGGTCCGAGGTGCGCAGCTCGCCGAAGAGCGAAGCGCGCCAGCTCTCGACGTCGTACTGATGCCAGTTGCCGGTGCCACCGGAACCTGAAGCGAGGAACGCCCGACCGTAGTTCGGATTGGTGGTCCCGTCCTGCAGCTCTTTGGTGACGTCGACGTTGATCGTCGGTGTACCGCCGAGCAGGCTCCAACCACCGGTCTTGTAGGCCTGGTTGTAGTAGGCGACCTCGAGACCAAGGCGATCCTTGAAGGCGGTTTGGGAGAACGAGAGGTTGAACGCGTTCCAGTCCGACCACTCACCCTTGTTGTCGCCATCGATCAGCTGGTTGTAGAAATCGAAGACGGACGAATCCATCAGCATCGAGTCCTTGAATTGGGCATTGAACGGCACTTTCGCGTTCACCGCCCAGGCCGAAAGGTTGTTCAGGCCGAACAGCTGCTCGGAGTACCGGAGCCCGACCGCACCGTCGCTCCAGCCGCGAACCGTGCCGTTGTTGTTGAGGAAGCCGCCGTTGATGTAGCCGCCGAGCACACGGCTCAGCTCGCCCGTGGAACCGTCCACGACGTAGCCAGCGGACTGCTGGCCGAGGCGGCCCGAAAGCCAGGGGCTGATCGCGGCCGGAGCCGCGCCGACGTCATAGACCGAGTAGTTGGTGCCGCCACCGATGGTGAGCTTGTTGGCCTCGTTTGTCCGGAACCACGCCGAGATGTTGTCGTACGGCGTGTTCTGGCGGGGCAGATTCGCGTCGATCTTGCCGGATTCGTACTTCGCCTTGAACGAGGTGGCGAAATCCCGACCGAAGATCTTGGGGTCCCAACGCAAGGCAGTGTAGATGCGTCGGTCCTTCTTGAATGCCGGATCCTGCTGGTACTTTTCCTTGTTCCAGAGGCCGTCGACCCGGATGGCAAGGACCTCGTCGATCAGCTCCTGATTGACGTCGATCGCACCACGATAGGAACCGAAGGAACCGACTCGCGCCTCGACGCTTCCGGAGTTGCGGAAGTTCGCGTTGCGGGTTGTCGCGTTGATGATGCCCGAAGGGCTGCCCAGACCGAAGAGGATGGAGTTGGGGCCGCGCTGGATATCGATGCGGTCGATATTGTACGAATCCCACGGGACGTTGGTCTTGAAAAAGTCCATCGTCTGGTCCGCCGACTCCAATCCGCGGATGCGTTGGGAGGTCGAAATCGGGGTGTAGTCGGCGGCGGTTTTCGCGCCGATCGCCAAACCGGAGAAGTTGCCGCGGGTGCCACCGACCTCGGTGTTCGTCGCGTACTGCAGCAGGGTGGCATTGTCGGTGGCGCCGACATCGGCCATGAACTCTTTCGTGATGACCGAGATCGACGAGGCGACGTCCTTGAGCTCGGTTCGAATACGGGTGCCGGCGAGGGTCTCGGTGGCGACATAGCCGGTGTCCGTCGAGGAGTTGACCTCGAAGGGGGTGAGCACCACGACTTCCTCATCGGTCGCGCCCGCCGCGGGCGCCGCCGGCGATGCGTTATCCACAGACTGGGCAACGAGTCCGGTCGCAGCGGCGGCTCCCATCAGCGAGAGCCACCGGCCGGTTTTGCCGGTTCGGGGGGATGTTTTCATCATATTGTAGGGTTGGCTTGTTTTGGGTGTAACCTGCCACCGCGCGCCCCTTGGAAGACGCGGGCGGAAGGAGGATCCTGCGGTGTGGAATCGGGGACTCACCGCGGAACGCCGCGACCTAAGCGCCGCGCGGTGGAATCCAGCAAGGCCTCTTTGGGCGCGACGTGGCCGCGACCTAAGTCGTGCTCAGGACCCGGAAGGAACGACACAGCAACAGGTAACAGAAGCCCGAATTCTCGGGCGTGGCGTGCTTCCGATGGGCACCGCCTTGTTCCAACAGTAGACCGTTTGGTCGGTCCACTAGGCCCTCCCTGTCCGACACCCGATATGGGTAAGGCTGTGCAATTCTGACGCCTGCATCCGTATCCAATCGATCCTCGTTGCACCTCGCAAAGTCCCGGCGCTGCCCACGGACGCCCCGGATTCGCGTAGACCCGCTAGTCGATCAGCAACAAGCCCCGCTTCACTCCGGCCAGTAGCGCCTGAGTCCGGTCGGCGACGCCGAGTTTCACGAGCACCTTCGAGATGTGCCCCTTCACCGTCGCCTCTGTCACATGCAGCGCAGCACCGATCTGTTTGTTGTTCCGTCCCTTGGCGATCAACTTCAACACCTCCAACTCGCGCTCGGAAAGTTGGGACGAAATTTTGTTCGCCAATCGACCGGAGACGGCGCCGGACAGATGCTGCCTCCCGGCGCAAACATCGCGGATCGCGACCATCAGTTCCTCGAGCGGGGTGTCTTTTGCCAGAAAACCCTTCGCTCCGGCCTTGATGGCCTCCTCGATTTCGTCGCCCGAACCATAGTTGGTCAGGATCAGAATCCGGACATCCCCGAATTCCCGCCTGAGCGCAGCGATCGTCGCCAATCCTCCTTTGCCCGGCATCCGGAGGTCGAGAATCACCACATCCGGCCGGCACTCCCGGTACGCCCGAAGGGCGCCCTCTCCATCACTCGCCTCGCCTACCACCTGGAGGTTCGGCTGTGTGCCCAGCGCGTAGGTCAGCCCGATGCGCACGAGCAGATGGTCGTCGACGATTAGGACACGAATCGGTTCCTCTTTGGGACTATTTGTATTCATGGGCACTTAATTTTGTGTGGGCGCAGTGACGGTTATGCAGGTGCCGGCGCCTTCGGTGCTGCGAATTTCGATTTTGGCGCCGATCTTCTCGGCCCGTCCTTTCATGAACCGGAGGCCGAAATGTCCCACCGGCAGAGTGTTTGCGACGGCGACGGCGAACCCTCGGCCGTCGTCCTTGACGACCAGCGAAACGCGTCCGTCTGCGTACCGTACGGTAATCGCGATGATGCAGGCCCCCGCATGTTTCACCGCATTGGCTACCGCCTCCTGCGCAATCCGCAGCAGGTGATGCTCCACGGCCGGACCGAGAGCTCGGTGATCGCCTTCCACGGTGACAACTGCTTTGATCGGCACCGGTACCAATTGGGCGACAAGGCGCTCCAGCGCACGGACGATCCCGCCATCTCCGACACTCGGCGAATGCAGATCCCATACCGCGTTTCGCACCTCGTCCCGGCTGAAGACCACCATGTTCTGCGCGATGGCCAGTCCCGTCCGCACTTGAGCGGAGGTGCCGGGATGTCGGGCCGTGGAGGACAGTTGGAGCGCCAGGGCGCTCAGGCTCTGCTCCAGTGTATCGTGAATCTCTCCCGCCAGCCGATTGCGCTCAGCCAACGTCGCCGATGTGCGGGCTTCCTGCTCAAGTTGCGACATCGTATCCTCGAGCTCTCCGGTCTTCTGCCGTACCAGTTCCTTCAAGAGCTGGTTTTTCCGGCGTACCCGCCAAGCGATGAACTTCGCTCCGAAGCTTGCGATGAACACTCCGAGGATGCCGTACATCGAATAGGCCGGTGCTGTTCGCCACCAAGGAGGTGTGACAGCGAAATCGAGCTGAAGTGGTTGTCCCACCGGTCTAAGTTTGTCGACCAACCGGATCCCGAGCCGGTAGTTCCCTTCCCGCAGGTTCGTCATCGGCAATACCGATCCGTCCAAGCGTGCCCATAGGGTCCCGTTTACGGAGAACTCGTATTGCGGCGAACGTCGCGTGGAGTAGCTGCCGGCAAACAAACGCAGCGAAAAACTGTTCTTCTCGTAGGGCAGCTTGGTCTCGGCCACAAAGCCGCCGTCCGAAAAAAGCAGCCTTCCGGTGGCGGAGTCCACCGTTGCTATCACCCGAGGCTGGAACGCGGGCAGGCCGCCGTTCTCCGTAGGGGAGGGGGGATCGAGGGCGAACACTTCGCTGCCGGTGGACACGAACAGAGCATCCGCTGAAACGGCATGGATCTGCGGGATATAGCAGTCGAGGCTGCCGTACCGGGTATCGTCCTCGAGGTACGCTCCGTCGAGCAACCTGAAGTGGCTGACTCCGTTGGCATGGGCGACCCAAATGGCATCGGTACCGTCGGTCGCAATCCGGGCCGGCCAGGGTCCGGGGAGTTGGGCGAGGGCGGGGGCGATTTTAGCGTCCTGGCTCGTCTCCCGGGTCCGCTCATCAAAGAACACGCGCCCGCCTTCGGGACCGGCGAGGACGACGGTTTCCCCGACCACGCTCACATGGATCCAGCGCGGGTCCTTCCATGGAAAAGAGTCTATCACCCGCGCCTTGATCTCGCCGGCCTCGAGCGAGATCCGGCCGACCACGTTTGCCCCGATCTCGATCCAGGCTGCCTCGCGCGAGACATGTGCGAGCGACGGGTAGCCGATGCCGGTTTCTCGCGGAGCGCACTCGCGCCATCGGCCATCCTTGTCGAGTTGCAGAACGGCGATACTCTGCATCCCGATCGCGAAACAGATCCCCGACTCGGTCATCGCAAGACGCGCCACCTCAATCCCCTGAAGGATCGATTCGAAGGAGCCGTCCGCCTTCTTCGCCAGAACTCCATCGCGATTGCCGATCAGCAACCAGTCACCGAACGTAGCAAGTCCCCAGACCCCGGTCCGGGGCTGATCGGGGACCCACCGGAAGCTTGCCGGTGCACCCGGCGCCGACGCCGTCGCTTCATAGAGGTGACCATTCGAGGCCACCAGCAGCTGGTCACGCCAGGCGAGGAACTGGGGCCAGAACACCGGCAACCCATTGGTTGGATTGAAGCGAGTGAAGGGGAGGCGGGTGAGGATCTTGATCAGTCCGGTTGGGCTGACCGCCCACACGACACCGCGCTCGTTTGCCGCCAATGCCTTGATGTCCCGATACTCGAGGTCGGACAGGAACAGCCGGACTGCGCCATCACTGGAGATCAGATACAAGCCGACCCCGAGGACGGACACGGCAACGTCACCGTCGGGCATCGCCACCAATGCTGTGATTCGGCCGCCCATCTCCGCTCCCATGATCCCCGGCAATGGCGCGACACGTCCCCGTTCGTACCTAAACAGTCGGCGGTCACTGGTTGAAACAATGGCGGCGCCATCCCCCAACTCCGCGACCGCCTCGACCACGAGTCCGGAAAAGGGACTCTGCTCCGGTTGGCCCAAGACTCCGGACGCGACATCCAATTTTTGAACCCCTCGCTGGTGAGAGGAGACATAGATCTCGTCCCCGAGTTCGAACAACCTTGCGAGTCCGGACACCTGGGCGTAGTTGGTCCGTCGGGTTTCGCGGTCCCACACAGCCACGCCGATCCACCCGCCGAAGCAGACTCCTTTCGAGGAGGATACGATCTGTGTGAACTCGGCTTTCCGTACCCAATCCGGGCAAGAGTCCGGCACCGATGGCATTGGCACCAACAGGCCGTGTTCGTCGCGTTCCAGTCGTCCCCACGATCCGACCGAACCGAAGTACGAGTCGCCGCGACTATCGCAGTACACGTGTCGAACCCGGGGATCCGGCGACTTGCTCGCCAGGACCTCGATCCAGCGTTCGTCGTTCAGCGCCAGGTAGTTCCCGTTCTGTACCAATACCAAGCGCCCGTACGGGTCGAAAGAGACCTCCACGCCAGCGGAGACGCCCCGGATATCGTCGAACGAGTAGAAACGAGATGAGGGCGCCCCGCGCCACTGGTTTGCCTCGGTTTCCGCGCAGCCCAGAAACGCGACGGCGAGCACCACAAGGTGACGAACCACTCTGTCCGCGAAGCCGAGGCAGAAGGTCGTGCGCATGGACTGGGGGACCGAGAGCAATGATCGAGCGAGTGTTTCGCGAACGATGGCGGAATGAGGTGGGGCGGTGCCGCTGAGGGGCTGACAAGCGAGTACGGAGCGCCGTCCCCGATTGCAAGAGCGAGCCGCCTCAACCCGCTCCACGAGTCGTTGTCTGACGGGAATCCTGTCCGAAGGTATGGGATTGAACGATCGCAAAGCAGTAGCGAACGAGGAGTGGGCACGCACGTGGCCTCCGCTCGGCCCAAAGCGGCAACCGCATTCATCGGCCGCTTCCCTTCGCTTTCGGTGAGCGACGTTGCGTCAGCAACGAAGCACGCAGCCCCACGGATCAATAGTCCTGCATCTCGGCCGACGACACGATATGCACCCCTTTCGCCGCCGCTACGGTCGCGAGCAGTGCGCGGGCTACTTTCTCCGCTGGGATCGGACGGTAGTTGCGCGGAAGAATCAATCGCAGCGCCTGCATGATCAGCGCGGCCAGTGATTCCCCGCGGCGGACCGGTTGTCCCAGCTTCCGACGATCGCCGAGCAAAAGCGACGGACGCACGATATCCGCCGCTACCGCGAGCGGATGCACCCGGCGCTGCGGCGCGGGGACTGTCGTTCTGGCGCTGGTGTTCGCTGCGGTCGGAGACGGCTTGGTTTCGCGCTCACGGCCGCCTCTGGCGACTCGTCGTCCGAGCCCGACCACTCGCCAGGATCGCGCCCTCGCGGGCTCGGGACGCGACACCGGCGGCCTTGCCGCGCTCCCACCGGCGCCGACTCCTTCCTCCACTGCCACCAGCGCCGCCACTCCGCCCCCGGCCTCCCCGCCGGACGCAACCGCTCGACCCGAGAGGACGGGCTCCGCCCGTGTTTCACGACGGACCAGCCAAACGGACCGGCTCCGGGCAGACGGCGACCGAAGTGCCCGGTCTCCACTGGGCGCGGGGCGCCCGAAGGGTTCGCTGTTCCACGAACCTCGATGAGCGGCCTGATCGTCCTGCTCCACGCGAAGCGCATCGCGTCTAGCGGTGTCGGCCTTGCCGTCGTCCGGCCGGGCGACGCCGCGACGAACTCCGCCGGACTCGTTCTCCCAGATGGCGGCGAACTGCCTCGCGCAAATCTTCACCTGTGCCGGTGGATGAAGCCGTTGCCGCGGGCGTGGACGTTCAGCGTGGCATGTCCGCGCGAGCGGACCGGTTCCTTTTCTCCGGAGCGTTTTGCTCTCTCTGGCGGCACCTCCGGCCGTGCGCCCTGCGGGACGGTCTAGTCGTGGGGCACCCCTGAAATGGAACCCCTCCACGCCTGCCCTCGACACGGACAGCTTGCCCGGCGCTGCGCGAGCGTTCCGTGCGAGCACGGCGAAGGCACTGCGGCTGCACTTCGCGGCTCGGCGGGGCGGGCGTTGCACGTCCCGTCCACCGTCCCGGCCGCGGCATGTCGCCGTCGTGCCCCTCGTCCGCTGGCACTCCACGTCCCGCGTCGCGTCGCGGGCGGCGCACCGGCGCCTCCGCCTTGGGCGAGAGAGCAATCCCGCTCCTCAAAACAGAAAAGGAACAATATGCCCGCCAAGAACGCCACCGCCCCGCAGCTCAAGCTCGTCACCCCCGGCACCAAGCTTCCGGTGAAGACCTTCCGCCTCGGCCACATCAAAGCTGCCATCTGGGAGAACGAGTCCGACCAGAAGAAGTTCTACAACGTGACCTTCGCCCGGACCTACATGGACGACGCCAAGGCCTACCACGACACCGCCAGCTTCGGACGCGATGACCTTCCGCGCGTCGCCAAGCTGGCCGATCTGGCCCACACGTTCATCTTCGGCCTCCTCGCGGAACAGCGAACTCCGCAGAGCGCCTGAACCGCGCGCCCCACAGTGGCGACCGGACACCCCGGTCGCCATTTTTCTACCCTCCGCCGGAAGCCAACGGAATCGACCGATTGCTCGCTTCGCTCGTTTTCTTCGAGCGACTGCCAGCCGCTGATTTCTCCCATTGTACACCCGGTCAAGGTAGT
Organism: Verrucomicrobiota bacterium; assembly: GCA_023446735.1. Taxonomy (GTDB): domain Bacteria; phylum Verrucomicrobiota; class Verrucomicrobiia; order Opitutales; family Opitutaceae; genus CAJCBL01. Next base: position 51,084 of record JAEXPQ010000027.1, read on the forward strand.
ACGCTTCGCGTCTCCACCACGCACAAGGCAGGTCCTCCGCTTCCCCCTCGTTGGTCCCGCTGCGCGGGACACGGCCTCGGCGCTCCCGGACAGTGCTTTGACTTTCGGGTGTGGGGCGAAAATCGCCAATCGGCAGTAGGCGATAAGGTCACGAGACGTGATGCACGCCCCACGGTCCGAACGGCACAAGCCATGACCAACGACGACCTGTTCGGTAAAGTTGTTTTCTCGTACACCCGCAAGCAGGCCATCGAGGACGGCGTCCTTGTTGACCTCAGTGGCATCGAGACGATCAAGGCGCACTGGAAGTATCCGTTCGCGTGCACTGCGACGGCGTGGGCGATCATCGAAGCCGCCCTGCAAAAGGACGGTCAGGATCTCAACGGGATCTGCCACGACATCTCCTGGATGGCCTTTGTGGCGATCCGGGTGGCGAATGATCTGCAGGTGGTGCATTTCAAGGTGATCATCGCCGGGAAGAAGCACGCGTTGAAGCTGCACTTCGGACCGGGCGACACGGCCGAGCCGGTGCTCACCCTGATGCTTCCCGGTGAAGATTGATTGCTGGGGCTTCGGCCCCTTTTTCGTCTGTCATGGAAACGAGGAGATGATCGGCTCCCGCGTTTTCGGTAGGAGTGGATGGCTGCGGTTTGGCGGTTCCTGCGAAACGTTATGGCGGCTCGGCGGTGCACTCCGCACCGCCGGTCTCAATCACGATCAACCCTTAATCTGCCGCCAGCCGGCCTTCTCTCATGACTCCGACCGCCGAACATCCCTTGAACGGTTCGCCACTCGCTTCCCGTGTCGCTAGCCAGGACTTCATCCCCGACGAACTCGTGCGTTTGAAGCAGGAGTTGCTGCGCGCGGAGATTCGCCTCGCCAAAGCCCGCGCGTCGGCTGCCGGAGCCGAGGCGGACGTGAAGGTGCTCAGCGCCCGCCTGCGCGCCTTCACGAAGTAGCTTCCCCTTGTGCGGGGCGGACGGAGAGATCGCCGATCAGCGCTCGGCGACGATTCCCAACTCGATGAGGAATGAGCGTGGCGTGCGCACTTTCACGCCATACACCGAAGTGCCGAGCACGTGCCCGAAGTCGGTCGTGTCCGAGGTGACCAGATACGACGCGCCTCCGCCGACAGCGGAAATGATCACCGGACGATCCTTGGTGGCTTCGAAAACCAGCGGCCGATCCAGGACGAACTGCGACGGCAACACGGCCAAAGCCGGCCGAATCTGCCGGGCCCAGGTGTCGGTTGCTCCGGGAAAACGGGCGAGGTGGCGCTCGACCTCAGCGATGCAATACGTCGCGGTGCAGAGCCGCCATCCCTCCTTCGGGGCGACCTCGACCAAGAGTCGGGACAGTCCGCGGGAGGAATTGGCGGCGGCGAGCAGCGTGGAGGTGTCGACGAAGACGATCACCGTTTCACGATCTTGACCGACTTGGCGTCGGCCTCGTCCTGCTCGATCCAAGCCTTCACTTTCGCGCGCGGCAGATCGCGGATCGGCACGGGAATGGCCGGATGCAGGAGGATCCCGTCCGGGCGCTCCTCGAAGATGATGATCGCCTGGGAATTCTTCGTGAGGCCGAGCTTGCGGCGGATCTGGATGGGCAGCGTGAGCGTGCCGCGGGAGGAGACGTTGGCGACGGCGGGCATGCAGAAATACTGCAATTCTGCATTTCGGCCGTCAAGCCGCCCGGAGGGTGTCTGGACCTTACCGGGCCGACGACGCCCCTCCGTGGGGCCGAATCGCTGGTGCGGGAGAGGCATCGCGCTACGCCGGCGATGGATCGCGTTTGGTGGCGAGGGCGAACAACTCCCGCAACCGCCGCTGGAAGCCCGGCCGGGTGACGCCGGTGGGCGTGATGTGCACGTAGCCGTTTTGCATGGCGTAGTTCACGAGTGCGCCCTTCTGGTGGAGGCGGAGTTTCGCCATGATGGCCTTCCGGTGCGTGTTGACCGTATGGGGCGAGAGCCCGAGCAGATCGGCCGCTTCTTGGTCGTCGCACCCGTCACCGATGACCGCCAGGACGATCTGCTCCTTCTCGGTGAGCTCATCGCGGGTGAAGTTGCTGTGGGGCTTGAGGAGCGGCTCGAACCCCGGGCTGATGTAGGGCAGGTGAGCGAGCACACGGTCGATGGCGACGGGGAGGTTGTTCAACCCTTCTTCGATCCCGTCGTAGATGCCGTCGAAACGCATTTGCCGGAGCATCGCGCACGTGCGGCTGTCCTTGCGCGACGTCACGACGAGGATCGGTTGCGCGCGTTTCAGGAACGGTTCGAGGTGTTCGAGCCCGTCCATATCGGTGAGCATCACACCGGTGACAAACAAGTCGGGCGGGCGGGCTTGGATCGATTCGAGGGCGGCGAAGCCGAGGTGATACACGAGCACCTCGGCGTTGTGCCAGTGTTCGCGGATGGCCCGGCTGATCAGTTCGCCGTAGAGGCGGTCGGCTTTGAGGACGACGATTTGCAGTGCATCTTGCTTGGACAACATCTTCAGGGGGCGGGGGGCCTGAGCTGGAGTTGTAGACCGTCGGGGGAGGGGAGCAGACGACCGGTGCCGGCCTCGCCGGCCAGCAGCGCGGTGGCGAGGGCGTTGCGCACGAGCAGTTCGGTGGCGTCGCGCATCGGACGCGCGCCGAGTCGTTCGTTGTAGCCGAGGCGCACCACGGCATCGGTGACGCCGGGCTCGGGTTGCAGATCGAAGCCCCGGTCGGCCAGCGCGTGGCACTCGTTCACCACCATGCCGAGGGCGATCCGACACTGGGCCTCGTAGTCGAGGCGGCTGAAGACGACCGTGAGCGTGATGCGCGCGAAGATCTCCGGTCGCAGCTCCCGTTGGGCATCGTGCCGGACGAGCCGCTCCATCGTCTCGTGCTTCGACTTGCGCAGCGCCATGATGCGCTGGGCGCCGATGTTGCTGGTGAGCACGACATACCAGTCCGAGAAATCCAGCATCCGGTTGCGGCCGGTCGTGAGGCGGGCGGCATCGAGGAGCTGGAGCAGGACGTCTAGAATCCGCGGATGCGCCTTTTCGATTTCGTCGAAGAGCAACGTGCCGCGGCCGTCACAGGCATCGAACCCCTCGGCGATCCGCCCCGGCTCTTCGGCGGTACCGAGCAACAGCCCGAGCCGATCGGGTGTCTGATATTCGGACATGTCGAGGCGCACGACGCGGTCGGGCCCGACCAGTTCCTCGGTGAAGCGCAGCGTCAGCTCGGTCTTGCCAACGCCGGTTGGCCCGAGGAACAGGAAGCTGGCGCGCGGTCGCCCGCGGGTGCTCAACCCCAATTCGCCGTGCTGCAGGCGTTCGGCGACGCGGTCGATCACCTGGTCCTGCCCCGTGAGGTGCGCCTTCAGACGCGCCGGCAGCGCACGCAATTGTTCGCGTGAAGTTCCCATTATCCGCACTCCCGTTCTCTAGTTTTCGTTGTCCGTTGGTTGGCCGGGCTCCGCGGAAGGCAGCGGAGGAACCGCAGCCACGGCGCCGGACGACGCGGGCAAACGTTCGGCCGCCAGTTGTTCGCGCAGCGCCTTCGTATTGGTGCTCTCACGCACCAGTACCCGATACTGCTCCTGCATCTTCCGGCCGGTCTCCTTCATCGACTCTTGCAGGGCCTTCAGCTCGGCCGTCACGGTCCGCTGTGTGGCCAGCTCCGCGGCGAGTTCCGTGCTCGGCGGCAGCGGTGCGCAACTCGCGGGCCCGAACGATTCTCGCGGAGCGGTTGCGAGCCACGAGTCGAACGAAGCCGGGACGACTGTGCGCCGGTACAGCGTGTGCGCGGCGTGCACCAGCGCCGCGTCTTCGGCGTCGCGATACGGGGCGACCGAATAGGGTGTGAACGCCGTCGTTGTGACCGGCGGCGCGTTGGGGATTGGGGCCGGTGGCGGAATGCCAGGCGGTGCCGAAGCGTTGTGCTCCAGGCCGACGCTGGTGCAGCCGGCGAGGAGCAGCGGGAGGAACACGAAGCGGGCAGGGTTCATTTCATCCTCGGGTTGGTGTGGTTGTCGGTGGAGATGAGGTCGGCTGCTGGGACGTGGGGTGTGCGTTCGTTGCGGCGACGGCCGCAGTGCTCGGATCCACGGGGCTCAGGACGTACACGTAGAACTCCTTTCCAGCGGCGACGCGGACGAAGTACCCGTTCTCCTCGAGATCCCGCAACGTGCGCTGGGCGTACAGGTCGAACACATTGCCTGCGCCTTCGCGCAGCCCGTTCGAGACGGACCCGGTGATCGTCGTACCGAGCGCGGTCTGCGTGCGGTCCTGCGTGCCGCGGGCGAATCCGCTCAGCGCCGAAGCCGCGAGCAGTTTGAGTTCCTGGAAGTCGTCGGTGGCGAGGAGGCGCCCCTTGATGCCGGCCGAGCCGTCGGTGATGCCGAAGCCTGCGGTGTCGTGGTCGTATTCGCGATCCAGCGCCACGCCGGAAAAACGAAGCTCGCGCCCGTTCTGCCAGACGAACCGCCAGGCGCCCGCCGCGGTGACGCGGTCGCGCAGCCGGCCGGCGGCCGCCGTGCCGTGCACCAGTGTGTTGGCGGGGATCACCAGCCGTCCGTTCTGCCAGACATCCTCTAGGAGGAGCGCGATGAGGGGCGTTTCGAGGTTCGCGCTGTCGACCGTGTTCACGAGTTTGCACTTCAGAAGCGTGCCGAACGGGATGAAGCGTTCGGGCTCAAGCGGCCTGCTCGCGGTGGGGCGTGGCGGCTCCGGTACATAACCGGCGAGGAGCGATGGGTAGCGGAGCTTGCGCGGCGTGGCGGGAGGTGGCGCCGCGGCACGGACACTATTCGGTGCTGGTGTCCGGGGCGGAGGCGCGACGACCGGAGGCGGTCGGAACGGGACGATGCCATTGCTGACTTTTGAGCTGTCGTTGGACTCGCCCGTTGGACCCCGGACCTCCTGCGGCAGTCCGTTTTCCAGCCCTTGATCGAGGGGAATCCGCACGCGCCCGAGTTCGATCTCCCGCTTGCGTTGCACCTCCACCGCTTTCGCGGCCTCGGCTTCGGAACGGTGGCGACCGTACAGCCAGAGCCCGATGAAGAGCACCGCGACGAAGAGCACGAAGAGCCCGAAACGGCTGCGCAGACTATCGGTGAGGCGGCGCGGGCTCATGGCGTCGTGGTGGTTGTTGCGGTGGCGTTGGCCGCGACGGCCACCTCCACCGGCGCCGTGTTGATGAGGATCGTGAACGCGTTTTGCGCGCTCAGGTCGTTGCGCGTGCCGTCCGGCAGCCCGACGACTGCAAACTCCGCCGGGGCGCTCTCGCCGGGATCGAGATGCAGCGGCCCATTGGCGATGGACTGGGTAAAACGCTCGGGGCCGACACGGGCGGCGAATGTCTCCGGGGCGAGGGCGAGCGGGTGGTCGCCGGTATTGCGCAACCGCAGCAAAAACACGACGGCGTCCTCCCGGGCGAAGCGGTAGACCTCGTCGACGGCGATTTCCAGGTCGGGCAGGGTGGTGGTGCGTTGCGGGGCGTAGTGCGTCACCTCCGCGACGGTTTCCGGCAGCACGCGGGCCAGCACCGGAAACGCGCGCGCGCGGTCGAGCAGGCTCAATCCGATGCGCGGCGAGAACCGCACCGTCGCGGGCGGACCGTCGACCTGCCTCGCCGCCGGCGATTCGTTGCGGCTGAAAATTGCGCTGGCGACCGCGTCGGCCTCGACGCTGTGCAATTCGACCACGTAGGCGGCGCCTTCGTAAATCAAGGTGAGCCGCCCGACCGCATCCGGCCGCAGGCTCTGCACGAGGACGAAATTCGCGCCAGGGGCGTGTGTGACGTGAAACCGCAGCGCCGCGTTCTCCTCGATTTCGACGGAGCCTTTGCCGTCGTCGATCAGCAGATCGGCACCGGCCACGGCCGTGAGCGGTCCGGGAAACACCAGGGTCGTGACCTCGCGCGAGATTGGGAGATCGACGGCGCGGCGCGGATCAAGAACCAGTTCGCGGATCGGCTGGGCTTGCAACGCCGAGGCGGCGGCAAGCAAGAACGTGACAGTTCTCCACATACGGTCTCCTCATGTTTTCACGGGTTCGACTTGGAACGCCGCGACGGCTGTGGGAAACCGCCCGTTGCGCGTGAGGTCCGGGTTGACCAGGAACTTGAAACGGACCCGGTAATGCAGGACCTCGGTGATGGGGGCGCCGCGGAAGGCGCCCACGCGGATCAGCTGGACCTCGGCCGAGGTGTAGAACGCGTTGTCGCGGGCGCTGAGCACCTCGGGCGTTCCGACCTCTACTTTCTGGTGCAGGGATTTGGCCTCGAATTCCTCCTTGGAGCGGTTGAGCGCAGTCTGTGCCGCCGCCGCCGCGTCGCGCAGAAAGAGCTGCTTGAACAGCTCGGGGTTGTCGAGGCCCTGCGGGTTGCGTTCGAAAAGCGCCTTGCAGGCGAGCTTGGTTTGCATCGCGTGCAGATCCTTCGCCTGCTGGATATCGACGACGGGAGAGACGTAGTAGGTTCCGAGGCTGTCGATGAGCACGACGTCCCGCTGGCGCGTGAACTTGTCGATCAACCGTTGCCGGTCCCAGACCGACCAGCCCCACGCGGCGACAGCGATCAGGAACCACACCAAGGGTTGCCGGCGTTGACGGTCGAAGATCGTCAACAGCGACGAACGTGGCCGGCCGAACGGCGAGGTGCTCGGCGGTGTGCGTGGGACGGTGGCGGCCGTGGCTTCCATGGCGTCTATCCTTTCCGGGGTGGAGGTCTGTCGGGGTGAGGCGGCGAGGCATGCGGTGCCGCGACGGCCCCGTGCGTTGGCTGCGATTGAGACCCTGCTTGCTCCAGTCCGCGCAAGAATTCCCCGAGGTTCTGGGCGAGGCTTTCCTCCGCCGCAGCAAGGCGTTGCTCCGCTCTCGCGGATCGTTCGAGGGCTTCGGTGTGTCTTCGATTGAGTGGAAACATATGGCTAGATTTCGAGAGCGGCCTTGTTCGGGTCGTCCTCATGCGGCTGTTGATCAAACCCGCTTCGGCTTTGCCGCATACTCCGAGCGTGTTGGGAAAATATTGAGGCCATCGTTTCGGCGGCGGCAGCGCGGCGGTTGCCCGCGCTGGCGCTGAGCTCGGCGGCTTCGGTATTCCGCCGCACGAAGCGCCCTTGGTGGAGCCCGGATAGCCCGATCAATGCCGCAGTGGTTGTGCGCGCTGAACCCCCGCCTCGCATCGCCGATTCGGTGCCCGCTGACACCGTGCCCACAGTAGCCGCAGCCAAGACCGCAGGTACTGTCACTCCGGCTGCGGTTGCGGCTACGGCGGCGCCGGTGCCACCCAAGAAGGCCGACTGCGCAACGCCACCGAATCCCTGTGCGAATGCGGCCGCCGGATTTGCACCCATCAGAAGAATCTTGGTGGTTATCCAGGGAGCGAGGAACGAGCTGATGACGATCCACGACCCAACAAGCAGCACCGTCAGGCCCGGTACGGCGAGGGGAGCTCCACCCACGACGATCGGCACCAAGCTTGCCGCCGCCGCCGCTTGTAACATCGCATTTGTGACGACGGCCGCCATCACCCAGCCGAGCGGCCAGCAGACCAAGGCGATAAGGCCGAGCAGGTATTTTTGCGCCACGCCAACCATTGGTCGGAGCATGAAGAACGAGAGAAAGACCGGACTTAGCGCCCATCCCGCAGTAAGGAGCACGCCTCCGATCAATTTGATCACGTACTGAATTCCCCAAGCCAGCCAACCAAACAGCCAGAAGAATGCATAGCAGAATGCCGTTCCGATCGACTCGGTCCCCCAGATGATGTCCCAAACGCTGGTGTCAGGATCGCTGGGCGCTTTGCCTGCGATGAACTCGATAAAGCGTTCGTCAACCTTCGATGGGTCGATTCCCAACATCGCAGAAAATGCGAACACGATGTCGTTCAGGCGCATCAGCCATTCGCGGATGAAGACCGTACTTAGGCCGATGAAGAAGACCTTCGTCAGGATCCAGACGAACGCTCCGGCGTCAGGGCGACCGCGCACGACCTGAAACACCATTCCCGCCACGACGATAATGCTTCCGAGGAACGCGCACCCTCCCCACAGGTTCGAGAGACCGTCGAAGAATGCGGGCGGAAGAATGCTGTCGGCTGGTGCAGCCATGACCATTCGTTCGTTTAGGGATTGGCCGGGGCAGGGGGCTCGTTGTCCGCCCCCTGCGGGCTGTCGGTTGGCTCGTTCAACTTGAAGAACGGGCGCGATTTGAATGCCTTCGGCAGCGCTTCCATCTCCCTTCGCGCGGCTTCGGCGCGGGCTTTGGCTTCCGCCTCGGCCTTGGCACGGCGCGCTTCGGCTTCGCGGTCCGTGCAACCGCAGGCGCACAGCACGGCGAGAATCGCAGCAATCATCACGGACAGTTTCATGGCTCCTCCTCGTTGACTCGTGGTGCCGGTGTCCGGGCACCTACGGCGCCAAGCGACGCTCCGAGACGTACTGGAGCAGGCACTCGTAGCTCGGCTTGAAGGCGGTCGTCACTTTGCGGGACTCCTCCTGCGCGAGACGGCTGCGCGCTTCGGCTTGGGCTTTCTCCTCCGCGGCGGCCATCGCCTCCGCCTCGGCCGTTTTCACCTGCACCTCGGTGGCACTCATCTCGACCTCGGCGTCGAGCGCGGCGAGTTCGCCGTACTGGGCGTCCAGCAGCGCGGCGAGCTTCTGTTGTTCGGCCACGGTGGTCGCGCCCTGCAACGCATCGCTGGTGCGACCGATGGCGCGTTTGAGGTCCTCGCGGCGACGATAGATGTCGTCCTGCACTGTCCGATAACCGTCGACCGAGGCCACGATGGCGTGGGCGTTCTTGTAGACTCTTTCGTCTCGCAGGATGGTGCCGCCGTCGAAGTCCGGAAAGTCGGGGGTGATCTCTCGGAATAGCCCGTCGCGGGTGTCGCCGAACAGGCCGCGTCCGTCGATCTGCGGCAACGTCTGCGACCAGCTCCGGATTTGCGTGGGTAAATCCAGATCGAGGCGGAAGTCCGAGAACCCGACCAGATTGCGGACCGACGCCATGTCGCCCAGGCGCTGGAGCTGGGTTTCAAACTGCCGGATCTGCTGGACCTGGTTGCTGATCTGCTGGGCCTGTTTGGCAATCTGCTCGGTCAGCGCCGCGTAGTTGGTGACGCTCTGCTGGAGGTTCGCGACGTCGAACACAGCCCATTGTGCGAAGACCGTCGTGCCGCCGATGAACAGCAGGGCGAAGAGGGGGAGGGCTCGGGTTTTCATTGGTGATCCTTGGGCATGACCACACGAATCACTCGCGTGGTCGGTTCACGGTGGACGCCGTCCCGGTCTGTCGCCGGGACCGGGATTTCGTAGTAGGTCTCCTCGTAGCCGTCTGCGGTGCGGGCACGCTGATTGTCGCGAGCGATCCAGTACTGCTGTTTCACCGCGTCGGACTGGCCCTTCTCGTAGCCCGAGGTGAACGCATCGCGTTGGGCCTGATTGTTGAAGTGATTGATCGTTTCGCCGACGACGTAGCCTGCCGCCGCGCCGATGGCGGCGTTGCGCGCCTTGTCACCGCCCCGGTGCGCTCCGATGTAGCCACCGGCGGCGGTGGTCGCCGCTGTGGTGGCGAGGTTGCGGGTTCGGCCTGCGGTCGTGGCGTTGGCGGTCGTGCAACCGGGAGCGGCAAGGAGCACGATCACGATAAGGGCGATGGCGAAAAGGTACGGCTGGAAGAAACTCAGGGTGTTGAGAAGACGTTCCATGTTCTTGTCCTCCGGGGTTCAGGCTTCCTCCACGGTCAGGCGGAGTTCGTGGTGTTCCGCGAATCCTTCCCGGTGCATATCGCGGGTGAACTGGCGCGCGAGCGTACGGGAAATCAGCTCGTTCGCTTCCATCCGGCCATCGAGGAAGTCGATGACGTCCAGCCGGGAGCGCAGACGTCCGGAATGTGGGAGTTGGTCGGTTTCGAGGATCGCTTCCACTTCGGCGATCATTGCGGCGTTGTCCTGGATGGAACGCTCGTGTTCGCCGGAGTCGGCGTAGGGCCCGAGCTGCCCGGCGAGACGGTCCTCTTCGCTGAGCGTGTAGCCGGCGGCGAGCGCTTCGTAGGCGGACGTGGCGACCAACAACACGTCGGTGGTTTCCCGGGCGTCGGCGCGGTCGCCGTTGTATTCCTCGCGCTCGACGACGCGGTACAGGAGTGCGTCGTGTTCGGTGAGGACGGCATCGATGGAGCGCACGCGGTGCGGGGACGGGGCGCTCGTGACGGACGGTGCCGGTGCCCACGAGGGCAGACGCACCAGTTCGCGGGAGGCCGGCACGAGTGTGCCGGGAGTCGCGAGGCGGAGGGACTCGGCCCGGTATTCGCCGCCCAGTCGGGCGAGCTCGTGGGCCTCGGTCTGGATTTGTTGGCGGGTTTTCATGGCTCAGGCATTGGCGATGATGGCTTCAACGATGTCGCGGTGACCGCGCAGCGTTTGCTGGCGCTCGTCGAAGTGCGCGCCGGAGCTCGACGCGCAGTAGAGCATTTCCCGGGAGGCGACGTTACGCATCGTCACGATCACGGGCCGGCGGTGGTCGGTGTGGTAGTAGGTGAACTGCGAGAACTTCGGACCGAGCAGCTTCTCGGGCTCCGGATGTGTCATCACCGCGTCCTTCACCGCTTCGGGAATCGGGAAGTCGTGCGCGAGGTCCTCGATGTCGGAGCGGTCGCTCTGCCGCATCAGCAGGAGCATGCGGCTATTGCCCAGCACGGCGCCGCGGATTTCCGAGGTCCGGAACTGCTCGTAGTTCTGGACGGTGGCGACGTTCCAGACGTTGTACTTGCGCAGCTGCTGGTACGACTCGCGCAGCACCTTCTTGCCCGACGGCACCAGCGAGAACCGCGCAACCTCCTCGAAGATGTTCCGCTTCCGCAGCCGGCGGGGCAGGCGCATCATGTGCGAGCGGGTGTAGTTCGCGATGAGGAACGCTGCGGCGGCCTTCAGCTCCTCGGCGGATTCCGGGATGTAGCCGAGTTCGAAATGCGCGATTCGGCCGGTGAGTTCGACGTTCGACACCCCGTCGAACAATTCGCCGTAGCTGCCACCGGCCGACCACGGTTCGAGCAACGTGGCGAGGTAGCGCATTTCCTCGGCGTGCGGCCCGGTGGCTTCGGCCGCGAGCAGTTCCTGAAGATGGCCGTGCTGCGGTTGGTCGGCTGGTGACAGCTTCGCAAAGACCAGATCGCGGAGCTGACGGGTGCCGTCGGCGCTCGTGGCGTGGCGGACAACCTCCGCCTCGCCGGCCTGGGCGAGGGCGTGCGCGGCCTCGTCGGGATGCGCGCGCTCGAACTCCGCGAACTCGAGGAACGCGTCGAGTTCGGTGGACTGTGGCCCGTGCAGTTCCCGACGGCGGGCGTCGAGCAGGTGGGCGCGTCGAGCCAGCACGGCGTTTTCCTCGGGGTGACGGTTGAGGTACCAGCGCGCGAAATCGTCGTAGAGTCGGCCGATCGCGTTGGAGAGCAGGGCGTGGCGCAGCTTGTTGCGGTCCTCATCCTGCGATTGGCCGACCATCAGCATCGGCAGCGCCGCCGCCGCGCTCAGGTGCAGGCCGGACAGCGGCAGGCCGCCGGTATCGAGGTAGTTGAGGGTCAGCTTGCCATTGGCCTGGACGATGATCGGTGCGGCGGACGGATCGACGGTGCGCACGTAGGTCGAGTAGGACTCACCCTCCTCTACGATCATCGTGTACGCGTAGAACGGCTCGGTCTGCGTGAGGATGTCGATCACGTTGACGCTCTTTCCCGAACCGGTGGTACCGATGACTACGGCGTTCTGCGGCGTCTGGCTGCTGCCTTCGCCCACGAAGGTCCGACCGCCGACAAGGTTGCCGTTGGGGCCCTCGTAGAGGAATTCGGCATGGTCCAGATGTCCGATCGGGGTTGAGGAAAAGGGTAGGATGTTGGCGACGAAGACGTCGTCGTAGTCGTGCCAGAGCGCGTCGTACCGGCTGAACGACCAGCCCGGCCACGTGCAGTAGAAGAAGTTGCGCGCGGAGGGTTCGAGCGCGGGCTCGTAGGCCTGCGCTCGCTCCATGCTCGCGATCGCCGCCTTCAGGGCGGTGAGCTTCGCGCGCAGTTCGTCGCGGCTGCGGTCCCATGCGCGGATGATGTATTGGAGGCGGTAGGGCGAGCTGTCGCCGTTGCTGTAGCGGGCGATCTTCGCAGTCTTGGTTCGCATCGCCGCCAACAGCTTCACCTTGCGCAGACTCTCGTAATCGCCCTCGACCCGGTTGAGTTCCTTCTGCTCCTTTTCGATCAATTCCTCCACGTCGACCGCCTGCACGTTCACGGTGATCGCGTACTCGCGGAATCCGAGCTTGGTGAGCGTATAGGCGATGCTTGGCCGCGTTCGTTTCGGCAGCGTCTTCAGCACGAGGATGCCGTGGTAGTAGCCGTCGAGGTAGAACCCGGTATCGGGCTTCTCCAGCGGACGGCCCTCGCCGAGCCAGCAATTCTCCTGCAATGATTTCTCCGGATCGAAGAACTCGCTCGGGTCGGTCAGCCGCTGCTCGGGCAGCGACGGGTTCAGGAATTCCAGGTAGTGGAGGAAATGTTCGACGTTGGTCAGCGGGCGCACCTGCCCGCCGCTGCCGGCAAAGAGCGCCTGCAGGAACTGGCCGGTCTGCCGGAACTGCTCCGCGTAGGCGCCGAGCAGCGCGTCGTTGGTGAGCTTGGTCGGACCGGATCCGTTGGGCGCCGCCTCCACCGGGATCGTGAAGTACAGCCGCAACCGCTCGCGGCGCAGCGTGCCGTCCTCGCACATACGTGTGTAGCGTACGAATCGTTCGTTGCGCTGGCGCACGCTCCACGGATTGGTCGCATGCTGCACCGTGTCATCCCGGTACCGTTGCAAGGGGCGGCGGTAGTCCGAGTCGGTCGTCCACTGGATCTGCAACCGCCATTCCGGTCGCAGCACGGTGAGCAGTGCGACCAGGTCGGATTCGAACGCGTTGTGGTGCACCGGGTCGGCCTGTTCCAGATCCGGTGCGATCACCTCGAAACCGCGGGCAACGTAGCCGCCGCGCCGCAGCCCCTCGAAGACGATCATGTCTTCGCCAAAGTATCCATCAACCGGTTCTACGCGCATCGCTCAATCCTCCCCGCGCTCGCTGAGCGCATCTTCCAGCATCTCTTCGGTTGTCGTGAGTTGTTCGCGCAGGCGCTCGTAGTCGCGCTGCGGGACCGTCGGCTCGGGCTCGCGTCCGCCGCGAGACGCCGCCTTCGGTGAGGACATCGCCGGTGCGGACTCATCCTTCGCCTCGGGCTCCGGCCCCGGCGCATGTGACGCAGGGTGATCGGCGGTGCGGCGCCAGACGACTCCGGCGGCCGGGTGCTCGGTTGCCCCCGCCGAGCGGTCCGCTTTGTGGAACGGATTGCCGCTCGGCCGAGCCCGGCCGCCGAAGGAGAAGCGCATCACGCCGGCCTCGACGAGCACCGCTTCGAAGAAGTCGGTATCGTAGTGGGCCGGCCGGTTGTTCTTGAGCGCGAAGACGTAGGCCAGCGAGAGGCCGCAGAGCAGGAGCCCAACGAGCAGACAGAGCAGCAACGACACGCCGAGCACTCCCCACAACAGAATCACCATTAGGATCGTCGCTCCGGCGGAGCCGAGCAGGAACCAACCCGAGTTGCCGGTCATGCCGAGGAATTCCCCGGATGACTGTGCACCCTGATGGGTGTCGTGCTCGTTGAGGTGTCCCGAATTCATGGCGGGCTCCTGTGACACGGCTGGATGCGACGCTCAGAAGGTGCCGACGTTGGCGGCTTCTAGCCCCATGCTGCCCCACATGGTGCGGACGATGGCGAAGGCCAGCCCGCTGACCATCGCACCGGCGAACGCCCATTTTGCGATGGCCTGCCGGCCCATCATCATCGCGACGCCGGCCGCCACGATGCCAACCGCGGCGAGTGTGCCGCTCAGGTACATGATGATGGCGTTTCCGGATTCCGTGGCGGTGCGCAGATCGACCGCCTGTGCCTGCGCGAGCGGCGAAAACAGCAGCAGGCCGCCGAGCAAGGTGAGAAAGCGGGCGACGTTGTTCCGTGCCCCGAATGGACGGGCCAGTTTGGTGGACAGGAAGGCGCGGGCGAGGACGGCCGCGCCGAGGACGATCACCACATACGGGAAGGTGAGAACGAGGGTTGTCATTTGCTCTCCATCTTTTTGCCGGCGACCTGAGGCGCCGTTTCCCCGCATCCACGAACAGGAGGCACAGGCGCCCGGTGGCGGATGCGGTGCTGAAGATTTCCATTTGGCCCAACCTCGCAATGAGCCGATTCTACCGAAAATTAGGTAGAAACTCTTATTGAGAAAATAAGGGAAGCTTGTCGGATGGGCACGGTTTTTCGGGCGGGTGAGTCCGGACTTGTGCCCTTACGTGAGGTGCTGTATCTAAAAATACCCCGCATCTGCGTCCACCAGCCCCCGGCCGCGCCAGCCCGCGCCGGGGGCTACAGTTTTCCTCTAACAACGGGCCGGAACGACGGGTCGGGCTTGGCCGTTACCGCCCCAGCGGCAGCTCGATTTGCTCGCGATGAATAGAGGCGGGTCCGGGCTGCGGATACGCGAAACGGATCTCGGCGACGAAGGAGTCGATCTGGTGTTCCCGATTGCGGGCGAGCTCCGGCTGCGCCCGCACCCGCAGGAGTGTGTGCTCCTCGATGGCCTGGAAGACCGGCCCCAGGTTGTTGCCGTGCAGCGAGACTAGCCAATCGCCAATTTCCAGCTGGATCAGATCCGGTTCGGCGTAGTTCCAGCGGGCGGTGACGTAGTGCAGCCAGGGGAAGTTGCGCCGCTGCTCGGTGCCGTCGTCGAAGGTGATGTGCGTCGCGTTTGCGATGGTGTCGAAATACAGCCGGGGTTTGCGCAGAAGCGTCGATGGGTTCATGGCGTGACCTTTTCTCCTTGGGTGGCTCCGAGATGGAGTTTGGCGGCGACCCCCAGCCAGGCCGCCCGGATCCACGAGCGCAGATTGCGGATCGGGCGGGGCACGTGCCGGAGGTTTTCGGCGAGGCGGTGGCGCGCCACGAATTCGGTGGCGAGTTCGCGGCCATCGTCGGGGCGGGTGAGGCGCCGGAGGATGCCGGCTTTGTTTGCCACGTAGATCGCGTGGGCGCCGCGATAACGGGTGTTGCCGACGTAGAACTGCCGCCGGGCCAGCGACTGCGCGGCGACTTCGCCGAGCACGAGCAACGACTCCTCGGCGGTGCTGCCCTGGGCGCGGTACGAGGTCAGGGCGTGCCCGTACGTCCACGCAGCGAAGTCGCGCGGCAGTTCGCGGCCATCGGCCAACAGGACCCGGTCGTTGGCGCCGTCGATTTTGGCCACATCGGCAAAGTCGCCGTTGGCGAAGCCGGCGTCGTCGTCGCGCCCGCGGAAGAGCAGGCGGTCGCCGACGGCGAGCGGCAATTGCTGGAGCCGGCCGACATCGTAGGTCGTGCGGTGCTGCCGGGTGATCTTCGCTTCTCGCCCTCGCGCCCCGCGCACCCGCAAGCCATCGGGCAGGATCGCAACAACCTCGGCCGCGGTGCCGCGTTTGAAGAAGCGGGAGTTGCGGGCGAACAGCAGCCGGTCGCCGGGTTGGTACTGGTCCCAATGCACCTTCTGTTCGTCGGTCCAGGTCAACGGTTTCACCGCAGCGCGGACGATCTCCTCGTGCCCGAGCAGGCCGGCGTTGCGCAGGGCCGGCCGCAGCTCGGCGTGGAAACGTTCGATCTCCTCCCAGAACGGGATGACGACCAGCGTCTCGATTTTGCGCAGCCGGTTGTCGACATAGTGCGCGGCCGCCCGGGCGAAAAGTTCGCGGTCATCCGGCGCCTCGCGCACGAGGCCTTGCCGCTCGGCAAAGGCGAGCGCCTCGGCGGCGTCGCCACGCGCGAGCAGCCGGCTGAAGTGCCGATCGGCCTCGGTGCGCTGACGCAGCACTTCGGCGAGTCGCACGACCGGCAGGCCGGCGTGCTCGACCACGCTGCGCAGCGCATCGCCGCGCTGGACGCTGTAGTGCTGCTTGGTGTCGCCGACGAGCAATAGGCGGGCGCGGATTTGCTGGGCGATTCGCGTGAGCTGATCGAGCTGGGCGGTCGACAACAGTCCCGCCTCGTCGATCAGCAACACCCGACCAACGGCGTGCGCCTGCAGCGTCTCGCCTACGAGAAAGCGTTGCACGGTGTCGGCGTTCTTGAAACCGCTCTCGACGAGGGCGTCGCGCGAGCGGGTGGTTGGGGCGAGTGGCACGAAACGCTCGCCGCCATCCAGCAGGTGGGCGGCTTCGAGGGCGGTCAGCACGGTCGTCTTGCCCGTGCCGGCGTCGCCGATGAGCACGCTCACGAAGTCGCGGTTCGCCAACAGGGCGGCGGCGGCGCGACGCTGGCCGTTGGTCAGGTGTTCGGGCAATTGCGTCGTGTTACCGAGAGGGAACCGTTGGTTGCGGCCGGTGCGCGCGCGCTCGACCGTCGACGTCTCCTCGTTGTGGATCGGGCGCAGCGTGAGTTCGCCCTCGCGGGAGAGCGCATCGTGATGCTCGGCGAGGGCGGTCCGCAGTTCCGGCCAATGGTAGAAGTCGGGATGCAGTTCGAGGGCGGCGCTGAGCACAGCCGCCTCCCGCGCGACGCTGGCGCGCTCGAACACGTGGCGCAGCGCGGCCTCGAGCACGGACTGCACGGTGCCGTGGGAATACTGGGCGCGTGGCGCGCGACTGCGGGCGTCGCGCACCAGATCGTCGAGACGGCGGGCTTCATCGGCGTCGAGTTGCGCGCGCTGCTGGCGGCGCACGTCGGCCGTGCTCGCTTCCGTGAGTTTGTCGGCGCGGGATTCGCGCACGAGCACCTCGACCTCGCGTTTGGTCGGCTTGCGGCCGTGCTCCGCAGCGAATGCCTCGGCCAGGCCACGGACGTGGCGGGTGCGTTTCGAGAAGCGTTCGCGCAGATGCTCGACCCCGCGCACGGCGAAGCCGTGGGAATTCATCTCGTGCGGCTCGTAGCCGAGCACCCGCAGGCGGCTCGCGAGTTCGCGGTACAGGACTTGGCGCAGGTACCCGGAGGCGCGGAGCATTTCCGCGGGCTGGAGCGCGAGCCATTCGTTGCGCGTGCTGTCCCAGGTTGCGTTAGCGAGGACGGCGTGGGCGTGCAGCTGCGGGTCGAGGTCGCGGCTCGTGTCGTGTAGGAAGAGTGCGCCGACGAAGTTGCCGGTCAGCCGGTATTCTTCGGAGCTGGCGGCGCGGCCGCGGCGTTCGCGCACGGCGGCGAAGCGTTCCATCTCCTTCAGCGCCACGCCGACCGACTCGGCGAACGCGGTGCGCACGCGTTCGTCGCCGCCGACCATGGCCAGCACGCTGACATCCTTCGGCGCCGAAAGCTGCACGTCGAAGAACGCGACGCGGTCGGTGAGATTGCGCGCGGTCAGCGGCTTCCCGGTCTGCGGGTTGCGGTTCTGGCGGATGGCCTCGAAGGCCTGGTCGGCAACTTCACCAACCAGATCGAGCGCCGCCGCCCCGGCGCCGATCCACTCGCCGCGTACCTGTTTCTCGCCTTCCGCCCAGTAGTCGTTCTTGCGGAGGTGGTGCCCGAGGTAGGTCGAGCCGTTGCGAATCACGCCGACAGTGATCATGGCCGTAGGATCGCTCCGGAGGGGTGGTTTTCTCAACGGCGAGTGTCTCCCGATTCTGGGGTAGGTCGGCTACCGGAGAAAGGGTAGGCGGACGGCTTTTTCGGAGGGTCGGGGGCTGCGACGAGCGGGGAGGGGGGCGCCCGGTTTCTGCGTCCTGTTTCAGCCAAAGACGCAATACCCTAAGGAGAATCTTGGGTCTCGGAGTGTCCGGAAAACGGGCACAAGGCGGGCGGCGCGATCTACCGTCTTTTCGGTAGGAACCGGCACTAGCACTTCGGGCGGATCGGGTGTCTCTTTCCACCATCGAAAACGCGATGAAACCGTTGCCATCACCCGAGGTATTGCTCCGCTCCTGGCTCCACCACCCGCACGCACTCACGGTCGCAGCGTTCACGGTGTCGGTGGTTTTGCTCACCGTTTCGGGCGGCCTCGTTCTGCGGAATCTGCGCCACAACGAGCCCGGTCTGCGGGCGCCGGTGGCGTTCGTTTTGGCCGTGGCGATTGCCGGTGCGGGATTGTTTGGCGCCGGTCGATTGGCTCGTCCGGCGGATTTGATCGCCGGTGCGGCGAGTGTGGTGTTGGCGGCGACGCTGTTTCTCTTCGCCGATCATCGGCGTTTCGTGCGCAACCCGGCCGGCCGCAGTGTCGCCGATCGTTGGCAGATCGTGCTCGGTTTCGCGGGCTTCCGGTGGACCCGCGACAAGGCCAACCGGCACTTCTTCTTCTCCGGCGACACCGGGTCCGGGAAGACCTCGGGCATGAACCTGTTGCTCGCCGATCTTTTCCGACGCAATCCGACCCTCGGCGGTGTCGTGATGGCGAACAAGGGCGACGAGTGGTTTTACCTCGAATGGCTCGCAAAAAAGTACGGTCGCACGGCCGATTTGATCCGTCTGCGCCCCCGATTGGTCGGCGAGGAACGACCGCCGGCGCATCGCCTCAACGTCACCGGCGACGCCAGCCTGCCGTTCACCACCCGGGCGCGCATCCTGGTCGACACGGCGGCGGCGCTGAATCCGAAGGACGAAAAGAGCTTCTTCAAAGTGAAGGGCGCGGCGCACATCGGACGCGCTTTCGAACTGCTCGCCGAGATCGGCCGACCGGTCACGGCGACCAATGCCTACGACCTCCTCACTTCGGAGAAGGAGCTCAAGGCCGCACTGGATAGGCTTACGCAAGCCGACACGTCCGAGCGGCACATCCGCCTCGCGGAGGCCTTCGAACAGAGCTACCTCAAACACGAGGCCAAGGAGCAGCGCGCCGGTGAGATCGGCACCTCGCAGAACTACCTCGAATACCTCGGCACCCCGGAAATCGCGGAGATATTCAGCTCCAACCAGCCCGACACCTGCGCGTTGGCCGACGTCGACCGCGGGCGAATCTTCTGCATCGACGTGCCGCAAGACTACACGACCGAGCGTCAATACGTGTTCACGGTGGCGAAGCTGCTGCTCTACCGGCATGCGCTTCGACGCTATTCGTTGCCCCCTTGGGAAAAGTACGCGCGCAACCAACTCGTCTACGTTGGCGACGAATTTCAGAACGCGATCACGGCCAGTCATGACGGCACCAGCGACTTCAACGTCATCGACCGACTGCGCGACTGCCTGCTCATGTTGGTGGTTTCCGCGCAGGCCTTCGAGTCGCTGATCCCGCCGCAGACGAAGGAGCAGGCCGAGGTCCTCGTCCTGAACTTGAAGAACCTCGTCATGTACCGGGCGGCGTCCGAGGCCGACGCGCTACGCTGCGCCAACGCGATCGGCCGCCGTTATGTCGAGCGTTCGTCCCGCACGGTGTACCCCGACCACACGGCGCTGACCTACCAGCGCGTGGAGGAATTTCGCATCAAGCCACACGAATTCCGGAGCCTGCCCGACCACACGGCCGTGGTGCGCCACTGCACCAACGGCTATCGCAAGGTCTCGCTCCGGCCCAACTGACCTCCTCCCACGATGAGCCCGAATCCGAATCTGCAACCCGAGACGGACGTGAAGACACTGCTTGCCTTGCGCCAAGCACCGGACGCCCTGCGCCTGATTACCGAGAAGCTCCGCGTGAAGGATATGGGCCCCGCCGATCACATCCGCACCAAGCACGAGGTGAAACTCTTCGTCGAGTCCGGGAATTGGACCGCAGCCGAAAGTTTGCTCAAGAACGTTCGGGATCGGCATGCCGCCCAGCAGGTGGCGGAGCAGGTTTCCCAGCGGCAGGGCCAGCGGATGGGGCAGTAGGACGGGACGAGCTTTGGGGAGCTGGGCGTTGCTGGAGATCGAGACACTGCGCGAGGCCTGCTTGGGTGCCGCAGCTTGCCGTTTAGCGCAATTTTCAAGCTAGGTTCGGCGCAGGTTCAACTAGTTGTATTTGAAAACCGGAATGTCGTGAGGGGGCGATTGCCCGGGGGATTAGGGCTTTGCATTGAGTCGGCTTTCTCGACTCTTGTCTCGCCTGCCTCCCCGGCGATTCTAGTATCCGTCCACCCTGCCATGAACGAAGCGGATACTTGTCGCACCTACGTCGTCCCGAAACTTCAGGCTGCCGATTGGGAGAAGCCGCCGTTCAGCATCGCAGAGCAGCGCTACATCACCAATCCGAAGGGGCGCGTTCGCGTCGTGAGCGGCAAGATCGTTCGCGGGAAACCCAAGCGCGCCGACTACCTCCTCCGCTACCGCAACGACCTCTGGCTCGCGGTAGTCGAAGCAAAGGCCAACTACAAGAAGCCCGGCGACGGGCTCGGTCAGGCCAAGGAGTACGCCACGATGCTTGGGCTGAAGTTCGCCTACGCGACCAACGGCGCGGGCATCGTGGAGTTCGATTTCACCACCGGCCTCGAACGGTCCGTTGATTCCTTCCCGAAGCCGCAGGAATTGTGGGCCCGGCTCCAAGCCACCGAGCCGCTCCCGGTGGCGATGCAGGAAAAGATCGTCACCCCGAACTATCCCGATCCGGAGCGTCCGGCCCGTTACTACCAGCAGATCGCGATCAACCGGTCGTTCGAGGCCATCCTGCGTGGCAAGAAGCGTATTCTGCTCACGATGGCGACCGGCACCGGCAAAACCGTGGTCGCCTTCCAGCTCTGCTACAAGCTGTGGCAGTCGCACTGGAACCGCGCGGGCGATCCCGCCCGGCGGCCCAAGATCCTCTTCCTCGCCGACCGCAACGTGCTCGTCGACGACCCGAAGGACAAAACCTTCGTCCCGTTCGGCGAGGCCCGCCACAAGATCGAGAACGGCGACGCCGTGAAGAGCCGCGAGATGTACTTCGCGACCTACCAGTCCATCGCCGAAGACGAGCGCCGCCCCGGCCTCTACCGCGAGTACGCCCCCGACTTTTTCGATCTGATTATCGTGGACGAGTGCCACCGCGGCAGCGCCAAGGAGGACTCGTCGTGGCGCGAGATACTCGAATATTTCCAGCCTGCTGTGCAGCTCGGCATGACCGCCACACCGCTGCGCAAGGACAACAAGGCGACCTACCGCTACTTCGGGAACCCGATCTACCAGTATAGTCTGCGCCAGGGATTGGCCGACGGCTTCCTCGCCCCTTACCGCGTGCACCGTGTCGTCACCGCGGCCGACGCCACCGGCTGGCGCCCCACGAAGGGCGAACTCGACAAGCTCGGGCGCGAGATCCCCGACGAGGAGTACCACACGGCCGACTTCGAGAAACGTCTCTCCCTGCGCCCACGCTCCGAAGCCATCGCCCGGCACCTCACCGGTTTTCTCAAGGGCACCAACCGCTTCGACAAGACCATCGTCTTCTGCGTGGACCAGGAACACGCCGACGAGATGCGCCAACTGCTCAACAACCTGAACGCCGATCTCGTCAAAAAGCATCCCGACTATGTCTGCCGCGTGACCGCCGACGAGAAGGAGATCGGCAAGGGGCACCTCAGTCGCTTCCAGGAGCTGGAGACCCAGGCTCCCGTGATCCTCACCACCTCGCAGCTCCTCAGCACCGGCGTGGACGCGCCCATGGTTAAGAACGTCGTGCTCATCCGGATCATCGGCACGATGACCGAGTTCAAGCAGATCATCGGCCGCGGCACCCGCCTGCGCGAGGACTACGGCAAGCTCTTCTTCAACATCCTCGACTATACCGGCACGGCCACCCGGCACTTCGCCGACAAGGAATTCGACGGCGATCCCGAGTTCGTCGACGAGACCAAGATCGACGAGCACGGCAACCCCACCGAATCGACCATCCTCGATCCCGGTCCGACCTCCGCCGAGGACGAAGAGAGCGGCCCGCTCGAACCCGAGGGCGATACCATTGGCGAGCCCGGCGGCTCTATCATCGTCGACCCGCCGGAGCCGCCGCCCCGGCCGACCAAATACTACGTCGAGAAGGGCCACGTCGCAGTCGTCGCCCATGCTACCCAAGACCTCGACGCCGAGGGGAAGAAGCTGCGGGTCACCGAATTTCGCGACTTCACCCGCGACACCGTCCGCTCGCTCTTCCCCGATCTCGCCGCACTCCGGCACGACTGGTCCGACCCCGATCGGCGGGCCGAGACGATCGGTGCCCTCCGCGAGCACGGCATCGAAGCCGACGAGGTGGCCGTCGCCCTCGGCCAGCCCGAGGCCGATCCGTTCGACCTGCTCTGCCATCTGGCGTGGAACGCCCCGGTGCTCACCCGGGCGGAGCGGGCGGCGCGGATTCGCTCCCGGAAGCCGGATTTCTTCAACGCGTTCGGCGAGGCGGCCCGGCAGGTTCTCGATGGGCTCCTGACGAAGTACGCCGCTCACGGGCCGGCGGAATTCACGATTCCGGATTCGCTAAAAGTTCCGCCACTCTCCGAACTCGGCAACGTCTCCGAGCTCATCGCTCGCTTCGGCGATGCCGACCAGTTCCGCACCGCTGTCGCCGACCTCCAGAAACACCTCTACGCCGCCTGAGCTTAGCGTTCTCCCCCCACTTCATGCCCAAGCCCGCCACTGCCGCCGCCGAAAAGAAGCAGCGTTCGAAGCAAGACACGCCGGCCCTCACCACCGCCCAGCGCCTCGGAGCGCTCATCAAGTCCGCCCGCCAGATCATGCGGAAGGACAAGGGCCTCAACGGCGACCTCGACCGCCTCCCGCTCTTCACCTGGATCCTCTTCCTGAAGTTTCTCGACGACATGGAGCTCGCCGGGGAGCAGGAGGCCAAGCTCGCAGGCAAGAAGTACCAACCCGTGATCGTGTCGCCGTACCGCTGGCGCGATTGGGCGGCGAAAGCCGAGGGCATCACCGGCCCCGAACTGCTCAAGTTCATCGCGCAGGATGAGACGGTGCGCCCCGACGGCACCAAGGGCCCCGGGCTCTTCGCCTACCTCCGCGGACTCTCGTCCGAGTCCGGCAAGGGCCGGCCCGATGTCATCGCCAACGTCTTCAAGGGAGTGAGCAACCGCATGGAGTCCGGCTACCTCCTGCGCGATGTCATCAACAAGGTCTCCGGCATCCACTTCACCGCCAGCGAGGAGATGCACACCCTCAGCCGGCTCTACGAGAACATGTTGCGCGAGATGCGCGACGCCGCCGGCGACAGCGGCGAGTTCTACACGCCGCGCCCGGTGGTGAAGTTCATGGTCGAGGCCACGAATCCGCGCCTCGGCGAGACCGTGCTCGATCCGGCCTGCGGCACCGGCGGTTTCCTCGTCGAGGCGTATGATCACCTCGCCGCCGCCTGCCGGTCGGTCGCCGACCGCCGCGTCCTCCAGCGCGAGACCCTGCACGGTCAGGAGGCCAAGCCGCTGCCCTACATGCTCGTGCAGATGAACCTGCTCCTGCACGGGCTCGAGTACCCGGACATCCGGTACGGCAACACCCTCGCCCAGAAGGTCACCGAGATCGGCGATCCCGACCGGGTCGACGTGATCCTCACCAACCCGCCCTTCGGCGGCGAGGAGGAGCGCGGCATCCTCAACAACTTCCCCGCCGACAAGCAAACTGCCGAGACCGCGCTGCTTTTCCTCCAGTACATCATGCGCAAGCTCCGCCGCCCCGTGCGCGGCCAGGCCCCCGGCCGCGCCGCCGTGGTCGTGCCCAACGGCCTGCTCTTCGGCGACGGCGTTTGCGCCCGCATCAAGGAGGAGCTGCTGCAGGACTTTAACCTGCACACCATCGTGCGCCTGCCCGAGGGCACCTTCGCGCCCTACACCGACATCCCGGCCAACATCCTCTTCTTCGACCGCTCCGGCCCCACCAAGACCATCTGGTACTACCAGGTCGCGCTGCCCGAGGGTCGCAAGAAGTATACCAAGACCATGCCCATGCAGGTCGAGGACATGGCGGCCTGCCGAGCGTGGTTCACTGCCGCGCAGCGCGCGGCCGACGAACGCGCATGGCCGGTCGACTTCGGGACGCTCCGCGAGCAGGCGGTCGCCGCCGCCACGCCGCACTGGGAGGCCGCCAATGCCGCCGCCGAGCGCATCCGGAAAGCGGAGCGCGAGGCCGCGTCGCTCGACGACCAGCTCGCCGCCGCGCCGGAGGCGAAGCGCGCCAAGCTGCGCGAGCGGCTGGCGCAGCTCGCGACGGAGAGCACCGCCGAGCGCAAGACGCAGGCCGCCGAGCAGGCTGCCGGCGACGCACTCTATTGGCCGATCTTCAATCTCGACGCCAAGAACCCCAACAGCGCCGAGGCGCTCGACCACCGCCCGCCGCAGGAACTCGTCACCGCCATCGTAACCAAGGAGCGGGAGATCCTCAGGCTCATGGAAGAGATCGCCGCTGAGGTGGAGGCGATGCAATGAAGCGCGGGTGGACCGAGATGGCACTAGGGGAGGTGCTGACTGTCGACATCGACGCGGTTCCTGTTGATCCCACTCAATCCTATCCGTTCGCAGGCGTTTATGGTTTTGGCCGAGGACTGTTTACCCGCGAACCAGTGGGCGGTGGAGATACCACATATTCCCACTTCCACCGGTTGCATGCAGGCCAAGTTGTGATGAGCCAACCGAAAGGTTGGGAAGGGGCGATCACGGTAGTTCCGGGAGAGTTCGAAGGCCGTTTTCTATCTTCGGTCTTTCCAACCTTCAGTTGCGATAGCTCGCGATTGGACACGCGATTCATGCGCCTCATCACGAAGTGTCCGTGGCTTTGGGACGAGCTGCTGGCGAAGTCCAACGGGATTGGGGCACGGCGGAATGCCGTTTACCCACAGAATCTCTTGGATGTGCGTGTTTCGCTCCCGCCCCTCGCCGAGCAGCAGCGCATCGTCGCCCGGCTCGACGCGATCGAAACCCGCCTCAACCGCGTTCAGCAACTGAGGGAGGAGCAGACCAAGGAGCTCCAAGCGGCGCTTCGCTCCGCATTCCATCGCCTTGTTGCTTCTGCTGACTGGAAGCCGCTCGCTGAGGTTGCGCCCTTGGCTTGGCGACAGGTGGCGATCGAACCGGAAACGACATATACCGAGTTCGGCATCCGAAGCTTCTACAAGGGGATCTTCCTGCGCCGAAAGGTTTCGGGTTCGGTCTTCGATTGGCAGGAGCTCTACCGCCTGAAGGAGGGTGACATCGTTTTCAGCAACATCATGGCATGGGAAAAGGCCATTGCGGTTGCCGGAGCCGAACACGACGGATGGGTCGGGAATCACCGAATGTTAGTCTGTGAGCCGCGAAAGGACGTCATCTCCGCGAGCTGCTTGCTCCACTATTTCATGACCGAAGAGGGCTTCGCCAAGATTCTCCAAGCATCCCCCGGAACCGCCGCCCGAAACAAGACGCTGAAGGCGGACCGCCTGATGGAAATCGAAGTGCCCGTGCCCCCGCTGGCTGACCAGCGCGAGTTCCAAAAGCTTCTCGCCCTGCAAACCCAAGTCAGCGCCCGCGCCGCCGAGTCCGAGGCTGCCGCCACCGCGCTTCTCCCCTCCCTCCTCGACCAAGCCTTCAAGCCCTAGCTCGCGTCCTGCCATGCAAGCATCGCCCGCCAACATCATCGATTACTTCAATGGCGAGAAACAGAACCTCATCCCGCTGTTCCAGCGCCCGTACCGTTGGGGGGCGGAGAAATGGGCGACCTTGTGGGACGACGTGATGATCCAGTACGAGCTGGGCGACTCGGCCAACCACTTCATGGGCGCCATCGTGTCGGTCCCGGCCCGAAGCGTGCCGGTGGGCGTCAGCAAGTACCTCATCATCGACGGTCAACAACGGCTCACGACGATCGCGTTGCTGCTGTGCGCCCTGCGCGACTGTGTCGACACCCGCACGGCCGACCGCATCCAGGAAGTTTATCTCACCAACCGGCATCGCGAGCCGGAGGACACGCTGAAATTCGTGCCCACCCAAGCGGACCGCGATGACTTCCGCGCGATCGCACTGGATCGGCGGATTCCCGAGAACGGCAGCCTCGTGGGCACCGCCTATCGGTTCTTTGCCGACAAGCTCAAGAGCGCCGAGGATGCGAACGACCGTTTGGTGGAGCCGGCGAGAATCTTGTCCTGCCTCGAGCGTGCCTTGCAGGTGGTGATGATCAACCTCACCGACAACGACGACCCCTATCTCATTTTCGAGAGCCTGAATTTCAAGGGCGAGCCGCTCAGCCAGGCCGATCTTGTTCGCAACTATGTGCTCATGCGCTTCCGCCATTCGCCCACGAGCGGAGGGGAGCAGGAGCGAGTCTACAATCGGCACTGGCGACCGTTGGAGAACGAACTGGGCGCCAGCCTCACCGAGTTCCTCCGCCACTATTCGATGAAGGAAGGCGAGGACATCCGACAGGGCGGGATCTATGCCGCGGTCAAGAATCGCCTCCGGCAGCTCGACTCCGCCGCGAAGGTCGAGACCGAGATGGAGGCGATGCGAACCTGCGGGGGCTTCTATGCGAAGTTCCTGAGTCCCGAGCTGGAGACCAATGGCGCGATCCGCCGCAGACTGGAGCATCTCAAGGATCTGGAGGTCAAAACATCGTTCCCGCTCCTGCTGCGCCTGTTCGCCGCTCGAAATGACCGGGTGCTAAACGATGAGGATCTGGAGAAATGCCTCGGGCTGGTGGAATCGTTTGCGGTGCGACGCTCGGTGTGTGGCGTGCCCACCAACGCCCTGAGCAAGCTCTTCCTCCAGTGGGCGCGAAACTTCCCGAGCTCGGCCCACCTTGCCTGGCTTCACACCGCAATGTCCGACGGCAAAGGCAATCGGCGTTTCCCGCGCGACGAGGAGTTCGCCGAGGCGTTCAGCAAGGCGCCGCAGTACGGACGCGGGGCGACGGTGTTTGTCCTGCACGAGTTGGAGAAGAGCTTCGAGCACAAGGAGGCGGTGGATCTATCGGCCACGACGGTGGAGCATGTGCTGCCACAGACGCTCACGAAGGAGTGGATCGCCGAGCTGGGCGAAGACGCGGAAGCGACGCATGCCCGCCTTCTCAACACCATCGGCAACCTCACCCTCACCGGCTACAACTCCGAGCTGCAGAACGCACCTTTTGCAGAGAAGAAGACGCGTTTGCAGACTACGCACATCGAACTGAACCGATGGATCTTGGCCCAACCGGTTTGGCGAGCCGACCAAATCGAGGCACGAGCGCAGGTCCTCCTCCCTATCGCCACGGCCCTCTGGGTCGGGCCAGTGGCCACTGGCGGAACCTGATACCGCTGGGTGCAGTTTGCGCTAGCTCTTCGGTGTTCTCGGTTTCCGTTTCGGGGCGGACTTGTCCTCGGCGAGCCGAACGATCTTTGGCTCCGGCAAGTCCACCGGATCCCGGATGTCGCCCAGCCGCCGTACCGCGTCGGTGGCGTTGCTCTCCTCCGCGACCGTGAGCGCGTCCTCGTTGGCTTTTGTTACGAGGTGTTTGTGCGAAACCCAAATGACCGAGGTCAGTGTCACACCGAGCCCGAACGCGCCACCGCCCACCGCCAACACCCACGACGGCGCCTTGCCCGACATCGCCATGGCTCCTGTCGCCACGGTCACTCCCTTGCAGATCATCGCCACGAGATTCATTTTGAGCAGACCTTGGCGCGTCCGCGTCAGCGGCATGACCATGCGAAATGCCGTCTTCACCTTCCCGATCTCCTGCTTGATCCGGTCGTCGATCAGCTTGAGCGAGGACTGAATGACCATGTCGGCGGCGCCGAAGACCACCGCCAGAATTCCGAAGACCGCCCCGGTGCCGAAATCTGCCGGCAGGAAGTAGCCCGTTGTGGCCCCGGCAGCGCCGAGGAACACGCAGATGGCAATGCCGGCTGTTCTCACGCGATCACTTTCTTCGACTCCTGCAGTTCCTTCAAGTACCGGGCCATTTCTTTCCAGACGGAGTTCGTCTTGGGGACCCCGCCCTCGGTCTCGACCGTCGCGGAGGTTTTGATGACGAGTTCGCTGCCCTTGAGCTTGGCGCCGTCCTCCAGCTCGACCTCGAAGTCACGATCCGGGGTGTTCGCGAAGAGATTTCCGACCTGGTCCAGCAGCGCGTTGGTGTCCTCTACGCGTCGCCCGCCTACCCGCAGCTCGATCAGCACCTCGACGGTTTCGGCGTCCTCGTCTGTCAGTCCGCTGGTTGGCAGCTCCACACCGAACGCTTTCAAGGTGCTCTCGACTAAAGAGAACTTGGCCGAATTCAGGACCTTCTTGAAAACCTCCTTTTTCGGTTTGCTACCCGGTGCGGCGGGCACCTTCACGGAGTTTGCCAACGGCAGGCCAAACTTCACTGAACGAACCTTCGAGAGGCCCTTCTTGCGTAGCGCCTCCGACGGAACGTCCGACAAGATCACCATTTCGTTCTGGTTCGTGACCTTGGCCGAATCTCGCAGGAAGGTGCATAGGTAGTCCGCGAGCTGGCCGACCCGGAGGGCTGCGGATTGGCTCACGATGACGTGATTCTCGAATACCAAGAAATACAGGAGACCCTCCACGAACTCGGATTTCTGCGCCCCGCTCAAGGTCGGTGGAAGCACCTGCGCCACGGGCCACTCTGTGGCGCTCAACTGTGGCGCGACCACAACTTGATGGTGCCCCGGAGTATAGCGGTACAGAACCCCGCAGAGAGCATTCCCCACCTTCCGGTGCTCATTCAGGACGCGTTTGATGTCATCACCTTCGATGGTCGAGCTCTGCACGCGCTGCCCGGTTTTTGGACACGCTGACAAGGCGGCTTCGACGACCTGCTGTAATGTCCGCGTTTCTTTGGTGATGAAGCTGGCGCGTTGGTAAACCAGCACCCTCTGTTTGGTCTCAATGCTCATTTGCCCGCAAATATAGGATTTCCGTCCGGTATCGGTCACGGAGATTCACGACTCGTTAACTGCCCTGGAGGGGAGTTCGCTCTCGTAGTGCTGCTCGCGGACTTTGCTATCAACGGAGTCACGCCCTGCGGGTATACCTCCGGCAGGAGTCTGAAGGCCAGATGGTTGCTGCGCTGAGGCGCCTAGAAGCTGCCTTCAAACCTGAACTCGGTACGCCGGGCGTGTAGCCTTCGTCGCCCTGCGATCTGTGTCCAATGCTTGAACGTCGGTAATCGCATGCTCACGCTTCGTCCATGGTTTCCCCCACGAAAGCGAGTTCCTCACGAAGTGCGGATTGGGCCCCCAATGGGCGCGCTGGGGCCAAGTCGCATCTCCGGAGCTTCTGGTTCTGAGCATGCTCACGACGAAGAGTCTTGCGCCCTCACAGGGGCTGTTTGTCGACATTGAGGCCGTCCCGGGAGGGGCGATCTTCGGTCTTGGCGTGGTGCTCGGGAGCGCATGCCGCAAGGAGGCGCTGGAGAGAAGGGCAGTGGCAGCCCTTCTCGGTGAGTTCCCCGAGTTGGCGAAGGCGGCGCGGTTTGTGGCAGGGCACAATATCATCGAGCACGACCTGCCAGTGCTCGACGCGGAATACGGAATCGCGGTGCTTCGGTCCCTGCCGGCCGTCGATACGCTCTACCTCTCGCCGCTGGCGTTCCCGAAGAACCCGTACCACCGATTGACCAAGAATGATCGACTGGTCCGCTCCGCAAAGAACCATCCCGCGCGAGACTGTGAATCCAGTCGGACCATCCTGGAGGATGCGATTGCCGCGTTTGCCAACGAGCTTGAGAAGGAGACCGGCCGCGACCGCTTGGCACTGACCCGGTGGCTGCTGGCTGGGGCCGAGCTACCATGGAATGGGTCTCGCGGGATGGATCTGTTCTTCGATGGGCTTGGCGTTCCGGAACTGGCCGAAGGTACTGCGACAGACTTGTGGGGGCGGCTCACGGCCGCGCATGCCTGTCCCGACGCCGCGCGGCGGGAGTGGAGCGCGGCGGCATCCGATCCGAAGCACCGCGCGGCGCTGGCCTACGTGCTCGCCTGGTTGCAGGTCGCCGGCTCCGATTCTGTGATCCCCGGGTGGGTCCGCCATCGGTTCCCGAAGACGGCGGAAACGATCAAACGCCTGCGCAGCACGCCATGCGGCGATACCGGCTGTAAATGGTGTTCCCAGACGCAGGACCCGACCAAACAGCTCACGCGCTTCTTTGGCTTTCCGGCGTTTCGTCTGGAACCGGCGGTGCGGGACAACCCCGGGAAGAGTCTCCAAGAGGAGATTGTCCGCTTGGCGATGGGCGGCCGCTCAGTACTGGGGATTCTGCCGACGGGCGGGGGCAAGTCGTTGTGCTTCCAGATTCCCGCGTTGCACCGGTTTTTCACGACGGGGGCGCTCACCATCGTGGTGACGCCCTTGCAGGCGTTGATGAAAGATCAGGTCGACGGCCTGATGGCCAAGACCGGCACGCCGTGCGCAGCCGCGCTCTACGGGATGCAGACGCCGCCGGAAAAGGCTGAGGTGCGAGAGGCGGTACGTCTGGGCAGCATCGGCATCCTCTACGTTTCGCCCGAGCAGCTCCGCAACGCCTCGTTCAAGAAGACGATCACGCAGCGGGAAATCGGCTGCTGGGTCTTCGACGAGGCGCACTGCTTGTCACAGTGGGGGCACGATTTCCGCCCCGACTACGTGTACATCGCCCGTTTCATCCGGGAATTTGCCGCGGAGCAGCGCGTGCCGGTGCCGCCGGTGTTGTGCGTGACCGCGACCGCCAAGGACGATGTCAAAAACGAGATCGTGAAACACTTCCGGGAGACCCTCGGCCACGAGCTGGTTCTTCTCGACGGTGGCACCTCGCGCGACAACCTGAGCTACCGGATCGAGCAGGTGACCGAATACGAGAAGCCTCAGCGGATTGGAGCTTTGCTCACGGAGCGCATCGGTGATGGTTTGGGCGCAGCAGTGGTCTTCGCGGCCACCCGCAACCGAGTGACCGACTTTGCGGAGCAGCTCGCGCGGCAGGGATGGTCTACCGCGGCGTTCCATGCCGGTCTGCCGGCGGAACAGAAAAAGGCCATCCTTGAAGACTTCCTCGGCGGGAAGATCCAGGTGGTGGTGGCGACGAACGCCTTCGGAATGGGCATCGACAAGCCGAACATCCGGCTTGTGGTGCACGTGGATACTCCGGGGTCGCTCGAAAACTACTTGCAGGAAGCAGGGCGCGCCGGGCGGGATCAGAATCCCGCGGAGTGCGTGCTGCTGTTCAATCCGGAGGATCTCGAAACCCAGTTCGGGTTGTTTGCGGCGTCGAAGATCGAGAAGCGGGACATCGATCAAATCTGGCGGGCGATCTCGCGGTCCGATCCGGGCGACGGGAATCCGATCACGGTCACCATTTCGGAGATCTTGGACGGAGCAACCGAGGCCCCAAGCTTCGTTGAAGAGAGTGACGACCAGAGAGGGACGAAGGTGAAAACCGCTTTGGCGGTGTTGGAGAAGCAGGGGTTCTTGGAGCGGGATGAGAATCAGACGCGTGTCCTGCAGGCGCGCCCGCTGGTCGCCGATGAACAGGAAGCAAAGACCCGGATGGCCCGGCTGGACCTGCCGCAGAGCAAGCAGGCCCTGTGGCTAGACGTTCTGAGCGTCCTGATGAACCAGGACTCGGATCGGGCGATCAGTATGGATGATTTCGCGGAGCTGCCGCGGATGCGCGAGTTGTACGACCAACTGCGAAGGGACTCGTATGCCCGGGTGAGCCCCTACGTGCCGGTGTTCCAAGTTCTCAACGAGATGGCACAGCCGGAGGCGGGGATGATCAGCAAGGATGTGTCGTTCAGTGCGCGTTTGCGGGTCGGACGGACGGGCCACGCCAAACAGAAGCTGGAATCGGTCGTCGCTCGGGAGCGAGCGCTGATCGACATCTTGCAGCATGCCGAGGCCAACCCCGATGGCTGGGTTCCGCTGGCCTTGCGCCGGGTGAATCAGGAGTTGGTGGCACGCGAACACGCCAGCCTGCCGGACGATGTCACTCGCATCCTACGAACCCTTTCCAGCGATGCCCGAAAGGCCGGCAGGGCTTCGTCGATCTTGGAGTTCAGCTACCGGACCAACGAGTATTCGAGCCTACGCCTCGCCGGCACGTGGACGGAGGTGATCGAGCTCGCGACTTTGCGGCAGAACGCGGCCGGCGTTCTCGTCGATCTGCTGATGCAGAAAGCCAGGGCGGCGCAGGGGACTGACGGGACGCTTGCGCTGGTGGTCTTCGGTGAGTCCGAGGTACTTGCCGCATTGAACGGAGACATGACCCTCGATTTGTCGTCGGTCCGTGAGCTCACCGCTTTCGTGCAGTACCTGTTGGTGTACCTCCATGAGAACGACGTGATCGAGCTGAAGAACGGCAAGGCGCTGATCTCGCAGGCGATGACGCTTCGGGTTCTGGAGAAACGGAAGGGGAAACAGTGGCGGCGTTTCACCAAAGGCGACTATGCGGCGCTGTCCGTGCACTATTCGGAGAAGGTCTTCCAGATCCACGTGATGGGCGAGTACGCCCGGATGGGGATCGAGCGCCTCGGCGCGCATCTGCGCCTGATCTCGGCCTACTTCCAGATGGGAAAAGCTGCGTTTGCGGCGCGGTTCCTTCGCGAGAAACCCGAGGTGTACGAGCGGGCCACGGGGATCGATTCGTTCCGCAAAGTCGTCGACGACCTCCGCAATCCGGTGCAGCAGGCGATTGTGGCGGAGTCGGCTGGTTCGAACATGCTGATCCTTGCCGGACCAGGATCGGGAAAGACCCGGGTAATCGCCCATCGTTGCGCCTACCTGCTTCGCGTGGAGCGGGTTCGGCCGGAGAGAATTCTGGTGGCGTGCTTCAACCGACATGCGGCGCTGCAGCTTCGACGGCAGATCTACCGGCTGGTCGACAAGGACGCCTGTCGCGTGATGATCCAGACCTACCACGGATTGGCCCTGCGGTTGTTGGGCCGAAGTTTTTGCGGCGAGGATCCCGATGCGGAGGCGCCGGATTTCACCAAGCTATTGAAGGACGCCACGCAGTTGTTGGCCGGCAAGCCGGACGATGAGCAATCAGCTGCCTCCGACGTGCGGGATCGGGTGCTCGCCGGGTTCTCGCACATCTTGGTCGATGAGTATCAGGACGTCGACGAGGACGAGTACGCCTTCATCTCCGCCATCGCCGGGCGCCGCGAGGTCGAGGACGACCGGAAGCTGGCGATCATCGCGGTGGGCGACGACGATCAATCAATCTACGGATTCAAGGGTGCCAACGTGGCGTTCATCCGGCGCTTCCAGCAGGACTACCAGGCTCGCGAACATTACCTGACCGAGAACTACCGGTCGACGAAGGCGATCATCGCCGCCGCCAATCGCCTGATCGGAAACAACAAGGACCGGATGAAGATCGCCCAGCCGATCCGAGTGAATCGGATGCGCGACCGGGACCCGGCGGGAGGGAGATGGGAGGGGCTCGATCCGTTGATCCAGGGGAATGTTCAGCGCGTCCGCGTTGCAGACAGTGTGCAGCAAGGCGCGTTTATCGCGCAGGAGATCCGCCGGCTCAAGGATCTGGATTCAGCCGGAACGTGGGCGAACTTTGCGGTAATTGGGCGTACGCGAGATGAGTTGGTGACGGTGCGCTCCGCGTTGGACGACGCCGGCATCGCCGTCGATTGGCGAGCTGATGAAGAGATGCCCATCTCGCCGTTTCAGGTACGAGAGGTGCATGCTTGGCTCAGTCTTCTCGCCGAAAAAAGGGATCAGACATGGACTGCCGCGCAGGTCAAAGAAGCGCTGACCGCTCTGCGAGGCTCCGCTCCGGTGACTAGGTGGTGGACCTTCATCGAACAGATCTGGTCCGAGTGGGCGGGCGAGGCCGGCGACGCCGAGGTCTGCGTTGCGCACATCCGGGAGTTCTTCGTGGAGGCCGTCGCAGAACGGAGGCGCGCCGACCGGACTGGTGCCGGTGTCGTGCTGGTGACGGCGCACAAGGCTAAAGGTCTGGAGTTCCCTCACGTGCTTGTGGCTGATGGGAAATGGGGCGCTGGTCGCTCGCAGGCTGATCTGGAGGAGGAGCGGCGGGTTTACTATGTCGCGATGACCCGGGCCAAGGAGACCCTGACATTGTTGGTCCGAAACGACCAGCGGACATCATTTCCCGGAGAGATTTCGGGTGAAAACGTCGTCGACCGGACTCCGCGCCCCGTCGAGCGAACGGATGCCTCGGCCCGACGCTCGTATTCAATCATTCACCCCGCAGAGCTCTTCATTAGCTACGCGGGCCGTAAAGCCGCGAGCGATCCTGTCCACTCCGCACTTCGCGGTACTTTCACCGGTAACCCGGTGAG
Source organism: Verrucomicrobiota bacterium (assembly GCA_023446735.1). Taxonomy (GTDB): domain Bacteria; phylum Verrucomicrobiota; class Verrucomicrobiia; order Opitutales; family Opitutaceae; genus CAJCBL01. Next base: position 85,197 of record JAEXPQ010000027.1, read on the forward strand.
GTTCGTTCAAGGCGGAAACTGGGTCCTGGTTGAAACCGAGACAGGTGTTCCGATTGCTGCGCTCTCGGAGCAGGGGAAATCGGTGTGGGCGTCGCGGATCGGCCGGATCAAATCGGCCACTATCACTGCAATGGTGCGCCGGACGATTGATCAGGAGGGGGATGCTTACCGGGAGAAAGCGAGAGTTCTCGAGTGGGAGTTTCCGGTTATCGAGGTGAGCTGGGCGGAGGGATGACTAGAGCCGTCGCAGCTCGTTTACAAATGCGACCAGTTGGCCCCGCGGGTATGTGGGGTCGTTGAGACGATGGTGTTCCCAGAGCTCAAGAATTCGGAGTTCCCGAGCGTTCGGAGGGCGTCCACCTGCGCCGCCTCCACTACAAGCGCGAGTTGCTAGCGCGACGTTTACATCATGGTCGCGGACCGAGACCCTCACGCAAGTGCTCCCACCTGCTTCTTGTCTAGCTCCCAGCTGTTCGTTGAGCCAATTGGGTGACGCCTCCGCAAGCGGACGTTCTGCTCCCCCGATTGAAATTGTACCGTTCATAAGGTTGGTCCCGTTGGTCCTAGTGTTTTCTGTCGCGAGGGGGGCAAGTGTCATTCCCGTAGCTGTCTTTGTCGCGAATTTGCCCCTGCCGGTTGTGGATCACGACTTCACTACGATGGTTCTGAGCGATCTCTCTGGCCCGTTCAGTAGCCGCCTGTTGGGTGGGGTGGTGTGATGTGTCACGGGAATTTCCCGCACCGCGAACGGCCCATTCGGGGCCGCGTTTTACTACGTGTTGGTTAGCCACTGTTGTTCCTTTTGGTCTGGATTAGGATTTGCGGAGTTACCCCGGATTCGCTCCGCGCGAACGCGGTGCGAATCCGGACGGTCACTCAAACTTCCCGAACAAGAGTACTGCGTTCGGTTGCTCAATTACGTGGCATTGAGCGTGCCACAGGGGATGCGTTCGTATCCAGTTGCCTATCAACTCCTCGGCGTAGGCGGGCAAAACCACCCCTGGGCCAATTCATCTCATGAATTGGCTAGGAACGAGACTTTGGGGCGCAAACTTGTCCCACTATCGCAATTAGTAGTGGGTGATCGAAGTGACATCCACAACATGCAGTGGTTTAAGCTTCAAGGTGAAAAACTGTTTCGGACTTGGGCGGGTTGTGAACTGTCGTGCGAGCGCCACGACTGCGGCGCCGGAATTTGGTCGGTGTGCTCAATACCCTTGATTGCTCTGTCCCGTCCGTCGCGTCCCATTGTATGGGCGGTCAAGGTCGTCCGCTGCGCGGCTCCACCACGCGCAAACGTTTCGCTTCCCCCTCGATTGGTCCCGCTGCGCGGGACACGGCCTCGGCGCTCCACCCAGCGCTTTGACTTTCGCCCACCCCGAGCGGGCGCTCAGACGGGAAGCACCCGCGATCACTCGACACGGTGTCGGGTAGGGGGTGCGGCTCGCACGAGCGCTCACCATGCGCGTTTACGAAGCCAAACTGGTCTACTCCCTCGTGTCTCTCGGTGAAGAGATCCAAATCGATAAGCCCGACCAGGTGGTCGAATACCTGCGATCGGCTTTCGAGGAGAACCCGGTGCAGGAAGCGTTCTACTGCATCTACCTTGACCGGCGGGATCACCCGATTGGCCGTCACATGATCTCCCTGGGAACGGCGACCTCGACCTTGGTTTCGCCACGGGAGGTGTTCCGAGGTGCCATCGTGGCAGGTGCGGTGGCCTTGTTTGTCGCGCACAACCACCCGTCCGGTGACCCGGCGCCGAGCAGTGCCGATCTGGCGGTCACCCGTATGCTGCGAGACGCGGCCCGGTTGCTGGAGATCGCGTTGATCGACCACGTCATCGTCGGCGACCCGAAAGCCGACCCGGCCGGCCGCGGCTACTACTCCTTCCGCGAAGCGGGCCTCCTGTGAGGCCTGATTTTTTCTCCCCAACGTGGTTTCTTAGGGTGGGGAAATAGGGCGAAAAATGGACGTGGATGACGACCCTGACTTCGCTGCCCCTTGTTACAGTTTGTTACAGAAAAGCTGCAGATTCTTAAATACAAAACCCGCTTTCTCATTGGAGAAGAGCGGGTTGTGAGCTTGGAGGCGCGGGCCGGAATCGAACCGGCGCATAGAGGTTTTGCAGACCTCGGCCTTACCACTTGGCTACCGCGCCGACCTTCAAGCAGGCGGCACGATTTGCGCCGGGTGCCGGGTGCGCAAGACCTTTTTCCGGCGGTGACGAGCGGCGGTACGGCGGTTCGGGCCCGCTCGCGGCCCACGGTGCGACGCGCTCGGGCAGCGCCGGCGGGCGAGGCTGCGCGGAGGCGCACGGAAGTCGTTCACCTCGCGGCTTGCCAGCGGGGAGGGCGGGCCTGTTTGCTCGTCGGAAGTGAAGCAAAGCATCGTCACCCTCGACATGGAGGGCGTCCTTACGCCCGAGATCTGGATCGCCGTCGCCGAAAAGACCGGGATCCCCGAGCTGCGTCGCACCACGCGCGACGAGCCGGACTACGACAAGCTCATGCACTACCGCATGGAAATCCTCGATCGCCACGGGATCACGCTGTCGCACATCCAGGAGGTGATCGGCACGTTGCGGCCGCTCCCGGGGGCGCTCGAATTTTTGGACACGCTGCGCGCCGAGGTGCAGCTGATCATCCTCTCGGACACGTTTGAGCAGTTCGCCCAGCCGCTGATCCGGCAGCTCAAGATGCCGACGCTGTTCTGCCACCGCCTAGTCGTCGACAACGACCGGATCGTGGGCTACAAGCTGCGCATGCCCGACCAGAAGCGGGAGTCCGTGAAGGCGCTGAAGGCGCTCAACTACCGGGTGATCGCCGGCGGGGATTCGTTCAACGACACCACGATGCTCTGCGAGGCAGACTATGGCTTCCTTTTCCACGCGCCGGAAAATGTCATCAAAAAGTTCCCGCAGCTGCCGGCGGTGAACGACTATCCGACCTTCCTCCGGTTGATCCGCGAAAAGGTGGCCCTAGCGTAGGCTAGGGTGGTGCGGTTGAAGCGGAGGGCGTCGGCGAGCGACGCCCGTGCACCTGCCTTGGGTTCGCGTTCGATCCGGCCGGAACGCGAGCGAGCTCTCTGGCCTATGCGGCCGGATCGGCCTTCTCGAGCTTGTCGTACCAGTTCAACTTCATGAAGGCCGAGGTGACGACGAGGACGAGGGCGATCACGCCTACCCACGGCCACTGGCGCAGCACGATGTAGATCGGGAGCGTGACCAGGCAGAGCTGCCAGACGATGCCCACCGCGACGTTGGTCAGATCGCGGGCGGCGTTGCGGTTCGGCACGAAGCGCGGGTCGTCGGCGACGACCTTGGCGCGGATCGGGCCCCACCAGCCCCAGGGATTCACGGTGCGGTAGAACTTCTTCAATACCGCGTCGTCCTCGGGCTTGGTGAGCAGGGTGCCGAGCAGGCAGCCCGCGAGCGACACCACGAAGAGGACCGGGAAGGTGTAGATCATGTTGAAGTTCTCGCCGAAGATGCCCTTGAGCGAGGTGCTGTGGGCGAGGGCGTAACGGGCGAGCTCGGGCACGACCATCGCGCCGACGATGCCGGCGATCATGCCCCAGAAGTAGCCGTAACCGTTGAAGCGCCACCAGTACCACTTGAGGACGTTGGCGACGACGAAGCCGCTGTAGAGCGAGCCGACGAGCCACATCATCACGTCGGTGATGCGGTCGGTGAGCAGGCCGAAGACGATGCCGATCGCGAGGAACGCCAGCGAGACCACGCGGCTGAGCATGACCTCCTTCTTGCCGCCGGCGTTCGGGTTGATGAACCGCTTGTAGATGTCGTTCACCACATAGGCCGGGGCGGCGTTGAGGGTGGCGGCGAAGTTGGACATGAAAGCCGCGGCGAGGCCGGCGAGGAGGAAGCCGAGCACGCCGGTGGGCACCTGCTCGCTCAGGACCATGGGGAGGATCTTCTCGAAGTCGGGCGTGTCCATGCTCTGGAGCTGGGGCATGGTGAAGGCGAGGGCCATGACGGTGATGCCGGCGATCATCATGTAGCGCGGGAACATGAGCACGCCGGTGACCATGCCGTTCATCAGGCAGGCCTCGCGCGGGTTGCGGGTGGCGAGGATGCGCTGCATGTCGTAGTTGGGCGCGGGGCCGGCGAGGGAGGCGAGCACGCCCTTGAAGAACATCAGGCCGATGATGATGGAGAAGAACTCGTTGCCGTCCTTGGCGATGACGGAGTTGGCCGAGTGGAGGATGCCGCTCCAGTCGAGGTCGAGCGTCCAGCCGAAGAACGGATTCATCCAGCCCTCGGGGATCGAGGCGGCGATCATGGCGGGCGAGACCTTGATGATCGCGATGGCGCCGATGGTGAGCGCCGTGAGGGTGAGGATGGTGAACTGGGTGACCTCGGTGATGACGACGCTGATCATGCCGCCCTTGATCGCGTAGAGCGAGGTGAGGCCGAGGAGGATCATCGCGTAGATGTTCTCGTCGGCGAGCAGGCCGGAGGTCTCGCCGGTGAAGCGCCACGGGAGCATGACGACGGCGAACTTGCCGATGCCCTTGAACGCGTAGGCGAGCAGGCCGATGACGTTGACCAGCGCGAAAGCCACGACGCTGAAATGGGCGAGCGTGCCGCCGCGGTCGGAGCCGAAGCGAGTCTGGATCCACTGGGCGCCGGTCATCACGCCGGAACGGCGCGTCCAGGCGCTCATGAACATCATGAGGAAAATCTGGTTGAACGTGGGCCACATCCACGGGAGCCAGATGCTCTTCGCTCCGTAAAGAAAGAGTGCGTACACCAGCCACATGGTGCCGGCGATGTCGAACATGCCGGAGGCGTCGGACACGCCGAGCAGGTACCAGGGCATGGACTTGCCGCCGAGGAAGTAGGCGTCGAGGTCCTTGGTTCCCTTGCGGGAGACCCAGAGGCCGAGGAGGACCACGACGACGAAGTAGCCGACGATGATCGCGATATCGAGGGTGTGCAGATGCATGGAACCGGGGGAGGGTTGGGGGGCGCGATTGGCATGCGCCCGCCGGGACGAAGCAAACGGATTTCGCGGGCGGCGTGACGGAACCGGTGCCGCGGGATCGGCGTCGCGCGGGGTGCGACGCCGGATAAGGCGCACCGAATTGGGCTGAACTTGAGGGTTGAAGGTGGCGCGAAAGGACGGACGGCAGTCGCGCGGGCATTCTGGGGCAGGGTTGGCGCTGCTGCGATGTTGGTCGATTGCGGCCTAGAGGCGCGCGCCACGGCGCGCGGCTGCGACGAGTACGGAAGGGACGAGGGGGGAGTAGGAGTAGGAGTAGGAGTAGG
>JAEXPQ010000067.1 GCA_023446735.1 Verrucomicrobiota bacterium
AGCCGAAGGCGCACGGCGTGGGGCGGGGTGGGGGTGCCGGGCAGGGGTGGAGCCGCCGGCGCTTCGCCCCGCGGCCCGGATCACCACTCGCCGGTGTCGCCCTGCTCGAGCGAGAGGGCGAACTCGACGAGCAGCTTCACGCAGTTCTCCACATCCTGAAGGTCGACGACCTCGCTGGGCGTGTGCATATAGCGCAGCGGGATCGAGACGAGGCCGGTGGCCACGCCGCCGCGGCCCATCTGGATGGCGCGGGCGTCGGTGCCGGTCGGGCGCGGGTCGGCCTCGAACTGGTGCGGGATCTTCGCGGCCTTCGCGGCGGCGAGGAGTTTCCGGTAGACGATCGGATTGATGTTCGCGCCGCGGCAAAGGATCGGGCCGCCCCCGAGTTTGGTCTCGCCGAACTTGCGGTTGTCGCAGTCGGGATGGTCGGTGGCGTGGCCGACGTCGATCGCGACGGCGAGGTGCGGATTCACGGAATACGCGGCGACGGTGGCGCCGCGCACACCGATCTCCTCCTGCGCCGTGGCGACGGCGACGACGCGCGCGGCGAGCTTCTTCTTCTGCGGCGCGAGACGGCGCAGCGTCTCGCCCACGATGTAGGCGCCGACCTTGTCATCGAACGCGCGGGCGGTGCCGACGGTGCCGTGGATGAGTTCGAACTCGTGGTCGTAGGTCGCGGCGTCGCCGATGGCGACGCGGGTGAGCGCCTCCTCCTTGGAGCGGGCGCCGATATCGATCCAGATCTCGTGGATCTCGGGGACCTTCTTGCGGTCGGCCTCGTCCATGAGATGCACGGCGCGTTTGCCGGTGACGCCCTTCACGGGGCCGTTGGCCGTCTGAATGATCACGCGCCGTCCGGAGATGACGCTGCGGTCGTGGCCGCCGATGGTGTCGAAGTAGATGAAGCCGTCCTTGTTGACGTAGGTGATGATGAGGCCGAGCTCGTCGATGTGGCCGGCGAGCATGAGGACGGGGCCGCCCTCGGGATTGAGCGTGGCGATACGGTTGCCGACCCGGTCCTTTTCGTAGCGGTCGGCGGAGGGCTGCACGTGGCGATCGAAAACGGCCTGGGCCTCGGACTCGTAGCCGGAGGGCGAATGGGCGGCGAGCAGCTCGGTGAGAAAGGCGGGTGGGACGAATTCCTTTTTCGGCATGGCGGGAGCAAAGCGGGCGGGCGGAGCGGATTCAAAGGGAAAGAGGCCGGGCGCGGGGGCGGAGAAGTGGGATCCCGAGAAACTTCGCATTGTCGGCGCCGGCGGCTTGGGGCATGGCCTTGCGCTCCGCATGAGCGAAATTCGCCCGATCCCTTTCTCCGCCCTCGGCCGCCGCGCCGCGCCGCCGATCATCGCGCGGTTGATGACGGCTGCCCTGGAGAATCCGCAGCTGCTCTCGCTCGCCGCGGGCTTCACGGACAACGCAACGCTGCCGGTCGATCCGTTTGCGCGGGCGGTGGCGTCCCTCACCGCGCCGGGCGGCTCGCCGGAGTTGCTCCAGTACGGCACGAACCAGGGCCGGCCGGGGCTGCGCCGGCTGCTCGCGGAACGGTTGGCGCGCGAGGAGGGCTGGACGGCGGACCGGGTGGAGGCGGCGCAGTTGGTGGTCACCAACGGATCCCAACAGGCGCTCTACCTGGCGATGCAGGCGCTCTGCGATCCGGGCGACATCGTGCTCGTGGATCGGCCGAGCTATTTCGTCTTCCTCGAGATGTTGCGCGGCCTCGGGGTCGAGGCGCGTTCGCTGCCGGTCGGGGCGGACGGACGTCTCGACTTGCCGGCGCTGGATGCGTTGCTGGAGGGGATGGCCCGCGACGGTTCCGCGCGCCGGGTGAAGGCCGTCTATGTGATCGGCTACTTCTCGAATCCCTCGGGCCGCTCGCTCGACACCGCGGAGAAACGCGGCTTGGCGCGGGTGCTCACGACCCACGGTATGGTCGTGCCGACGATCGAGGACGCCGCGTATCGGCAGATGGCGTTCGATGGCGCCGCGGGGGCGCCGAGCATCCTGGCCCTGGAGGACTGGGCGGCGTTTCCCCGGCTTTACGCGGGCACGCTGACGAAGCCGTTCGCGACGGGATTGAAGGTCGGATACGGGGTTTGCACGGCGCCCGAGTGGTTGGCGCGCATGCTCCACGTGAAGGGGCACCACGATTTCGGCACGGCGAACCTCAATCAGACCGTGCTCGAACAAGTGCTCGCAGACGGCACGTTCGACGCGCATCTCGCCCGGATTCGCCCGGCCTACGAGCGAAAGATGCGGGTCCTGCACGCCGCGCTCCTCGCGGGTGGACTCGCGGCGCGGGGCTGGACGTGGAGACAACCTCGCGGCGGCCTCTACCTGTGGCTCACGGCGCCAACCGGCGCGGATCTCGGGATCGACTCGGAGTTCTTCCACCGCTGTGTCACGGCCGGGGTGCTCTACGTGCCCGGCGAGCTCTGCTACGGGGATCGGCCGGCGAAGAACACCGCTCGCCTGACCTTCGGCGTGCTGGCCGAGGCGGAGTTGACCGAGGCGGCGCGGCGGTTCTGCTCGGTCGCGGGGCGGTGAGCCTCAGGGACCTCGCGGCGGGCGAACGCAGGCGCGTTCACCCGCCCCGGGTGTATCGGGGTGCGACTACGGCTGGACCGGTTCGGCGCGGCCGCCGAGGTGCTTGGCGAGGAACTGCTCGATCGCGCGGTAGGCCTCGAAGCGGTTCTCCTCGTTGGAGAAACCGTGGCCCTCGTTGTCCTTCACGATGTAGGGCACGTCGATGCCGCGCTGCTTGAGGGCGGCGACGATCTGGTCGGCCTCGGCCTTCTTCACCCGCGGGTCGTTGGCGCCCTGGAGGACGAGCAGGGGCGCGCGGATCTGGTCGGCGCTGAAGAGCGGCGAGATGGCGGTGAGCAGCTCCTTGTCCTTCACGGGGTCGCCGACCATCGCATACATCTGCTGGCGGAACGGCTCCCAGTACGGCGGGAGGCTGCCGAGCAGCGTGAAGAGGTTGGAGGGGCCCACGTAGTCGACGCCGGCGGCGTAGAGCTCGGGCGTGAAGGCGAGGCCGGCGAGGGTCGCGTAGCCGCCGTAGCTGCCGCCGTAGATGGCGACCCGCTTCGGGTCGGCGATGCCCTGGTCGATCGCCCAGCGCACGGAGTCGGTGAGGTCGTGCTGCATGGTGCCGCGTCCCCATTGTTTGAAGCCGGCTTCCCAGAACTTGCGGCCGAAGCCGGTGGAGCTGCGGAAGTTCACCTGGAGCACGGCGTAGCCGCGGTTGGCGAGGAACTGCGCCTCGGAGTCGAACCCCCACTCGTCGCGGGCCCAGGGGCCGCCGTGGGGCAGGAGGACCATCGGCAGGTTCTTCGCGGGCACGCCCTTCGGCAGGGTGAGGTAGCCGTTGAGCGGCAGGCCGTCGCGGGCCGGGAAGGCCACGGGCTGCATGTCGGCGAGCTGCGCCTCGACGAGCCAGGGGCTGACGTCGACGAGCTTGAGGAAACGGCCGTCGGCGAGGTCGTAGAAGTAGTAGGCGCCGCGGGACTTGTCGCTGGTGGTGCGCACGAGGCATTTCGACTCGTCGCGGCTCATGCTGGCGATCGAGACCTCGTAGCCGGGCAGGCGCTTCTCGAGGTCGGCCTGGAGGCGGGCGCGGGCGTCGTCGAAGAACTTGTAGCCGCGGCGCGCGACCGTGAAGGCGACGCCGGTGACGACCTTGCGGTGGCGCGAGGCGAGCAGTTCGGCCACGTCGACCTCCGGGTGCTCGAAGAGCACTTCGTGCTCCTTGGCGGTGGCCGGGTCGAGGCGGACGATGGCCTGCTTGTCGCGGCCGAGGTTGGAGGTGGTGTAGAGCTCGCGGTTGTCGAAGGTGAAGAAGAGCGGCTGGAGCGTCTCGCGGAAGTCGGTGGTGACGACCGTGCGGAAGGGCGACTTCTCGTCGTCGCGGTAGAGCAGGCTGGAGTTCACGCCGTCGGTCGTGGTGGCCACGCGGATGCGACCGGCCCAGTCGGTGACCCAGCCGGTGATGTTGCCGGGGTTCTCGGCGAGGAGGGTGAGCTCGCCGGTGGCGAGGTTGACGCGGTGGGCGTCGAAGACCTCGGGGTTGCGGCGGTTGAGCTCGATGATGGCGTCGGTGTCGTGGTCCTCGAGGTCGTCGACGAGTTGGGCGCGCACGCCGGGGAAGGGGGTGAGGTCCTTGCTGCCGGAGCCGTCGACGGCGGCGGAGTGGAGGTGGAAGTTCTCGTCGCCGCCCTGGTCGAGGAAGTAGGCGAGGTGGCCGGAGCCCTTCCAGAAATAGCGGCGGATGTCGCGCTCCTTGGCGGCGGTCACGCGCACGATCTCGGCGGAGCCGATCTTCTGAACGTGGATGTTGAGACGGCTCTCCCAGGGCTGGAGCCAGGCGATGTGGGTGCCGTCTGGCGAGAGCGAGAAACCGATCTTATCCGGGTTGCGGAAGAAGTCCCGCATCGGGATGAGCGGCGGGGGCGAGGCGGGTTCGGCGGCCGGCGCGGCAGGGACGAGGCAGGCGAGGGCGAGGAGGGCGACTGGGAGGAACGTTTTCATGGGCAGTGGAAACGGCTTGGGGTGCGGCGCGGTGGGCGCACCGATGAGGGTGAGGCGACAAGGATGCCGCGTCGGCGTTCCGCGGCGAACGCTTTTGCGCCCGGCGG
>JAEXPQ010000127.1 GCA_023446735.1 Verrucomicrobiota bacterium
CGACCACCATGACCTTCTTCCCCATTTCGACGAGACCGGCGACCGTGTTCTGCGTGGTGGTCGACTTGCCGATGCCGCCCTTGCCGTAGATCGCTACTTTTCTCATGGTATTAATTTTCTGGTTTTAACTGCGTTCGGTGAACTGCCTTCGGGAATGCCATCCCCTTAAGCCGCCGCGGTGCCAACCCGGGCCAACGCCGCGCAACTCGCTGAACACCCGCACGTAGAAACTTTCGGCGGCGTTCCGCCCCCAAATACCACCCCCGTAATCCCGACATTCCGGTCGGAAACCCGATGTCGGCCGACGACCGCGTCGGGTTCCGCCGCCACCCCGTGGCGCGGCGCTTCAGACCGCGCCGAACGACTGGAGCACCACCCATGGGATGTAAACGGGACCAAACGATGCGGGCTAAAGCACCACACCACGGCCGAGCGCCGCTCGGACCCACTTCAACTTCAACCTTCAACCTAAACTCTCCGGTTGCCGGTCGCCGCCTTCCTCTGGCTCGCGCCCTGCTCCGCGGCCCGCCGTGTCCGCCACCGCCCTCACGCTCCACGATCGCGCCCTAGGGGCGTACCTCGGTTTCGCCATCGGCGACGCCCTCGGGGCCACCGCCGAGTTTATGACCGCGCGCGAGATCGCGGGCACCTTCAAAGGCGGGCTGCGCAACATCGTCGGCGGCGGCTGGCTCCGCCTCAAACCCGGACAGGTCACCGACGACACGCAGATGTGTCTGGCTCTTGGCGACGCCCTCCTGGCCGCCCGCGGCTGGGACCTGCGCATGGTGGCCGACTCCTTCGTGGGCTGGATGCGCAGCAAGCCGCCGGACATCGGGCACGCCTGCCGCCGGGGCATCCGCCGCTACATGCTCGACGGTTCCCTCGCGGCCCCGGCCGCCGAGGACAACGCCGGCAACGGCGCGGCCATGCGCAACCTTCCCGTCGCCCTCGTCGCCCTCGGCGATGCCGCGAGCTTCGCCCGTTGCACCCTCGCGCAGGCTCACCTCACCCACAACCATCCGCTCTCCGACGCCGCCACCCTGCTCCTCGGCCAGCTCACGCAGACCCTCCTCCTCGGCGGTTCGATCGCCGACTGCCGGCGCTGCGTCTCCGAAACGCTCGCCCTGCACCCGCGCTTCCGCTTCGAGCCGTGGCCCGGCAACACCAGCGGCTTCGTCGTCGACACCGTACAGACCGTCCTGCACGCCTTCTTCCGCAACGACAGCGTCGAGTCCTGCATCGTCGACGTCGTCAACCGCGGCGGCGACGCCGACACCGCCGGCGCGCTCGTCGGCCAGCTCGCCGGTGCGTGTTACGGCGTCCATGACATCCCGCCCCGCTGGCTCAAGCAGCTCGACCGCGGCATCGCCGAGCGCGTCCGCCGCCAGACCACCGCCCTCCTCGCCCTCCCGCGGGACTCCCTGGGCCGCCCGGCCCCGGGTTGAGGCGCGGCCCCGCGTTTCACGCCCTCGTCGCTTCGGCGGATTGCCAAGCCCCGCCGCGACCGCACGCTGCAGGTGGGTTCCCTCCCTGCGGCGCCCCGCCCGATGCCCCTCTCGCGTCTCGTCCCCTCGCTCCGGTCCGCCGTCTGGCTCGCCGCCTGCGCCCTCGCCGTCCCCAGCCGGGCGGAGGAGTTGCGGACGATCGCGGGCCTCGACGGCGGCGCCTATTGCTTGCGGTCCTGGCAGGTCGAGGACGGCCTGCCGCAAAACACCGTCACCGCCCTCGCCCAGACCACCGACGGCCATCTCTGGATCGGCACCTACGGCGGCCTCGCCCGTTTCGACGGCGTGCGCTTCGAGTCCTTCGAGCTCGACGAGACGCCCGAACTCGCCGGCACCCGCATCGTCAGCCTGCTGGCGGACGCCGACGGCCGGCTCTGGGTGGGCCACGACACCGGCCTGCTCTCGCAGTATCATGCGGGCAACTTCGCCGCCGTCCCCGGCGGCTCCGGGCACCGCACCGAGGGGATCGTCTCGCTCGCCCGCGCCCGCGACGGCGAGATCTGGCTGCTGCGTCGCAGCGGCTTGATCGAGCCGGCGTCGACCGGCCGCAGCCTCGCCCTCCCCGCCCGGCAGGAGGCGCCGAACCCCGCGACCATCTTCGCCGACCGCGGCGGGACGCTCCATGTGCTCGCCGACGGTCGCGTCCTGCGGCTTGACGAGGCCGGCGACCGCCGGCCGGTGGACTTCGAGCGGGCCCGCCAGAGCGGCCACGTCATGGCCGCCGCCCCCGCCCGCGGCGACGGCATCTGGGTCGTGCGCGACTGGCGCGTGCAACGCTGGCACGACGAACAGCTCGTCGAGAACCGCGGCCCGTGCCCTTGGGGTGGAGACAGCCCGGTGACCGTGCTGCTGGAGCGGCGCGACGGCACCCTCGCCGTCGGCACGCTGGAGCACGGCCTCTTCCTCCTGCGCCCCGACCGCCGCTGGGTCCGGATCGACCAGAGCCGCGGCCTCCCGCAGAACTGGGTCCGCGCCCTCTGCGAGGACGAGGAGGGCAACCTCTGGATCGGCTGCGGCTCGGCCGGCCTCGCCCAGCTCGTCCCCGCCCGGTTCGACACCATCGCCCCACCCGACCAATGGCAGGGCCGCGGCACCCTCGCCCTGCTCGCCACCCCGGACCACGCGCTCTGGGTCGGCACCGAGGGCGCCGGCCTGTACCGGTTGCACGGCGACAGCTGGACCCGTTACGGGCCGCCCGAGGTCCCCGACCTCGCCTTCGTCTGGTCCCTCACCACCGACGCCACCGGCGCCCTCTGGGCCGGCACGTGGAGCAACGGGCTGTTCCGGCTCGACGCCGACCAGGTCGCCCCCGCGCCCGCCTTCCCCGCCGCCGACGGTCCGGTGCTCGCGCTGCAACGCTTCCCCGGCGACGACACCCTCTGGATCGGGGCCGGCCGCGGTCTCCTCCGCTGGGCCGCTCCCGGTGGCTCCGCCCCGCCGCTCCACCTCGGCAGCGGCGCCGATGTCGCCACCTGCGCGCGCACGCCGGACGGCGCCCTCTGGTACGGCATGATCGGTGGCGGGCTCGGGCGCTTCGCCGGCGGCCAGCACCGGCGCTTCCGCACCACCGACGGGCTCCCGAGCGACTCGATCCAGGCCCTCCTCGCGGATGCCGACGGCACGCTCTGGATCGGCACCGCCGACGCCGGACTCTGCCGCCTCCGCGACGGCAAGTTCTCCACCATCGCGCTGCGCCACGGCCTCGCCAGCAACACCATCTGCCACATCGCCGACGACGGACTCGGCCATCTCTGGCTCGGCACCCACCACGGTATCGCGCGCCTCGCCCGGACCGAGCTCGACCTCTGCGCCGACGGCCTCGCCGAACGCGTCAACCCGCTCGTCTTCGACCGCAACGACGGCCTGCCCACGATCGAACTCGCCGGCGGCCTCCACTCGGCCGGCGCGCGTTCGCCCGACGGACGCCTCTGGTTCCCGACCGGCCGCGGCCTCGTCACCATCGATCCCGCACATTTCCAACCCAATCCCCGCCCTCCGCCCGTCCTGCTGCGCCGGCTCCGGGTCGACGAACGGCTCCACGATTTCTCCGCCGGCCTGCCCGCCGCGCTTGAGCTGCCGCCCGACCACCAGCGGCTGAGCTTCGACTTCACGGCGCTGAGCTTCTCCGCCCCCGCCAAGGTACGCTTCCGCTACCGGCTCGAAGGTGTCGACGCCCGCTGGATCGAGGCCGACACCAAACGCAGCGCCACCTACAGCCACCTCGCCGCCGGCCGCTACACCTTCCGGGTCGTCGCCTGCAACAACGACGGCCTCTGGAACACCGTCGGCGCGAGCCTTCCGTTCACGGTGCGCCCGTACTTCTGGCAACGTTGGTGGTTCCTCGGCGGCACCGGCCTGCTCGCCCTCGGCGCGGTGACGCTCGCCGTGCGCCGCTTCATGCACCGCCGCATGCGGCGCCGCCTGCACGAGCTTGAGCAACGCCACGCCGTCGAACGAGAGCGGTCGCGCATCGCCCAGGACATCCACGACGATATCGGCGCCCACCTCACGCGCATCCTCATGCTCGCCCAGAGCGCCGCCCCCGACGACCGCCTCCGCCGCATCTACGCTTCCGCCCACGAGGTCACGGCCGCCCTCGACGAGATCGTCTGGGCGATCAACCCCCGGCACGACTCGCTCGACAGCCTCGTGAGCTACATGGTCGGCGATTTCGCCCGCTCCCTCCTCGAGACCGCCGGGCTCCGGTGCCGGCTCGACCTGCCCGTCGCGGTGCCGCATCGGCCGCTCTCGGCCGAGGTCCGCCACAACCTCTTCCTCGCCTTCAAGGAGGCGCTCAACAACGCCATCCGGCACGCCGGCGCCACCGAGGTCCAGATCTCGCTGCGCATCGACGGCGACGACCTCGTGCTCGTCCTCGCCGACGACGGCCGGGGTTTCGCTCCGCCCGCCGATCCCGCCGGCTTCGGCAACGGCCTGCTCAACATGCGCCAACGCCTCGCGAAGATCGGGGGCCGTTGCGAACTTGACGCCCGCCCCGGCGCGGGCACCCGTGTGAGCTTCACGCTCCGCTGCCCGCCCCCCGCCGCCCCCGCATGATTCCCGCCGCCCCCGCCCCGGTCACGTCCGACGCCCCGATCCGCATCGCCATCGTCGAGGACGACGACGCCGTCCGCGCCCTGCTCCGCCAGTGGATCCACGAGGAGCCCGACTTCGCTTGCGTCTTCGACTGCGCCTCGACCGAAGCCGCCCTCGCCGCACTCCCCGCGCACCGTCCCGATGTCGTGCTCAACGACATCAACCTGCCCGGCCGGAACGGCGTCGAGTGCGTGGCCCGGCTCAAGCCCCTGCTGCCGCACACGCAGTTCGTGATGCTCACCGTGTACGAGGATGTTGAGCACATTTTCGCCGCCCTCAGCGCCGGCGCCACCGGCTACCTGCTCAAGCGCACCGCCCGCCCCGCGCTCGTCGCCGCCCTGCGCGAGGTCCACGCCGGGGGCTCGCCGATGACCAGCGCCATCGCCCGCAAGGTCGTGCAGTCCCTCCAGCAGCCCCGGCCGCAGGCCCGCACCACGGAGGGGCTCTCCGCCCGCGAGAACGAGGTGCTGGAGCTGCTCGCGCGCGGGCTGCTCTACAAGGAGATCGCGGAGAAGATCGGCATCACCGTGCCGACGGTGAACACCTACATCCGCCGCATCTACGAGAAGCTCCACGTGCGGTCCCGCGCCCAAGCCGTCGCCGTCTACGCCCACCTCGGCGGCCCGGAGACATGAAAAAAGCGGCCCGGAAGGGCCGCTTTCGAGAGTGCACTGGCGCTCCGCTTGCGCCGCTCAGTCGTCGCTGCGGGAGCCGCCGGTGAAGGCGAGCAGCAGATACAGGAGGTTGCCGAGCGAAGAGACGAACGCCGCCACGTAGGTCAGCGCCGCGGCGTTGAGCGTCTCGTCGACGCCGACCATCTCTTCGCGGCCAAGGATGCCGAGCCGGACCAACTGCGCCTTCGCGCGGCGGCTGGCATCGAACTCCACCGGCAGCGTCACGAGCTGGAAGAGGACCATCACCATCAGGGCGGCGATGGCGATCGGCAGCAGCACCTTGAACAGCGCACCGAGGAAGAAGAAGCCGAAGCCAAGGAAGATATACGTGATCGGCGCGGCGATCTGCACAGCGGGCACCAGGGTCTGCCGGACCTTCATCATCGCATAGCCTTCCTTGTGCTGGATCGCGTGGCCGGCCTCGTGCGCCGCCACGCCGAGCGCAGCCAGACTGTCGCCGCGATAGTTCGGCGAGGAGAGCGCCAGGCGTTTGTTGGTCGGATCGTAATGGTCGGTGAGATGACCGTCGACTTCGACGATCTCTACATCGCGGATACCGGCGGCGGCCATCACCGCCTCGGCGGCCTCGCGGCCCGTGATGCGGCTGCGCGAACCGACCTGGACGTTCTTCTGGTAGGCGCTGGAAACCTTGAACTGCGCGTACAGACCGAGGATCAGCGGAATACCGATGAGGAGGAGCCAATACATCATGGTTGAGGGAGGTGTTGGAGGTTGCGGTTGCGGAGGTTGAGAGTGCGACCCCGCCTAGCAACAACTGTCCCACGATTTTTCGCGGTCGGGGAACGAGGAGGCCCCCGTCGCTTCCCGATGAGAACAACCGACTTGCGCAACCCGGCCCACGCTCGTTCGAAACCGTCCGCCTGGCTGTAACGCGCCGCCCTGTCCCGCGGTTGCGCCGTCCCGCCTCGGAGGGCCTCGCCGCGGTGTCCCAGTCCGCCGGAAAATTTGTGCTGCTTCGCCGCGGGCCGCCGTTTCACTCGCGCCGCAATGTTCGAATCTCTCACCGAAAAACTGGGCAGCGCGCTGCGCAATCTTCGCGGCGTCGGCAAACTCTCCGAGGAAAACATGGCCGAAGCGCTCAAGGAAGTGCGCACCGCCCTGCTCTCGGCCGACGTGCACTTCAAAGTCGCGCGCGAGTTCGTCGAGCGCGTGCAGTCCCAGTGTGTCGGCCAGGAGGTCCTCAAGAGCGTCACCCCCGGCCAGCAGGTCGTGAAGATCATCCACGACGAGTTGGTGCGGCTCCTCGGCGAGGGCTCCACCGCGCTCTCCGGCGCCCGCCCGCTCAAGATCATGATGGTCGGTCTCCACGGCTCGGGCAAAACCACCACCTCGGCCAAGCTCGGCCGGTTGTTGAAAAAACAGGCCTACCGCCCGGCCGTCGTCGCCTGCGACGTCTACCGCCCCGCCGCCATCGACCAACTCGAGATGTTGGCGAAAACCAACGAGCTCGGCTTCTTCTGCGACCGCGCCTCGAAGGACGTGCCCGCCCTCGGCGCCGCCGCCCTCACCGCCGCCCTCGGCGCCGCGCACGACGCGATCATCTTCGACACCGCCGGCCGCCTCCAGATCGACACCGACCTCATCGAGGAGGTGAAGAAACTCCACGCCCGCATCCAGCCCGACGAGGTCCTGCTCGTCGCCGACGGCGCGCTCGGGCAGGAAGCCGTCAACGTCGCCCGCGCCTTCCACGAGGCGCTCCAACTTACCGGCCTCGTCCTCACCAAGCTCGACGGCGACGCCCGCGGCGGCGCCGCGCTCTCGATGAAGAGCATCACCGGCGTGCCGATCAAATTCGTGGGCGTCGGCGAGAAGAGCGAGGACTTCGAGACCTTCCACCCCGACCGCATGGCCTCGCGTATCCTCGGCATGGGCGACGTCGTGTCGCTCGTCGAGAAGGCGCAGGAGGTCATGGACCAGAAGCAGGCCGAACAGATGGCCGAGAAGCTCCGCAAGGCCGACTTCACGTTCGAGGACTTCCTCGCGCAGATGCAGCAGGTCAAGAAGCTCGGCTCGATGGACAAGGTCCTCGGCATGCTGCCCGGCATGAGCGGCGTGAAGCTCGACGACTCCGCCGAAAAGCAGATGGCCCGCACCGAGGCGATCATCCTCTCGATGACCCACCAGGAGCGCCGCAAGCCCGAGGTGCTCAACGGCTCCCGCCGCCTGCGCATCGCCAACGGCGCCGGCGTGAAGGTCGTGGAGGTCAATCAGCTCATCAAGCAGTTCCAGCAGATGCAGAAGATGATGAAAATGATGCGCGGCGCCAAGGGCGCGAAGATGATGCGCCAGATGGAGGCCATGCAGCGCCAGGGCGGCTTCCCCAAGATGTAACCGCCGTTCGGGCACGCCGCGCCGCCCGCGATGCATCGCTCGAACGTTCCGAATTGCGCCGGCCGCTTTCCCCCTTTCGCCGCCGCAGTTTCGGTGTTTGCTTTCGGGCGTCATGTACCTCCCCTCCGCTTCGCGCTACGCCAACCCCGCGTTCTATCGCCGCTGCGGCCGTTCCGGCCTGAAGCTGCCCCTGGTTTCCCTCGGCCTCTGGCACAACTTCGGCGGCGCCGACTCGTACGAGAACGCCCGCGCCATCGTGCGCCGCGCCTTCGACCTCGGCATCACCCACTTCGACCTCGCCAACAACTACGGTCCGCCCCCGGGCTCGGCGGAGGAGAACTTCGGCCGCATGCTGCGCACCGACCTCGTCCATCATCGCGACGAACTCATCGTCTCGACCAAGGCCGGTTACGACATGTGGCCCGGCCCCTACGGCGACTTCGGCTCGCGCAAATACCTGCTCGCCTCGCTGGACCAGTCGCTGCGCCGGATGGGCGTGGACTACGTCGACATCTTCTACCACCACCGCCCCGACAACGACACCCCGCTCGAGGAAACCATGGGCGCGCTCGCCCACGCCGTCCGCAGCGGCAAGGCCCTCTACGTCGGCCTCTCCAATTACGACCACCGGCAGGCCACCCGCGCGCTGGCGATCCTGCGCGATCTCGGCACGCCCTGCCTGATCCATCAGCCGCGCTTCAGCATGCTCGACCGCTGGCCCGAGGCCGAGCTGTTGCCGCTCCTCGAAAAGGAGGGCGTGGGCTGCATCCCGTTCTCACCGTTGGCGAAGGGACTGCTCACCAACCGCTATTTCCAAGGCATCCCCGCCGATTCCCGCGCCGGCCACGACCCGCGTTTCCTCCGCCCCGAACACGTGACCGACGCCGTGCTCGTGAAGACCCGCGCGCTCGACGAACTCGCCAAGGCGCGGGGCCAGACCCTCGCCCAGATGGCGCTCGCCTGGCTGCTCGGCCGCACCGCGGTCACCACCGTGCTCATCGGGGCCAGCAAGCCAGCCCAGGTCGAAGACTGCGCCGGTGCCGCCGCCAACCTCGCGTTCACTGCCGGCGAACTCGCGACCATCGAGAAGATCCTCGCCGGCTGACCCGACCATTCGATCGCCACGTCGGCAGCGAGCGTGCTCGCGCTCCGGAAAGCGCGTGCGAGCACGCTGACTTCCTCTGCACCAGTGGTGCGGGTGAAGTCACTCGAGGATTTGTGGCAATGGCTTGATCACGGCTGCGCCGCTCCAGCCCGCGGCGCGGCCTTCAGGCCGCGATGTCAGGGCCGGGCCGCGGCGGGTGGCCGCAGCCTTCGCACCCGAGGAATTCGCGGGATGAATCCCGCGCCACGGCTGTCCGCTCCGACCTTCAACCTAAACATCCCACTTCCCCCCCAAGGGCGGGACACCTCGCCCCGCGCCGCACCCCGTTTTTCCCGGGAACCAAACGCGTTTCCACCGCTCCCACAGCGGAGCGCGCTTGGTCCTTGTGCGACTGCCGAAGTTCTGCCCCAGTACCTGCGCGACTCTTGACCCGCCGTCTTCGACTCCGTACACCCAAACCACATGGTTAAGCCCGCCTCGCTTCCGCGACTCATCGGTCCCCTCGCCAGCCTCGCCGTCCTGCTCGGCAGCACCTCCGTCTCCGCCCAGCAAGCGAAGCCGGTCGACCAGACCAAGGTCCAATCGGAGGAGGCGGTCTTTATCCCGATCGAGTATCGCCCGCCGCCGTACCAGGTCTCCGTGGGCGTCCGTTTGTCGGGCAAGGCCAAGGTGAAGTTCTCCAAGCTGGGTTCCGTGCCCAACCAGTACGAGCCGCTCAACAACATCACCGACGTCGCCTACCGCGGCTACGACAACGGCTACGTCGCCAAGGACTACACCGTCGATGCGGAGGGCAATCCGACCACGAAGACCGACGGGAAAACCAACCTCTGGAGTTTCACCAGCGACTATCAGGTCGTAGCGGACCCAAACCCCGCTTACCCCAACGGGAAGGCGTTGCAGTTCATGGCCAACCGCATCGAGAGCCGCGGCGCCTCCGCCGAAGCGGACAACGGGTCCTCGCTCTCCTGGGACGTCGAGATCTCCCGCGAGTTGGGCAGCAACAAGCGTTTCTCGTGGGGCCTGCTCTTCGGCGCGGCCGTCGCCGACATCAACTCGAAGACCAAGGGCACCGTGAAGGCGAACCTCCGCACGATCACGGATACCTATTCGCTGGGCGGCGCAGCCTTGACCCCAGTCCTCAACACGGACGGCACCGTCAGCTACACGCCCAAGTCCGGCAGCGGCCCATACGCGTACTATTTGACCGAACTGGTCCAGTCGAAGGATGCCACGACCGGAGCGCTGCTTTATTACACCGAAGACACCGCCGATGGCCTCCACAAGAAGGGCGATCCGATCATGGTGTCGCAGTACGTCAAGGACTCCAACGGCGGTTATATCACCCGCTGGGCCGACGATTCCATCCGACTGAATGCGCTGCCCTTCTCCCGGACCGAGACCGTCACCGAGGGGATCGATATCGAAGGCACCTGGCAGGTCAAAGGCGCCTTCATGACCGCTCGTTTTGGTCCGTTCTTCGGGGTCCGTCTCGGCGAACGCTTCGCCGCCCGCGTCAGCGGTGGTGTCACCGTCACCATCCTCGGCGCCCGCCTGCTCTTCCAGGAACGTTACCTGCACCCGATCCTGAACACCTATCTCTCGATCGATACCAAGAGCCCGTACAACGAAAGCACCGTCACGACCGCCGTCGGCTACTTCGTCTCGGGCGAGCTCGACTGGTTCCTGACCCAGCGCACCGGCATCTTCGTCGGCGCGCTCCACGAGAGCTACACGCGCAACCTGCGCATCCAGATCGGCGAACAGACGGCCGATATCGACGTGAGCGCCGGCACCGCGTTCCGGACCGGTATCACGACCCGGTTCTAGGTCGCCGTCCTCGCTCGCTTCCCCGCCCTCGGCCGCAACGCCGAGGGCTTTTTGTTACCCGCAAAGCTCCACCTCCGCCCACCCTGCTCCTGCTTGCGCCGGGTTCCGGGTTCAGAGTTCCGGGTTCAGGGGGCAGGGGGCAGGGTTACGGCAGGAGCGTTTCGGGTAAGGGAAGCGTCTCGCTTCCAGTCCGCTGCTCGCCCTCTCCGCCGTAGCTTTGACCACGGACAGCACGGATTCCAAGCCTCCGGCATCGTTCTCGTTCTCCTACTCGTTCTCGTTCCCGTCCCATCCCATCCTGCTCCTGCTTGCGCCGGGTTCAGGGTTCAGAGT